>JADLAZ010000110.1 GCA_020849725.1 Chloroflexota bacterium
CACCGCGGCGGCGTGGTTCCAGGCCACGACCCGGCGGCGCCCGTCGATGGCGAATGCCGCGCTGGGCAGAGCAGCGACGACGTCCCCGATCTCAGCCATGTGCGCCCCCAGGGCGACCCTCGGCGCCAACGTGACTGACCGTCGATGATACAGACATCAAGTATACACACACCGTTGGGTGAATGCACGTGGCGTCACGCCGACGGGTGCGCGTCAACTGATGGCCAGCGGTTGGAACCGCGCCTGGGGGGCGCTGTGGCGCCACGACGTCCGCCGCCGCGGACTGCGGTGAGCTGGAGAAGGACTCACGCCGGCGCCGACGCACGCCACCCTAGAACTGGGAACGTCGCGGCGCGGACCCGGTTGCGCCGGCACGGCGCCACCCGGCTTAGCCCGCATGCGCTGAGCGACGCACGGGGCAGGCCATGCATCCAGCCGCGATCGTGGCGTGTATATTTGACTTGGGCCATCGGTGGCGCTCGGTGCAGCCGCACTCCGTTGGCACGACGGTTTCCAGTATGCTGGCCGGCTGTAGCGGCGCTGAGTCGTGGCGCGAGATGCGGGAGCAGCAGCGCCGACAGGGATGGCGTTGCCTGCCTTGCGTGAGGATGGGCGCTCATGGTTGACACGAGGACCCCAGATCGATCACCGGCCGGCGTGCCGGACGCGCCGCCAGCATCGGTCGAGCGCGCGGCGCGGGCGTGGCGGCGCGTCGACTACCGGGTCCGGAGTACGACCCCGGGCGACGTCGTGCAGCTGGCCATGATGTTTGGGGCGCTGGCAGCGGTCACCTGGTTGGTCGTGGCTACCTGGCCGGCGCTGTCGCCGTTTGTCGCCGGCGCCGTGGTCGCTTATGCCTTGCTGCCGCTGGTCAACCGTCTCGACCGGGTCTTGCCGCGCCCGATTGCGGTGCTGCTGACGTTCAGCCTTTTTGTGGCCGCTGTGGTCGGTTTGCTGATGCTGCTGGCGCCGGCGCTTGCCAGCCAGGTCACGCACGTGCTCCAGCATTTGCCGACGGTGGAGCAAGTGCGGTGGGTATGGGGGCGCCTCGGTGAGTTCAACACCACCCTCCCCGAGTCGGCGCAGGACCTGGTCGCCGAGACGATGACCCAGATCTCGACCAACTTCCGCGCTAATCTGGTCCTCTATCTGCGCGGAATGCTGATGTTTGTAGTGGGTAATATCATCGGCCTGTTCGGCACACTCGGCTTCGTCCTCGGCTTCCTGGTCGTGCCGGGCTGGCTGCTGGCGGTGCTGAATGACCAGCGTGCCGCTGTGCGGACGATCAACCAGATGCTGCCGGTGTGGATGCGGCCCGACTTCTGGGCCGTCGTGCGCATCATCGATCGAGCCGCCAGCGCCTTCTTGCAGGTGCAACTCGTCGTCGCGGTCGCCGTCGGTGCGCTCGCCTATATCGGCATCAAGCTGCTCGATCGCGTTCAACTCAGCGTCGGCGCCGATCACCTGTTGCTGGCTCTGATCATCGGCATCCTGAATCTGGTGCCACAAGTCGGCCCCTTCCTTGCCGTGATCCTGGCCGGCGCGGTCGGCCTGACTCAATCAACCGATGCGGCAGTGATGCTGGTCGTGCTGGTGCTGGTCGTGCAGATGCTGGTCGGGCGCTTCATCACCCCGCGCTTGAGCCGCCGTGCGACGACTATCCACCCGAGCGTGCTGGTGCTGGCGATCGTGGCGCTGTCGCAACTTGGTCTGTGGTGGGTGTTGCTGGCCGCACCGATCGCGACGATCGCGACCGACCTGTACCGCTACGTGTACGCGCGCTTCAATGAGCCGCCGGCGCCGGCCGGCGTGCTTGCGGGTGACAGCGCTCGATCGTCCGCTGGGCGACGCCGTCTCGTCCTCACTGGCGCCCCGATCCTTGTTGGTGGGCGCGTGGCGACTCGAGCGCAGCGCCGTCGCCGTGGCACGGCGGCCCCGTCGGTCGTCCCAGAAGGATGAGGTGAGAAATGGTCGATACCAGCGCTGCATTGCCGACGGACCTCGACACGCAACTGGTTCAGGTGCGGGTCCCGCTGGACCGGGCGGCGGAGGTCTTCTCTGCCTATGACCCCGAGGGGCGCGTGCCGATCGTCGTCATCCCGGACCGACCATTCCGAGTCCGGTTCGACCTGCTGCTGGTCGCGGCCGCGGTCCTGGCCGGCGCGCTCGTCCTGGACCTGCTGCTGAGGCCTGGGCCGGTGCTGTTCTGGCTGCTGGTGGTGACCGCGATCGGCCTGGCCGCGACCAGCACCATCCCGACCGTCTTGGTGCGGGTGCCGGAAGGGGCGAATGCGCTGCTGGCCCGGCGCGGACGCTATTGGAAGACAATCGGCCCCGGTGTACACCTGCTTCTGCCGTGGGTGGCCGTCACCCACCTGGTGACTCGGCGGCAGGTGCCGTTCGAGATGCCCGCCATCGCCTCGCCGACGAGCGACCGTGTGATCGCGACGATCCAGACCGTCATCACCTTCGAGATCACTGACCCGTACCGGTTCGTGTACAGTATCTCGGCCAGCGATTTTGATCTGGTGCTGCAGGCGTCGTGCCAGGATGCGTTTCGTCAGCTCGTCCACACGATCACGTCCGAGGAGGTCATGGGTCTGGCGCAGGCGGATACGGAGCCGCTGCGGGGGGCGCTGGACATGGATATCGCCTCGTTCGGCGTCATGATCTCGAAGGTGAATATCACCTATGCCCGACCGCCGGCCGATTTCATGGCTACCGAGGAGGCTCGCCAGCTAGCAGTCGTGAAGCGGGCCGAGCAGATCCAACTGCAGGAGCTGGCGCTGCGCCGCCTGGCCGACGAGGAGGAGCTCCAGCGCCAGCGGGTGATCGCTCTCGCTGAGCGCACGCGCGAGGAGGTGCGCCAGCAGATCGAGCTGGCCGCGCTGCGTCGCAACCTGATCGAGCTGGAAGCCGAGAACGAGGGGCTGCGACTCGCCAGGATGGAGGAGCGCCTGCGCCAGAACCCGACCGCAGCCCAGCTTGACTGGAACCGCCGCCAACTCGAGGTGGCGCGGGCGCTGGCCGGCAACACCCGCGCCGTGCTTCAGGTCGGGAACGCTGGCGATATCGGCCGCGTGCTGATGATTCACGATCTTGAAGAGGGTGTGGCAAATGGGCTGGGTGAGGTGGCTGGCGCGCCGGATGGCGTGGACGCCGCGCCCACGTCGGTGGCTGGGGCATGAAATGTGCCAGGATGGGACGATCAGTGAGGCGCTGGCGCGCGGTACTGCTGGCCACGTGGGTCGCGCTGGCTGCGTTGGTGGTGCTGGCACTGCCGCCGGCCGCGCGGCCGGCGGTGGCGCAGGGCCAACCGGCGCGCGTCGTCGTCTGGCTGGCCGGTGTCAACACCAGCAGCGATGACGGGTTGTTCCTCCCGTTTCAGGCGGCGCTGACGGCGGCCGGTGCGGCCGGCGGCTGGGCGGTGCCGGGTGCGACGACCTTCCAGCGCTTCAGCTACGCCTACCCGTCGCCCACCTACACCTGCGGCGACACCTGGTCCGCCTCGATCGGGGACCAGGCGCGCCGCTTGGAGCAGCAGGTGGCAGACCTGGCGGCCGCCCACCCGGGTGCGGAGATCGCGCTTATCGGCCACAGCCAGGGTGGCCTAATTGCACTGGCCTATCTGGCTCTGCTCAAAGATGGACCGCGGGCGGACTGGCGGGCGCCGCTGCCCGGCAGCGGCGCGCGGATCAGCCATGTCGTGACCATCAGCGCGCCATTGGGCGGTATCCCGCCCACGTTTGCATCGCTGACGGACCTGGTAGCGCAGGTCGGTATCGACAGCGACTGCGGCGAGGCCATCGCCGACCCGCGCAATACCGCCGACATGCGCGCCATCTACCGCAGCGCGGGCGCCGACCGGCCGCGCGGCGCGGCCGCCAGCGCGGCACAGGTCGTGGCGCCGGCGGCATTTCCCGCCGCTGGCGAGCGGTACACCAATCAGCAACTCGCGCTCGACGCCAGCTTCGCCACCATCGGCCTGTTGACGATCGGCAACCTGGCCGATTGGGTCTACCAACCCTGCGGCCCGGTGGCCGCGCTTGTGCCACCAAATCTCGACACGCAGTGGCTGCGCGACCAGCCGGCGGCGCGCATCTATGGCCGGGCTTTTCTGCCGATCGGTGCGCATCCCTGCACGTCGCTGGCGCATGTGCCGTTCAACCACACGGCCGGTCTAGCCGAACCGGTCGTACTCGCGGCGGTGGCGTCATTCCTGGCCGGCGATGTGCCCGACCAGTTGGCGCCCGCGCCCGCCGGCGGCTGACGGTGCAGACGCCGGCTCGCGTCAGGCTGGCCAGGGGTGGCGGGCGATCTCGCGCTCGTTCAAGTCGGCGCCCCAGCCCGGCCGCGCCGGCAGATGCAGGTGGCCATCGCGAATGTCGAGCGGCTCGGTCAGCAGGTCGTCCTTCCACGGCACGTCGTCGATGTCTATCTCCATGATGCGCACGTTGGTCGACACGGCGCAGAGGTGGGCGCTGAGCAGCGTCGACAGGTGCGAATAGTAGTTGTGGGGGGCGATGTTGACCTCGTAGGTGGCCACCAGGTCGGCGATCTTCTTCGATGCTGTGAAGCCGTTCCAGGGCACGTCGATCATGGCGACGTCCATTGCCTGCCGGTCGAGGAACGGCCGGTAGTCGCGGGCGGTGAACAGGTTCTCGCCCGAGCAGATGCGCGTCGTCGTCGACGCCTTGATCCAGGCCAGCGCGTCTGGCTCGTAGGTGTCGATCTCTAGCCACATCAGGTCGAACGGCTCGAGCGCCTTGGCGATGCGGGCAAAACCCTCGGTCTTGAAATTGAAGTTCAGGTCCAGCGCGATGCCGACGTCCGGCCCGACCGCCGCGCGGAACGTGCCGATCAGGTCAACCGTATGGCGCAGCATGGCCGGGCTGAGTGTCAGGTCGTAGCCGTTGGCGTCGTCGCCGCCGAAGCCAGGTCCGTAGACGGTGGCCGGGTCGCCGGGCACGACAATGTTGGTCTTGAGGGCGGTGAAGCCGCGCTCGACGACCTCACGCCCCAGTGCGGCGATGTCGGCCATGCCGCGCAGCGGCGGCACGCCCAGGAGCTCCCAGTGGCGGGCGCGGCTGGTGCCGCAGTGCGACCAATACAGGCGCACGCGGTCGCGCGTTGGCCCGCCGAGCAGCTCGTAGACCGGCACGCCGAGCGCCTTGCCCTTGATGTCCCACAGCGCGGTGTCGATGCCGGCGATGGCTTTCTGAGCGATACCGCCCGGGCTCTGGCGAATGACGCGGTACATGTCGGCGTTGAGGCGCTCGACGGCGCGCGGGTCGCGCCCGAGCAGGAGCGGCCGGAGATCGTCGATGCAGCCGACGACGCCACGGGGGTTGCGGCCGTCGCTGCACTCGCCGTAGCCGACGACGCCCGCATCGGTCAGCACCTTGACGAAGGTCCACGGTCGCCAGCCGGCGTCGCACACGAACGTCTCGATCCCGGTGATGCGCATGGCTGACCCTCCTCGTGCGGCGGCCGATGACTACCCGGCCGGCGCCTCGACACGCAGCAACTCGTACGGGGCAAGCGTCACGGTCAGGCGACCGCCGGGCGCGGTGGCGGGGGCGGTGGTGATGCGAAACCGCGCCGGTTCGCGCATCGCTGTCAGCGCGGTTCCGGTTGTGAGCCGGCGCAGCGTCACTGTCTCACCGGGTAGGTCGGTCAGCGTTACGACCTGGTCCTCGGGTGTCATGTTGCCGGCGAGGATGCGCAGCCCGCCGGCCACGCGCACGGCCAGCCCCTGCGCCGTCAGCGGGTCACTCGATTGGCAGGTCACCAGCTCACCGCCGCGCCACTCGGCCACATCGGCCAGCACATGGTAGAGCGGAAAGACTGTCCCTGGCTCGGCGGCGAATGCCGCTGGCGCGGACGAGCCGGCCGCCACCTCCATCACGCCGCGCCAGCCGGTCGTCTCGTAGTAGGTCAGCGAGCCAGCGCCGGCCATCGCCAGCGCGGCGATGCTGCCGGCGGTCCAGACCGCGCCGAAGAGCGACATCTGGCGTGGATCGACCGCCTCGGGTAGCTCGCCGGGGGGTGGCTCGGTGGCCAGGCCGGTGGCGTTCGGGTTCGAGCGCGGCTTCAGCGTGACCGGACTGACGACGATCGGCCGATCGCCACTGAAGGCGCGGGCGGAGCGAACCGTCTCGCCCTGGGCGAGCAGCGTCTCGACCAGGCTCCGCTCGTCGAAAGCGTGCACCTGCGGGTTGATCGAGTAGGCGACCGCGTCGATGAGGGTGGGATCGGGCCGGCGGCGGTTGAGCTCGGTGAAGTAGAAAGTGGTGCCGCCGGCGAACGGGACGTCACCGACGACCGGGCGCAGCCGCGCCCGCGCCGCGGCGACGAGTGGCCCGGTCGAGATCGCCTCATCGCCGCGCCCGCTGCTGACGGCATGGAAGACCAGGACACGCGCCAGCGGCACACCGGGCAAACGTGTCGCCAGCCAGGTGAGGTCGGCGTGGCCGTCGCCGGCCAGGAACAGTGCCAGCTCCAGCGGGCAGCCCAGCGCCGTCGCCGCCGCTACGGCCGTGGCCAGCACGGCCGCGCTATCGGCGTCGGATGGCGTCAGATCGACGCGCAGGTGGGCCGGCGCCAGCAGGCGCAGCCGCTCGACCTCGGCCGGCGCCAGCGCCTGGCCGTGACTGGCCATGCCCAGCCCGATCGGCGGCAGGCCGTGTCCCTGGCCTGCGCCGAGGACGAGGCGTACACCGGCCGCTGGCGCCGGCTCGGTCGCCGGTAGCCCGGTCGCGGTGATGGTCAGGCGCTGCCGGATCGCCTGGTTCGGCGCGGCGTCCTTCGGGAAGGGGAGCGCCAGCGGTGTCGAGTAAGTCTTGAATGAGGCGTCGGTCCAGTTGCGCTGATCCTCCATCTCGAACAGGTCGCCCTCGAAGTCGAACATCACCGCGCCGCCGCCGGCCAGCGCGATCGTCAACTGGTCGATCGCCGGGAACAGGGCGAAAATCTGGCCGCCCTCGATCCGCTGCACGCCGATGAGATCGGGCAGCGTGCCGGCGATAGGACCGTCGGGCGTGCGACCGGCGTATGGCCGTCCGGCGGCCGTCTCGGGCGGGTGCAGCAGGCAGAGGCCGATGCGATTGTAGCGAAAAGCGCTGCCGGCCTGGCCATCCATCGTATACGTGAGCGTGCCGTCGGCCGCGCCGCTGATGGCGCCGCGCCAGCGGAAGTCGATCGGTCCCTGCCGCTGCTCGACCATGAATGCGACTGCGAAGCCATCGGAGCGCTGGTCGACCGTCATCTCGCTGATCGTCGCCGGAAGCGTGCCCCAGTTGTGGTCACGCACGGCGACATACAGCCGCCGGACGATTTCGCGCCCAGCGACGCGGACATAGCGCAGATCGGCGCCCTCCAGCAGCATCGTCGCCGGCCCGGCCCGCAACACCCGCGTCGCCGTCGGCGGTGCGGTGCGGCCGGTCAGGAGTACCGCGGGCGGTAAGCTCGCCATCGTTCCCCCCCCGCTGCGAAGTGATGAGTGAGGAGTAGGGTTCGTGCCGCTGGGATCGAGGCTTGAGCCGATAGTGGACCAGGAATCCGCTCATGCGTCGATTCCAGGGACACCGATCATGCCCTACACATCACGCATCACTACCCTTTGATGCCGGACATGACGATGCCGCGCACGAAGTAGCGCTGGGCGGCGAAGAAGAGCAGAAGAATCGGCAGGGTCGTCACCAGGCTGGCCGCCATCAGCAGTTGCTCGCGCGGTTCCTGGGCCTCATTCGGCAGCGTCTGGAAGTAGCGCAGGCCGAGCGCGACCGTGAATAGCTCCGGCTTGTTCAGGAAGATCAGCGGCTCCAGAAAGTCGTTCCAGTGGGCCAGGAACGAGAAAATGGCCGTCGTCGCCAGGGCCGGCCGTGCCAGCGGCACCAGGATCTTCACCAAGATCTGAAACGAGTTGGCGCCATCGAGCTTGGCGGCCTCGTCTAGCTCGCGCGGGATGGTTAAGAAGAACTGCCGCAGCAGGAAAATGAAGAACGCTCCACCGCCGAAAAAGGCCGGCACGATCAGGGGCAGCAGCGTGTCGAGCCAGCCAAGGTACTTGAACAGCAGAAAAGTCGGGATCAGTACGACCTCGCGCGGCAGCAGGATGGTCGAGATCACCAGCAGGAAGACCTGATCGCGGTAGGGGAAGCGGAAGCGGGCAAAGCCATAGGCGACGACTGTGGCCGAGGCGACCTGCCCGACCATCGCCAGCAGCGTCACGATGATGGTGTTCGTGAAGAACAGCGCCAGCGGCACTTGCTGCCAGATGTCGATGTAGTTGGCCGGGCGTGGTTCGGCGGGGAAGAGTGTCGGTGGGAACTGGCGGATCTCGATGCCGTTCTTCAGCGACGAACTGACCGTCCAGGCGAAGGGCGTCATAAAGATGATTGCCAGCACAATGGCCAGGACGTACAGCAAGACACGCCCCGGGCGCACCAACGCGGCTCGACTCTGCACGGTCGTGGCGTGGGCTATGCCCGGGATCGATTCCGGTTGGATGGCGCTCATGGCTGCTCCCTCACCGGCTGTCCGCCTCATAGTAGACCCAGTGCCGCTGCAGGTAGAACTGGATGCCGGTGAACAACAGCAGGATAGCGAAGAAGATCCAGGCCAGCGCCGAGGCGTAGCCCATGTCGAAGTCCTGGAAGCCACGCGCGAAGATATGATAGACATAAAAATAGGTGGCGCGTGCTGGGCCACCCTGAGTGGCGACGTAGGCGACGGTAAAGACCGAGAACGAGCCGATGACGCCCAGCACCATGTTGAAGAAGATGGTTGGCGTAATGATCGGCAGTGTGACATTGCGGAAGCGCTGCCAGATATTGGCTCCGTCGATCTCGGCCGCCTCGTATAGCTCCTGCGGCACGCCCTGCAAGCCGGCCAGGAAGATAATCATGCGCCCACCGCCCAAGCTGCCCCACAGCGCCATGATGATGAGTGCCGGGATCGCCCACTCGGTACTGGTCAGCCAGCCTGGCCCGGGAAGGCCAATCTGGCGCAAGCCGTAGTTGAGCAGGCCGAGGTCCGGGTGCAGGATCCAGCCCCATAGCAGCGCCGACGCCACGATTGGCGTCAGTGACGGCAAGAAGAAGCAGGTGCGCAGGATCGTTGTGCCCTTGAGTTTCTGATTGAGCAACACTGCCAGAAAGAGTGAGCCGGTCACACCGATGACGACCGTCACGGACGCATAATAGGCGGTGCGCAACAGCGACTCGTAGAAGAGCCGGTCGCGGGTGAAGACGAAAACGTAGTTCTCCAGACCGATGAAGGTGGGCGGCCGCAGGATGTTGTAGCGAGTGAACGACAACACCAGCGACGCGATCATCGGCCCGAGCGTGAAGATCAGGAAGCCAGCGATCCAGGGCGAGATGTAGAGGACGCCTTCGATTGCCTCGCGGCGCGCGGAACTCATGCCGGTCCTGGCGGGGGGCGACGGTGGTGCGGCCGCGGCCATAGTCACTCCTTTGCCGGTCGGCGGTTGCCGACACCTTCACCATCACTGGCGATGCCGGGCGACGTGCCGTGCGCCGGCCGCGATGGTGCTGGCGCACGGCAGGTCAGTCGGTTCCAGGGGCGGCGGCTAGCCGAGGCCGGCCGACCGCTTACGGGCGCGGCTTGTCGAGGATCAGCTGAATCTCTTTCTTCAGGTTGTCGAAGAAGGCCTTGTCCGGCTTAGCCTTGTCGAGCAGCAACAGGTCAGCCTGCTCATCAACCAGACGCTTGATCTCCGGGCCGCGGAAATTGTCCGGCCCACGCCAAGGCTCGACTTCCTTCATCGCCTTCAGGCTGTTCTCCTGGACGCCGGCTGGATAAGGCAGGCCGAGATGCTCGGGGCTCTCGTAGACGTCCGGTCGGCCACCGGGTGTCGAGGAACGATTGCCAGTCTGCTGGGCCAGGCCGATGCCGGCCTCCTTGCCAGTAAGCAATTTGAGCAGCGCCCAGGCCTTATCCGGGTTCTTCGAGGCGCTCGTCATGGCTTCGACATCGGTTTCGGCCAGCGAGCCGCGATTGCCGGTTGGCCCCTTCGGCGCCAGCACCATACCCCACTTGAAGTCGGCGATGCGGGCGAAGGCCGCCTTGGTGCCGACATTGGCCCGGAAGAGCGCGAGCTTGCCGGAGACGAAGACATCGCTTGGGGTCGGCGCTGTCTGGATCGGATTGAGCGTCACCTTGTGCCGGTTCATCATGTCATAATGCCAGGCCCAGCCTTGCTGCGACTCGGGCTTGTCCAGCACGGTCGACTTGCCGTCCGGCGCGTAGAAATCGCCGCCGTACATGCGACCCATGATCGGATAGTACGAGATGTCGCGCCAGGGGTGCGAGAAGGCGAACGTGTCGGGTGGCTTGTTGAGCTTCTGGGCGGCTTCGGTCAGTTGGTCGTAGGTCCAATCGTTGGTCGGCACGCTCAGGCCAGCCTTCTGGACGAGGTCGGCATTGTAGAACAGACCGACTCGGCTCGGGTGCGACTTGAACGGCAGGCCGCCCATCTTGCCGTCGACGCGGCAGGCATCGATCGAGTACTTGTACCACTGGTTGAGATCAACATTGTCGGCCTTGAGATAGTTGTCGATGCTAGCCAGCGTGCCGCCGACGAAGAACAGCATGTACGAAGCATCGCTGGTGAAGAGCTGGAGGACGTCGCCGATCGTGCCGCCGGCCGCCAGGGTCTGCAGCTTCTGCAGGTACTCGCCGCCGGGGAAGACCTCCTGGACAAAGGTGACGCCGGGGTTGGCCGCCTCAAACTTCGGCAGCATCTTGTTGAACATCTCGTCTTCGACGCCGGCGCGGGCATGCAATCGCAGCGTGACGGCGGCTGCGCCACCAGCGGCGGGCTTGGCTGCGGCGGCCGGGGCCGTAGTTGCGGCGGCGGCTGGCTTGGTCGGCTCGGCCGCCTTGGGCGCGGCTGTGGGTGCGGTCGCCGGCGCGGTCGTCGGCGCGGCGGCGGCTGGCTTGGTCGGCTCAGCTGCCTTGGGCGCGGCGGTCGGACTAGCCGGTGTGCCGCCGCAGGCCGCCAGCAGTGCGGCCGCGCCACCCATCACGCCGGCCAGGCGCAACACGCGGCGCCTGGTCACGGACTGGTTGCCGAGTTCGGACATGCGTATACCTCCCGTGTAGTAAACAACAACCCTATGGCAACGTACGTGCTTCGATAGCCCGGCGGATCCGGCGGATTCGTTCGGCTACCAGCAATCGTGTCGCGGCGCGCTGACGGCGCGATTTGAGCGCATCGACCGATTGGTGAGCGCGCACATATCTTATAGTTGCGCGGCGCTGCCGTCTAGAACGACCAGCGTTCCGCTGGCGTCGCCTGGAGGCAGATTTGGTCGACGGGCGCGTTCCTTGTTCGGCGGGCCGAGGCCGCCTACCATCGGCACGATCGGCACGATCGGCACGACCCCGTTGAGCGTCCAGCCAGTCGACATAGACGATGACGCGCCAGGAGGAAACGATGCCAGCACTCGGGTTCGGGGTTCATCTCATCTCACGCGGCGACGGCGATCCGGCGACGACGCCGTTTCCGAGCCACCGCGTGATGCTGGCCGACGGCGCGCGTGTCGAGCAGCTTGGCTTCGACGCTGTCTGGCTGCCCGATCACTACTATTTCCAGCGTGCGACCGGGCTGGAGACCTTTCCTGAGGTCTGGACGCTGCTGTCGGCGCTGGCGGTGACGACTGAGCGGGTCCGACTGGGCACGAACGTGCTGGCGGCCACCTTCCGGCACCCGGCGCTGCTGGCGAAGATGGCCGGTGCGGTCCAGGAGTTGGCCGGCGGACGACTCATTCTCGGCATCGGCGCCGGCAATCAGGCCCACGAGCACACCGCCTTCGGTCTCGACTTCGAGCACCGGATCGGCCGCTTCAAAGAGTACCTTCCGATCATGACCGCATTGCTGCACGGTGAGACGGTGACAGTCGATGGGCGCTACTACACCCTGCGCGAGGCTAGCCTGCGCACGGTCGTGCCGCCGGTGCCGGTCTGGGTAGCCGCCGGCGGCGCGCAAATGTTCGCGCTGACGGCGCGACACGCGACCGGCTGGAACATGGCCGGCGGCGGCGCCGAGCCGGCAGCGATCCAGGCCAAGTACGACGCCTTCGCCGCGGCGTGCCAGGCGGCCGGCCGGTCTGTCCGCGACTTTGATATCTGCAAGTTGACGTTCATGGGTATTGCCGCCGACGCGGCTGGCGCGCGCGCGATGACCGAGGAGCTGGCGACGCGCGGTGGTGTGACACCGGATGCGCTGGCGGCGCGCACCGTCGTCGGCACGCCGGATCAGCTTGCCGACTACCTGCGCGGTCTGACCGCGATCGGTGTGACCCATCACATCTTCTCGATCGCCGAGTCGGAGCAGTGGCCGGACTACTGGTCGGCAGCGGAGCTAGCCGCGCGCGAGGTGCTGCCGCGCCTGCGCGCCTGATCGCCGCCGAGCCAGGTGGCGGGGCCGGGTACCTTGCTATTCGGGTAGATGCCTGGCAACTTTGCCGCCGCCGAAATCGCTGAGTACTGGACCGTGAAACCCGCTCAACGAGACAATCACCGTCCTGGTGTTGGCTGAGGCCAGCTAATCGTGTGCGGAGCGTGTTCGGGCGGAGGCAGCGCGACGTCTCTCGACAGCTGGCCGGCTTCAGCGTGTCGGTCGACGAGGCTCTTGCATCGCGCTGACCCGGCTCCGGCGGTGTGGCCGTCACAGGTCGATGCGGCGCACGATGCGGGCTGGATCCAGATCGTAGCCGAAGCCGGGGCCGGCCGGTGGCTCGAAATAGCCGTTCACCGGCGCATAGCGGTCGGCGTAGAAGTACTGGAAGTTGGCGTTGCCCTTGACGGCCCACTCACCGAGCGGGCAGACCCGCTCCGGCTGGGCGAACAGCAGGTGTGCTGCGTTGCGGCACGACTCGTTGGCGTGTGGCACGACGGGCACACTGTAGGTGCTGGCCAGCGCGATGATCTTGCGCATCTCGGTGATGCCGCCAGCCGCGTTCGCGTCGGGCTGCAGCACGCTCGGCGCACCACTCTCGATCAGCCGACGGAACTGCCAGCGGTCGTAGTTGTGCTCGCCGAAGGCGATCGGGATGCGCGTCGCCCGCGCCAGCGCGGCGTAGGCGTCCAGATCATCGAACGGCAACGGCTCCTCCAGCCAGGTCGGCTGGAACTCCTCCAGTCGACGCGCTAGCTCGATGGCGTAGAGCCGACTGTTGGCGTGAGAGTGGGCTAGCACGCAATCGACCATGACCTGCACGTCGTCGCCGACAGCGCGGCGCACGTCGCGGATCAGCGCGACGTTGTGGCGCATGCCCTCGGCGCCGGCCAGTGCGCCGTAGGGCAGGTACCACTTCAACGCCGTGAAGCCCTGCTCAACCAATTCGACCGAGCGGCGTGCGGCCGCCTCCGGCTCGATCGAGAAGCCGAGCATGGCGGCGTAGGCGCGCACACGCTTGCGCATCGGCCCGCCGAGCAGGCGGTAGACCGGCTCACCCTTGGCCTTGCCGATAAGGTCCCACAGTGCCAGGTCGAGCCGGGCGATGACTGGGACAGCGACACGCGGGGCGCCGGTATGAAAGAGTTTCTCCCACAAATACTCAACGCGCATCGGATCCTCGCCGATGAGTAGTTGCCCGGCTGCTTTGATCTCCGGCGAGCCGCCCTGCGTCAGGCCGATGAGGCCGTCGTCGGTGTGGATGGTCGTGAACGTCGTCCGATATGGGCTGGCCTGCCCCGGCTGGAGGCCGTCGCGCGCCGTCTCGTACAGCGCCAGCCCCGCGCGCGTCTCGCCCTCTACCTGGAAGACATTGACTTCGGTGATCTTCACGCTGTCGCCGCCTCCCCTGGTATCCTGCCACGCTCGTGTCGGCGCGGCACGACCCTACCAATGTCGCGCTACCCCGTCAACAGCGGCGAGCGGTCCTCCTCGCCAGGGCGCGATCCCGTCGTCGAGCCGGCCTTGCCGCGCCCGAGCCTGCCCGATCTCCCGCAGGTAGGGGCTGTCAACTCACCCTTCGAACACCGCCGGCTTGGTCGTGGCCGTCACCGCGCGCTCCCTTCCGCGGCGAAAGCCCGGGCAGCGCTGGGTGGGCGCTGACGCTCGTGGCGGGCCTGCCGGAGGTGGTAGCCAGTGCCTCTGGAAGGCCCGCCGCGACTGAGTGAAGAGCCGTCGTGCGGTCAGTCTGCCGCCGACGTTGTGAGCAGCAGCCGTGTGCCGAAGGGATCGGCCACGATCGCGTCGGCGCCGTGTCGCTCGACCGGGCGCCCGGCCGTTGCCAGGCGCGCCAGGATGGCGGCGAGATCGTCGTCGGAGCGCAGGTGGAGCG
This sequence comes from Chloroflexota bacterium, assembly GCA_020849725.1. The sequence continues at coordinate 14,316 of JADLAZ010000110.1, forward strand.
TGAAGTAGCGCATGCCGGCTGCGTCGGCCGGCCGCTGCGGCTGACCAGCGCTCTCCCAGGTGTTGCAGGCGAGCCGGTGTGGGAACGAGCCACGGGCGGACATGTCAAACATCCCTGTCGGGCGGCCATCGTTGTTGACGCGGAAGCCGATCATGTCCCGGTAGAACGCCAGCGCCGCGTCGCCGTCAGCGACGCGCAGGTGCATGTGCCCGATGAACGTGCCCGCCGGTAGCCCTGGCCGTGTGTCGCCGTCAGGGACGTGCGAGGCGAGCCACTCGAGATCGATCATCTCGCGCTCGTTTGGGCCTCGCTCCAGCACTTGAACGGGAGGCGGCGCCTCAAGGGCCAACTCGAGCCCGATGCCGTCGGGGTCGTCGATGTAGTCGGCGAGGTGCGTGTGGCCGGTCCTGGGGAACTGGAAATAGCCTGAGGCTCGAATGCGGCTGAGGACGCGGGCGTACTCCGCCAGGCCGGGCACGTGGAGTGCCAGGTGGTACAGGCCGCTAGCGTTGCGCACGACCGATCGGCTCGCGCCGGGGTGCAGCACCACGAGCGCCCGCCCGCCGGCGCCCAGACGCGCGCTCTGCCCGTCCCGGTCGAGCAGCTCTAGTCCGATCAGGTCGCGCCAGAAGCCGAGCGCGCGCTCGACGTCCGTCACCTCGAGGTGGACCGCGCCGAAGGTAGCGAAGTCGCTCGCGGTGCTGTCGGACGAGGATGTGGTGAACGGCGCCGCTGTCATCCATTCCTCCTGTGTCGGGGGCGAGCTTCCACGAAAGTGTACAAACGATGGCGACACGCACCAAGTCTATCATCTCGCCACGGCGGCGCCAGGCCGCAGGCGACCAGCCGCGCCCGGTGGGCCTGACACGACACCCGCCTCGCGGCTAGAATGCGCCCCACGCCATCGTCGACGCGGACGCCATGCCAAGCGAAGGAGCGGAGGATGAAGATCACCGATGTCCGGCCCTGGATCGTCACCGGCCCGCCGGAAGAGAGCGATTCCGTCACGCCCGACGGCCACCCGCGCCGGCTGGAGTATGTGTTCATCCAGGTGGACACCGACGCTGGCCTGACCGGCTGGGGCGAGATCACGACCTATCCTGGCCTGACTGCCAACCGCGCCATCGCCGCCATGATCCGCGAGACGCGCGATTTCCTGGTCGGCCACGACCCGTCGCGCATCGAGGAGATCTGGCAGCGCCTGTTCCGGCTGTTCACCTACATGGGCACGCGCGGCGCGACGACGGCGCTGATCAGCGGCATCGATATCGCGCTGTGGGACATCAAGGGCCAGGCGCTGGGCGTGCCGATCTACGAGTTGCTGGGCGGGCCGGTGCGCGAGACGGTGCCGCTCTACACGCACTTCCGCTACTCCCGCAACGTCGCGGAGATGGCCGCCGGCGCGCTCGGTCAGGTGCGGCTCGGGGCGCAGGGCGTCAAGTGCGACCCGTTCATGGCCGCGGGCGGGCTGAGCAACTTCGGCTACCTCGACGGGCAGATCTCGCCCGAGGTCGAGGACACCGGCGTGGCAATGATCGCTGCTATCCGCGCGGCGGTTGGGCCGCGCGTCGAAGTGCTGATCGACGCCCACGCGCTCTACAACGTGCCGACTGCCGTGCGGCTGGCGACGCGGCTGGCGCCCTACAACATCACCTGGTTCGAGGAGCCGGTGCCACCGGAGAGCTACGCCGCGCTCAAGCAGGTGCGCGATCAGGTGCCGACCCGCATCTGCGTCGGCGAGCGCCAGTACACGCGCTTCGAGTTCGTGCCGCTGTTTGAGCAGCGGCTGGCCGACTACATCATGCCCGATGCCACCTGGACCGGCGGCATCAGCGAGTTGAAGAAGATCGCCACGCTGGCCGAGGCCTACTACGTGCCGATCTCGCCGCACGACGCCAGCGGCCCGGTCAACCTGCTGGCCGGCGCGCACGTGGCGATGACGACGCCGAATTTCTACCGGCTGGAGGCGCGCCGCATCGATATGAGTTTCTACAACGCCTTCGTTGACGAGCCGCTGGTCGTGCGCGACGGCGCGCTGATCGTGCCACGCCGGCCGGGGCTGGGCATCGCGCTCAACCTCGACTACCTGCGGGCCAACACCGCACCGGGCGGGAGCGATGAGCGCTCGTGACCGCGCGCCGCGCGCCGGACGGCCGATCTCGGGTCAGACGCTGACGGGGCGTCGGTTGGCTGGCCCGGCCGCCGCCGCTCGTCCGATGCCGGCGGTCGTCGTGGCAGAGCGCCGGCCATGGCCGTGTGCCCGGTCGTGCGGTGAGCGGCAGGGGTGGCCGGTGCGTGTACGATAGAGACATAGCGGACGCTGGCGCCGCAGTCGGGAGCAACCACGCCCGTCGCCGCGCGGCCCAGGACCGCGTGATCACGGGCGATCTACGCGAGGGGCCTCCGTCAGGAGGGAGAGGGAGGATGAGCCAGATGACGGATGCCACGGCGACCATGCCCGATGACCTCACCAACGCGCCGGTGCGCGCCTGGGTCGAGAAGATGGTGACGCTCTGCCAGCCGGAACGCGTTCACTGGTGTGACGGCTCACAGGCAGAGTACGACGCGCTGTGCCAGACGATGGTCGAAGCCGGCACCTTCGTCCGGCTGAACCCGGCGGTGCGGCCGAACAGCTTCCTGGCGCGCTCGGACCCGAGCGACGTCGCCCGCGTCGAGGACCGAACCTTCATCTGCAGCCCGGACCGCGACGACGCCGGCCCGACCAACAACTGGGTCGAGCCGCGCGAGATGCAGGCGACGCTCGAGCCGCTGTTTCGGGGCGCGATGCGCGGCCGAACGATGTATGTCATCCCGTTCAGCATGGG
>JADLAZ010000111.1 GCA_020849725.1 Chloroflexota bacterium
TAACTGGGAGTTGGCCTCGTTGCGGCGCACGGCGTTGAAGCCGGGCCGGCCGGTGGCGTTCTCCAGGATCCAGTTGCGGGCGAAGGCGCCGTTCTGAATCTCGGTCAGCACCTGCTTCATCTCCGCCGTGGTCTGGTCGGTGATAATGCGCGGCCCGGTAACATAGTCGCCATACTCAGCAGTGTCGCTGACCGAGTAGCGCATGTACTCCAGGCCGCCGGCGTAGATCAGGTCGACGATCAGCTTTGTCTCGTGCAGGCACTCGAAGTAGGCCGCCTCCGGCTGATAGCCGGCCTCGACCAGCGTCTCGAACCCGGCCTTGATCAGCGCCGAGATGCCGCCGCACAGCACGGCCTGCTCGCCGAACAGGTCAGTCTCTGTCTCCTCCTGGAAGGTCGTCTCCAGCACGCCGGCCTTGCTGCCACCGATGCCCTTGGCATAGGCCAATGCCAGCCGGTGGCCGTTGCCGGTCACATCCTGGTGGACGGCGATTAGGCAGGGCACGCCGATGCCCTCGGTGAACAGTCGGCGCATGACGTGGCCAGGGCTTTTCGGCGCGATCATCGTCACGTCAATGTCCGGCGGTGGCACGACCTGGCCGAAGTGGATGTTGAAGCCGTGGGCAAACATTAGCATCTTGCCCTGGCGCAGGCCGGGCCGGATCTGGGCCTCGTAGACGGCCTTCTGCACTTGATCCGGCAGCAGCACCATGATGATGTCGGCGGCGGCGGCGGCCCTGTCGGTGGTCATGACAGTCAGTCCGTCGCTCTCGGCCTGCTGCCAGCTCTTGCTACCCTCATACAGCCCGACGATGACATCCTGGCCGTTGTCGTGCAGATTCCGCGCGTGGGCGTGGCCCTGGCTGCCGTAGCCGATGATGGCGATGCGCTTGCCCTGCAACGCGCCGAGGTCCGCATCCTGGTCGAAATAGACTTTGGCCGCCATTCGGTTCCCTTCCTCCTCGAGTTTGTCGCGTCCATGGGGTTCGGTCGGGTCCGTGCCGGCTGACCCCACCCATCAAAAAGGCCGCGGATGCTAGCATCCGCGGCCGCTGCCGCCTGCCTATGCGAGCGCCTCGTCGCGTACCGAGTAGACCTCGCCCGTGCCGCGTGTCATCGCCACCCGGCCGGTGCGGGCGACCTCCTTGATGCCGAACGGCCGCAGCAGGCCGATCAGCGCCTCGACCTTGTCCAGCGAGCGGGCGATCTCGATGATCATCGTGGTGCGGGTCAGGTCGACGATGCGCGCCTCGTAGATCGAGACCAGTTGCATCAGCTCGGCGCGCGTCTGCGCCGTGGCGTTGACCTTGATCAGCGCCAGCTCGCGCTCGACGATCGCCTCCTCGGTCAGGTCGACGACCTTGAGAACCTCGATCAGCTTGTAGAGTTGCTTGATGACCTGATCGATCTCGACGTTCGACGCATCGACCAGCAGCGTGATGCGCGACTGGTTCGGCGTCTCAGTCGGCCCGACCGCGATCTCGGCGATGTTGAAGCCACGCCGACGGAACATGCTGACCACCCGACTCATGACGCCGGGATGGTCCTCGACAATGGCGACCAGGGTGCGCTTCTGATGCGGCGCGCTAGGCATTGTGCAGCTCCTCGTCGACGATCATGTCGCTGTTCGCGCCGCCCTGCGGCACCATCGGGTAGACGTTCTGCTCCTGATCGACGATGAAGTCGAGGATGACCGGGCCGTCGATCGACTGTGCCCAGCGCATGGCCGGCACGATCTCGTCTTGCGTGGTGACGCGCCGGGCAGCGATGCCGTAGGCCTCACCGAGCTTGACGAAGTCGGGCGAGGTGATCGGCGTCCCGGAGTAGTTGCGGTTATGAAATAGCTCTTGCCACTGGCGCACCATACCCAGGTAGCCGTTGTTGATGATGACGATCTTGACCGCCAGCCCTTCCTGGACGCAGGTGGCTAGCTCCGGGATGCTCATCTGGAAGCCGCCGTCACCGACGACCACCCAGACCTCCTCGTCGCGGCAACCCATCTTGGCGCCCATTGCCGCCGGCAGACCGAAGCCCATCGTGCCGGCGCCGCCGGAGGAGAGCCATTTATTTGGGTGCTCGAAGTTGTAGAACTGCGCCGTCCACATCTGATGCTGACCGACGTCGGCGCTGATGATCGCCCGGCCACCAGTGACTTCGCGCAGGCCGACGACGACGTGTTGCGCCTGCAAGACTTCGGTCGGCCTCCAGGTCCGCGAGCCGGCCTTGCGGCCCCACTCGCGCACCTGCGCCAACCAGTCGTCGTGGCGGTTCGTGGCCACTTCGTCGAGCAGCATCGACAGGACGTGGCGCGCATCGCCGACGATCGGCACATCGGCGCGGACGTTCTTGCCGATCTCGGCCGGGTCGATGTCGATGTGGATGATGCGCGCCTTCTGGGCGAAACCACTCAGCCGGCCGGTCGCGCGGTCATCGAAGCGGGCGCCGATGTTGATCAGCAGATCGGCCTCGTTGGCGGCTTTGTTGACCTCCCAGTGGCCGTGCATCCCCATCATGCCCAGCGCCAGCGGGTGCGTCTCAGGGAAGCAGCCCAGGCCGAGCAGCGTGAAGATGACCGGGATGCCGGTCTTCTCGACGAAGGCCTGGAACTCGGCCTCGGCGCCGGAGATCATGATGCCATGGCCGGCCATGATCACCGGCTGCCGGGCGGCGTCGATCAGCTTCGCCGCCAGCCGCACCTGCTTGCGGTTGCCCTGGATGGTCGGCTGATAGCCGGGCAGATGCAGCTCCTCCGGCCAGACGAACGGCGCCTCCAGGATCTGAGTGTTCTTGGGGATGTCAACCAGCACCGGACCGGGCCGGCCGGTGCGGGCGATGTGGAACGCCCGCTTGATCGCCAGCGCGATCTCTTCCGTTTGATGCACCTGGATGTTGTGCTTGGTGATCGCTTCGGTCACGCCGCAAATATCGACCTCCTGGAAGGCATCCTTGCCGATGACGGCGGTGCCGACCTGGCCGGTAATAGCGACCATCGGGATCGAGTCGAGATGGGCGTTGGCGATGGCGCTGACCAGGTTGGTCGCGCCGGGGCCGGAGGTGACCATGCACACACCGACGCGGCCGGTGGCGCGGGCGTAGCCGTCGGCCATGTGTCCAGCCATCTGCTCATGGCGCACCAGCACATGGTGCAACTGCGGATAGAGCGGCAGCGCATCGTAGAGGGGAATGACGGCGCCGCCCGGATAGCCGAATACGACCTCGACACCCTCGCGGACGAGCGCCTCGCAGATGATGCGCGAGCCAGGCAGGACGCGCGGCTGCGCCTCGGGGGCGGCTATCACGCTCACGGGTCGATGGTCTCGTGTCAGTGCCATCTGGTCCTCCTGTTCGCTCGGCCGTCCGCCGACCGGCTCCACCCATCAAAAAGCCCCCGCTCGTCGCGGGGGCTGCTGGTCGGTTCTCGGTGTCTCGCGCGCTCGCCGCAACCCCCGCTTATGCTGGCAGGCTAATAAGGATAAGTACCAGGACGACCGCCAACAAGCCGGCCACACGGACGCCGCCGGCCGTCGACCGAGTGCGCGTCACAGTGGCCGGTGTCAGTCGAACGTCCATCGCGATTGCCGTCTCCAGGAGCGCCAGCACCGGGTGGTCATCACACACCCGCATGACGGGCTTGTCATGCGAGTTTCAGCCTATCATGCGTCACCAAGCGTGTCAAGCACCGGCAAAGCGCAAAGAGCGCCGATCTGCCGGGTGAGCGGCGTCGCGTTTTCGGAGACAATACCCACGGCGCCGGCGGCCGATGGTCGCGGAGTCATCCGGCTGGCGCGGAGAGGAGCTGACCATGCTGTCTCATGATCTGGCGGCTCGGGCTGCCGAGGGGCGGCCAGTGACGGTCGCCGTCGTCGGCGCGGGCCGCTTCGGCACCTGTGTTGCCGCCCAACTGGGGCAGATGCCCGGCGTGCGGCTGGCAGCCGTCTGCGACATTCGCCCGTCAAACGCGCGCGCCGCCCTGGTCGCGGCCGGCTATGCCGACGACCAGATCGTCGAGGCCGGCACGCCGGACCAGGCCGCCGATGCCCTGGCCGCCGGGCGGGGCGTCCTCAGCACCGACCCGCTCGTCGCCGCCCACGGCCCGGCCGAGGTCGTCATCGAGGTGACCGGCGTGCCGCACGTCGCGGCGTTCGTCGTCGATGAGGCGCTCGGTCACGGCCGACACGTCGTCAACGTCACGGTCGAGGCTGACGTTCTGCTAGGGGCGTACTTCGTGTCGCGCGCGGCGGCGAACGGCGTCGTCTACTCGGTGGCCGACGGCGACCAGCCCGGTGTGACGCGGCGGCTCATCGAGTGGGCTGAGGCGCTCGGCTACCGCATCGTCGCCGCCGGCCGCGGCACGCGCTTCTATCCCTTCGACGCCGAGGGCCAGCCGGAGGAGGCGTTCGAGCGCTATGGCTACTCGGCCGAACTGGTCGA
>JADLAZ010000112.1 GCA_020849725.1 Chloroflexota bacterium
ACATCACCGTCGTCGGAACCGATCTGGTCCGGCTGCCGGATGGCCGATTCGCCGTGCTGGAGGACAACCTGCGGGTGCCGAGCGGCGTCTCGTACATGCTGGTCAATCGCCAGGTGATGAAGCGCGTGCTGCCGCTGCTCTTCAGCCGCTACGGCGTGCGCTCGGTCGAGCACTATGGCCAGGCGCTGCTGGCAACGCTGCGGGCGCTGGCTCCCAGTCACCGGCCCGATCCGACGATCGTCGTGCTGACGCCGGGCGTCTACAACTCAGCCTACTTCGAGCACGCCTTTTTGGCGCGCCAGATGGGCGTGGAGCTGGTCGAGGGCCGCGATCTGCTGCTGCACGACAACGTCGTTTTCATGCGCACCACCGCCGGCCTGCGCCGGGTCGACGTCATCTACCGCCGCGTCGACGACGACTTCATCGACCCGCTGGTCTTCCGACCCGACTCGACACTCGGTGTGCCGGGGCTGGTCAATGCCTATCGCGTTGGCAACGTGGCGCTGGCCAACGCCATCGGCACCGGCATCGCCGATGACAAGGCGCTCTACGCCTACGTGCCGGCCATCATCAAGTACTATCTGAATGAAGAGGCGATCCTGCCTAATGTCGACACCTATTTGGCCGGTGACGACCGCGACCGCGCCTACATCCTGGCGCACCTGCCGGAGCTGGTGGTGAAGGCGGTTGGCGAGTCAGGCGGCTACGGCATGCTCATCGGCCCTTACAGCACCGCCGCGCAGCGCGACGAGTTCCGCCGTCGCATCCTGGCCGAGCCGCGCAACTACATCGCGCAGCCGACACTCCAGCTCTCGCGCGCGCCGTGCTTTCTCGACGGCCAGGTCGAGCCGCGCCACGTCGACCTACGCCCCTACATCCTGCACAGCGGCGACCGCACGACGATCGTGCCCGGTGGCCTGACGCGAGTGGCGCTGCAGCGCGGCTCGCTGGTTGTCAACTCCTCGCAGGGTGGCGGCAGCAAGGACACCTGGGTACTGTACGAGTGAGGCGCTGGAGCAGCCATGTTGTCGCGGGTGGCCGATAGCCTGTACTGGATGAGCCGGTATCTGGAGCGCGCCGAGCACACGGCGCGGCTGGTCGATGTCAACCTGACGCAGATGCTCGATCAGACACCCACGGCGGCCGAGCAGCGCTGGGAGCGGCTGCTCGCCAGCCTGCACATCGAGTTGCCGGCCGACCTGGCCGGCGACGGCTATCGCATCGCCCAGGCGCTGACCTTTGATGCCACGGTGCCGGCCTCGATCGTGGCCTGCATTGCGACCGCGCGCGAGAATGCCCGCCAGGTGCGCCAGCAGATCAGCACCGAGATGTGGGAGCAACTCAACCGCCTCTCCCTCCGGGTGCGCCACACCAGTATGGACGCGGTCTGGAGCGCCGAGCCGCACGAGTTCTTCCAGGCGGTCAAGGAAGGCTCGCACCTGTTTCAGGGCATCACCGACGCGACGATGAGCCACGGCGAAGGCTGGCAGTTCATCCAGATCGGCCGTTCGATCGAGCGGGCACAGGCGACTGCCGCGACGCTCGGCGTCAACGACCGGGCGCTGCGGTTGGCGCACCGGGCCAGCAGCGACGAGTCGACGTATCTGGAGTGGGTGGCGCTGCTCAAGTCGTTCTCAGCCTTCGAGGCCTACTGCCAGGTCTACACCGCCGACGTTCACCCCGACCAGATTGCCGAGTTCGTGCTGCTCAACGAGGAGTTTCCGCGCTCGGTGCGCTTCGCCGCCACCACCGTCGAGGCGGCGCTGCACGCGATCGGCCGCGCGACCGGCAGCCGGGGCGCGGCGCGGGCCGAGCGACTCGCCGGCCGGCTGCGCGCCGCGCTCGACTATGCCCAGGTCGAGGAGATCATCGCCGACAACTTCCATGCCTACCTGGACACGATCCAGCGGCAGTGCGCCCAGATCCACGTCGCCATCCATCAGGTGTACATCGATTACCCGATCGACACGGCCCTCACGGGATAGGGTTAGTGGGCCACCATGTACTACTCTATCCGTCACCTCACCCGCTTCCGCTACAGCGCGCCGATCACGGAGAGCGTGATGGAGGTGCGCATGCAGCCGCGAACGGAGGGGCACCAGCGCTGCCTCGCCTTCCGCCTGCATCCGAACCCGCGCACCCAGGTGCTGGCCTACCGTGACTACCTCGGCAATACTGTTCACTACTTCGACGTGCCGAGCCGTCACCTCCAATTGACGATCACGGCGGAGGCTCAGATCGAACTGCGGCCGCTGCCGCCGCCGTCACCGCTGCCGGCGACCGCCTGGGACGAGGTCGAGGCGATCGCCGAGGCCGGCGAGCATTGGTTTGACCTCCAGCCGAGCACGTTCGCGCGCCCGACCGACCGTCTGGCGGACTTCGCCCGCGAGCTGCGCCTGGGCCGGCAGGATGATCCACTGACGACACTGCGCCGATTGACGACCGAGATCGCCACCAGCTTTGCGTACGCGCCGCAGAGCACGCACGTCGATTCGCCCATCGACGACGCCCTGCGCAGCCGACAGGGCGTCTGCCAGGACTTTGCCCACATCATGATCGCCCTGGTCCGCCAGCTTGGCATCCCCTGTCGCTACGTCAGCGGTTACCTCGTCCACCGAGTGCAAGATCGCGACCGGTCGGCCGAGGATGCGACCCATGCTTGGGTCGAGGCACTGCTGCCGGGCCTGGGCTGGGTCGGCTTCGACCCGACGAATGACCTGATTGCTGGCGACCGCCACATCCGCGTGGCCGTGGGCCGCGACTATGCCGACGTCCCGCCGACGCGGGGGGTGTTCAAAGGGCGCGCTGACAGTATGCTGGAGGTGTCGGTGCAGGTGACGCTGGCCGACCAGCCGCCGCTGGCCGACGACTTCCAGCCGGCGCACGCCTGGCTGCCGGTCGCTCAGGAGGACGCTGCCAGCGACAGCCAGCACCAGCAACAGTAGTGGGCGATGTGCGGCGCTGGCCGGCGGCGATCCAAAATCCAGCGTCCTGTGTTGTGTTGATGGTAAGCTGCGTGGTGACCCACGCCAGCCGTGCGGCGTGTGGGTCGGGGCGCAGCCCAGCGAATGGGAGGGAACCATGGCGTCTATCAGTGATATCGAAGGCATCGGCGCCGCCGTGGCGGAGAAGTTGAAGGCGCAGGGAGTGGCCACGACCGACGCATTGTTGAAGCGTGGGGCAACGTCGAAGGGGCGGCAGGAACTGGCCGCCGCCGCGGGCCTCCGCGAGGCACAGATTCTCGAGTGGGTCAACCACGCCGACCTGGAGCGCATCAATGGGATCGGCTGGGAGTATGCCGATCTGCTGGAAGCGGCCGGCGTCGACAGCGTGCCCGAGTTGGCGCAGCGCAACGGCGCCAACCTGCACGCCAAGCTGGTCGAAGTGAACACGGCCAAGAACCTGGTGCGCCGCGTGCCAACCGAAGAGCAGGTGGGCCGCTGGGTGACCGAGGCCAAGGGTCTGCCGCGGGTCGTCGAGAGCTAAACCGAAGCCCAGACGGGATGCCCAGGCCACCGTAGGGGCGGTTCGCGAACCGCCCCTACGCTACGCAATACGAAGTATGCTATTCCCATGCGCGCTTCGGTATAGGCCCGACCGGGTTCGCCGCATGGGCCGCGATCTGAAGCGGACGGCATGGTGTGGGCGCCAGCGCGCCTACACCATGCCGTCGTCCCGGTCAACGCCGGCGTGGATAACCGCACCGGGTCGGCGCCCTCAGGACGCTCGGTAACGCCGCCAACCCGGCGCTCGGCTTGTGGCGTCGCCCCTGGCCGCGTAGGATGCCCGCGGACGACCACATTGTCGGCGTGGGGCAGGGCATGGCCGGACGGACTACAGGAGGCTTCGACTGCGCGCGCTGCGGCTGGACCGCGGCTGGCGACGCTCTGGTCTGGCGCTGCGGCGCCTGTGCCGGCCCGCTGCGCTGGCAGGGGCCGGCGGCGCTCGCGCCCGCCGATCTGCGCGCCGGCCGGAGCGGTGTCTGGCGCTACGAGGCCGTGCTACCCGTTCCCTACGACCCAGCCCACGGCCTGGGTGAGCCGGCCACACCGCTGGTCGAGGGCCGCATCGACGGTGTGCCGACGCTGTTCAAGCTGGACGCACTGCTGCCGACCGGCTCGTTCAAGGACCGCGGCGCGGCGGTGCTGATCGGCGGGCTGGCGGCGCTGGGCGTCGACCGCGTTGTTGAGGACTCGTCCGGCAACGCGGCGGCGGCGATCGCCGCCTACAGCGCCCGCGCCGGCATCCGCTGCACCATCTACGCGCCCGCGTCGGCCTCGGCCGGCAAGCTGGTGCAGGTGCGCGCCTTCGGCGCGGCGCTGGTGCGCGTGCCCGGGTCGCGCCAGGCCACGACCGATGCCGCGCTGGCGGCCGTTGCCCGCGGTGACGCCTTCTACGCCAGCCACAACTGGCACCCCTGGTTCATCGAGGGCGTCAAGACCTGGCTGCTGGAGGTCTGGGAGCAACTGGGCCGGCTGCCGGCGGCGCTGGTCGTGCCGGTCGGCAG
>JADLAZ010000113.1 GCA_020849725.1 Chloroflexota bacterium
GACGCGGCTCATCCCCGGCTGCTGGCGGCAGCCGCCGGCCCGCGGCCGGTGTCGCGACAAGGCGCATCCGGCTTCGTGGTCGGATGACGATTGCATCGACCAGGAGCAAGCGATGAACGAGCAGGCCCTGCACTCCGGCAGCGGCGTCGATCTGATCCAGCGCGACATCATCAATCTGGAGCACCTGATCGCCGCACTGCCGGCCGAGGACCAGGCGCTCTTCCACCAGTTGTACTTCCTCAACGTCAGCACCGGCGACCTGCTGCCGCCACCGACGATGCACCGCTGGATCGAGCGCTACTTCGGCGCCGTCGATTCGGTCCTGCATCAGCGCATCATCCGGCTGACCAATCGAGTGACGCTGGAGGGCAGCCTGTTCAACGCGCTGCGCGCGCGCCGGCCGATCGAGAACCGCATCCCGGTCCAACTCGATGATGAGATCGCCCGCACCGAGGGCGGCCCTTTCTCGTCGCCGCTGACTGGCACGCCGGAGGACACTTTCGGCCGCGTCGAGGGCGCGCACAGTATCACCGCCAGCAACATCGCCAAGTACGACGGCTATCACGGTCTAGTGATCTTCAACCAGCACCACCCGCTCCTCTTCGACGAGGAGGCGATCGCCGACTACCTGGCCGTCGGTCGGCGCTGGGCCGAGCTGGCTCACCAGCAGGACCCGACCGCCATCTACTACTTCTTCATGTGGAACTGCCTGTGGCGCAGCGGCGCCAGCATCCCGCACGGTCACGCCCAGGTCAGCCTGACGCGCGGCATGCACTACGCCAAGATCGAGGCCTACCGTCAGGCGATCGAGCGCTACCGCCGGCAGACCGATCGCCACTACATCGACGACCTATGGCGGGTGCACGCCGCACTCGGTCTCGGCCACGAGCGCCACGGCTGCCGCGTCATGCTGCACCTGACGCCGATCAAGGAGAAGGAAGTCCTGGTGCTGGGCAGCGCCGTTGACGGCCGCTTCGCCCACGCCCTGCACGAGGTGCTGCGCTGCTACGTCGACACGCTGGGCGTCGTCTCGTTCAATCTGGTGGTCTATCAGCCACCGCTGGTGGACGGTGTCGCCCCGGAAGATTGGTCTGACTTCCCGGTCATGGCCCGCATCGTCGATCGCGGCGATCCGATCAACCGTACCAGCGACTTCGGCAGCATGGAGCTTTATGCCAGCTCGGTCATCGCCAGCGACCCGTTCCGCGTCGCCGACGTGCTGCGCGCCTATCCATCATCGCCCGCGCACTGACCGGCCGAGTCGGTGAGTGGTGCGCTGGTTGTCGCGTAGATAGGTGAAGAGAAGGCGGTGCGCGATCCATCCGGGCGCGCCGCCGTCGTGGCAGCCGGCTCCGTGGCTGACTGCCGATTGAAATGCGTGAGATACTCCGACGACGCGGACCCTGGTGAGAAGAGAATGCTCGCTGCGCATCGCTACCTGTGCATCCACGGCCATTTCTACCAGCCGCCGCGCGAGAACCCCTTTACCGGCGCCATCCCGCGCGAGCCAGGCGCCGAGCCGTACCCGAACTTCAATGCCCGCATCAACGCCGAGTGCTACCAGCCGAACGCGGCCCTCGGCAACTTCCGCCATGTCAACTTCGATATCGGCCCGACGCTGACCACCTGGCTGGCGACGCAGGACCAGGCGACGCTGCGCCGCATCACGGGCAGCGATCGCTGGGCGGGGCGCTACCACGGCAGCGGCCCGGCCATGGCCCAGAGCTACCACCACACCATCTTGCCACTCGATGCGCCACGCGACCAGCGGACGCAGGTGCGCTGGAGCATCCGCGACTTCGAGCACCACTTCGGCCGGCGACCGCGCGGCCTGTGGCTGCCGGAGACGGCGGCCGACCTGGCGACGCTGGACGTGCTGGCCGAGGCGGGCATCGCCTACACCATCCTGGCGCCGTGGCAGGCGGCCGAGCCGGTCGAGCCGGGGCGGCCCTACACCGTCGCCCTGCCCAGTGGCCGGTCGATCTGCGTCTTCTTCTACGACCGCGACCTGTCGACGCTGGTCTCCTTCCACCCGGACGTGACGATCAGCGCGCCACACTTCGTCACCGAGCACCTGCTGCCGCGCTACGGCGATGCCACCCACCCGCGGCTGCTGCTGATCGCCACCGATGGCGAGCTCTACGGCCACCATCAGCCGTTCCGCGACCTCTTCCTGCAGGACCTCTTCCATCACCGGCTGAAGCCGGCCAGCATTCAGCCGGTGACGCTGGATCACTATTTGAGCCTGACGCCGGAGCGGCCGCCGGTGCGCCTGCACGAGCGCACCTCCTGGAGTTGCCACCACGGCGTGACGCGCTGGGCTGGCGACTGCGCCTGCACCGAGGGCGATGGCAGTTGGAAGACGGCGCTGCGCGGCCTGTGCGATCACGTACGTGACGAGATCGACGGCCAGACCGCCGAGGCCACCGCCGGCTTGCTCAACGACGTGTGGGCCGCCCGCGACGACTACATCGACGTCATCCTCGGCCTGGCGCCGCCGGCCGCTTGGCTGGACCGCCACGCCGCGCGCGCGCTGACGGAGGCCGAGCAGCAGCGCGTGCTGACGCTGATGCGCGCCCAGCAGCACCGGCTGGCGATGTATGCCAGTTGCGCCTTCTTCTGGGACGACCTGGCCCGCATTGAGCCGCGCAACGCCCTCGCCCACGGCCTACGGGCGCTGCGGCTGACTCAGACTGCCACCGGCGCCCACCTGGAGGACGCCTTCCACCAGCGGCTGCACGCCATCACCTCCTGGCGCACCCGCCAGACCGCCGCCGACATCGTCGCGCCGCTCCTCGCCGCCGACTGAGCGCGCGGCAGTGGCCAGCCGTTCGGCTTCACGGGCGAACAGAAGGACGGCGAGACGGGCCTGGTCTCCTTGCGAGCGCGGCTGTATCATCCACAATTGGGAAGGTTAGTGCAGAGGGATCCCGTTGCGGGCCGGGGCCACCGGGCACTATCGCTGAACCGGTATCGCTACGTCGAGAACAATCCGGTCACCGCGACCGACCCGGGCAGGCTGGCCGCACCCGTCAACGGGGCGGTTCCTTGCTTGCCCGCGAACGACCGCGCCGGTTGTGTACGGCGTCACAAGCCCTTGACGAGCCCCCCAAACCTGCTATACTCCCGCGAGGTACAGACAGGCGCTCGCTTCGGTGCGCGCCTGTCGTCGTGTTCGGGGGGCGGCGCAGGGCGCCGACGGACGTGCGGGAAGGGGATCGATGGAGACGCTGCAGCGCGAGATGGTGACGGTCGGTGGTGGCCGGACGGTGACGGTCGGCCCGGCCGACTCGGGGCGCATGATCGCGCTGCGCCTGGGCGATCGCCTGGCCATCGACGCCCTCGGCCTGCCCGGCGTCACCTGGCGCCTCCGGGGCGGCATGCCGATCCTGACGCCGACCACGCCGCGCCGCGACGAGCCGGCCTTCGTGCTGGTCGCCGCCCGGCCGGGCCGCATCGGCGTCGATCTCGTGCCGACCGGCGACGCCCAGCCGCTGCCGCGCCCGATCCGCCTGATCGCCTGCGTCTCCTGAGGTCGGTGGGGCTTCGGCTACGCTCACCCCCCGCGATTGCGCTCAGTCCGCGCTGGCAGCGGGCTGTGCCGTGCCGGCGTCTGTCGGCTGCGTGACACTGCTGTCGTCGGCCGGTCGCACGTCCTCGGCCCGGTAGACCGAGGGCTTGAGGACGCACAGGAACGGCAGATTGCGGTACAACTCGCGGTAGTCCAGCCCGTAGCCGACGACGAACTCGTTGGGGATGGCGAACCCGACGTAGTCGAGCGGCACCGGCGTCAGCCGCCGCGCGCCTTTGTCGAACAGCGCGCACACGCGCAGGCTGGCCGGCTCGCGCGCCCACAGCGCGCGCAGCACGTAGTCGAGCGTCAGGCCGGTGTTGACGATGTCCTCCACCAGCAGCACGTGCCGGCCGCGGATGTCCAGGTCCAGGTCGCGCTCGATGCTGACGCACGCGCCGTCAGCGCCGTCATACTCGCGCACTGACAGGTAGTCGATCGCCAGCGGCCGGGTGATGGCGCGGGCCAGGTCAGCCATGAAGAAAGTGATGCCCTTCAGCACGCCGACCAGCACCAGCGACTGCCCGGCCGCGTCGCGCGAGATCTGCTCGCCCAACTCGCCCACCCGCGACTGCAACTCGTCCGGACTGAACAGGATGCGCTCGATATCCTCCGGCCGCAGCGAGGTGATCTCGACCGCGCCATAGCCACACTTGGCCAGCAACTCGTAGTAGTCGCGCTGGTAGAGCAGCCGCACGTTGACGTCTGGGTAGAGCGCTCGCAGCCGGCGCAGCTTGCGATGCTTGCGCGTCACCAAGCTCTGCTTCATCGTCGTCAGTTCGACGTAGAGGTCCTGCGCCGGCAGGTAGAAGTCCGGCGTGAACATCTCGCTGACGCGATCGCCCTCCCAGGCCACCGGGAACGACGTCGGCTCATAGCGCCAGGGGATGTGATAGAAGTCCAGGAACCGGGCGAAATCTGCCTCGGCCGGGTGTGCGAAGAGATGGGGCGCCGTCGGCTGCGGCTGCGCCGCGGCTCGTCCCACCGGCGTTCGCTGGACGGCTGCAAGGAGAGGTTCCGCCAACCACATTCCTCCCTACGATCGCGGATCCGCCCGCGCGTTGGGAGCCTGAACGCACGCTTAGTATAGCACGCCGGCGCCATGCTCGGCAAGCTGTCCAACAGCCGACTATCCCACTTATCGTTGTTTGACAACATGTCACACGATGGGGCGGACTGGCCACCCGCGCGCCCGCCGTGCTAGCATACGCGCGACATGACTCGATCGCGTCCGTGCCGGGCGGTCACCGGCCGATCGCCGGTAGCGGCCCATGGGAGAGGTCAACGGCATGACCTGGCACAATGTGCAGGACCTCCACCGTCGGCAGCGGCAGCTCCTCCTGGCTCTCGACGAGGCGCTGATCGGCCTGACCGAGGCCGAGGCCGATGCGATGCGGCTCGCCGACGGCCGATCCATTCGCATGGTGCTGGCGCATCTGGTGCTGACCGAAATCGATGTGCTGGCCAATCTGCGCCTGATGCTGGCCGTGGAGCATCCGGAGTTGCCCTCCATCGCCCGGCTCGACGATCCGGCCCGCCTGCGCGCCGTCGTCGAGCGTGCCCCGACCCTGGCCGAACTGGTGGCCGCGCTGGATGCGGCCGGGGCGGCGACGTGCGCCTTCGTGGCAGCCCTCGACGCGGACCAGGAGGCACGCACCGGCCACAGCTCGGAGCTTGGCAACGTGCTGCTCGGCTCCCACGCCGCACTCAACGTCAGCTATCATTGCCTCGGTCATGTCGAGGAGGTGCGGGTGCTGCGTCACCACCTGCGCTCGCTGGCCTGAGCGGGTGGCGTCCTTGCCCGATGGTCAGCCAGCTGCTACTCTGTGAGTGGCCCGCCGCCCGTCGGCGTGCCAGCACAGCCGGGCTGCCGGCGCGGGAGGGAAGAGGTGATGGTGGAACGCAGCCGGCCCGACGACGTGGTCGTTGAGGAGCAGGATCTAGCGCGCCAGAACGCCGAGCGCCTCCGCTGGATCAATGCCCGCATCCGCGAGGCCTCCGCCGCCGACCTGATGGAGGAGGCCGACGACGTCGACGACGAGGACGACCCGCCGCCGTCCGGCGAGCGGTAGGGCGCATCGACTCGCCCGCGCGAGCGCCGATCAGGGCCGGTCGCAGGCGATCAGCGCGCTGCCGCTGCTGTTGGTGTGAACCGCCACGGCCTGGCCGCCAGCCATGAGGTGGATGCGCCAGCCGGGTGTGATCACCTGGGCATAGATGCGGCCGGGCTGCGGACAACCCAGCGCCGTATCCGGCCACTCCATCGCCGTGACACTGATGACCCGGACGCGGCCCGGCTCCAGGGCGTGGAGCCGGGCCGCCTCAGCCACCGCGGCCTGGACGGCGGCTGCCGACGGGGGTGGGTCCGTCGGGCGCGCCGCGCCAGCCGCCCCAGCCCCGTCAGCCGGCCCAGCCCCACAGCCAGCGAGCAGCAGCCCGATCAGCAGTCCCCCAACCACGGCCACCCATCGCTGCCGCCAACCGCACATACCGTCGTTCCTTCTGGGGCGCGCTCTGCCATGACCCGTGCCATCGCCTCCGCGATTCCATACGCAGCCGCGTCACGCATGACGCTGCTCGCGCAGGTGGTGTGCCAGCAGCCACAAGCCGCCGGAGACGAGGCTGTGCCCGCCGAGCAGGACGGCCGCGCGCGCGGTGGTCGCGGCGGCGGTCAGGGCACGCACCGCCGGGTCGATAATCGCGTCGACCCGTCCCTGGTCGCTGGCGAAGCGGTCGGCGGCGGACGGTGAGAGGCGCAGGTGGGCGAACAGCAGCCGGCTGTCGAGCAGCGCCACGTCGCACATCTCATCCAGCAGCGCGAAGAACCGCGCCGGACCGGCCTGCTCCAGCAGCGCCCCCAGCAGTGAGCGCACCTCGCCGCGCTCGAGCCGGCCGCTGGCGCGCATGCCGCGCTCCTCGGAGATGAGCCGGGTGTAGCGCTGGGTGGCGCTCTCGAGCTGACTCCAGGCGGCAGCGCTGACCCGGCCGGCGACGAGCAACCGAGCCTCCGGGTCGGCCAGCGCCGCCAGCGCCCGCGCCAGCGCCGGCGTTGCCGCCGACCCCGCCCGCACGACCGTCGCCAGCCGCGGCGGCAGCGCCGGCGCCAGCGTCAGCAGCGCGACATCCGTCGGCGTGTCGATATCGACCTCGCTGCCAAGGTGTCGCGGGCGGGCGACTTTGGGCAATCCACCGGCCCGCGCCAGGCGCCAGGGCAGGTCATTGTCGGTCGGTGGCGGCTCGATGCATGCCAGCGCCGACCCCGGCGCGAAGGCGACGTAGTCGGCCGACAGGAAGTTGTTGGCGGCGACAACCGGCCCGGCCACCAGCAGATCGGCCAGTGCCGCCCACTCTGCCGGTGGGGTCAGCGCGCCACTACCGGCGCCGACGTACAGCACTCGCTCCAACTGGTGCGCCGCCACCAACCGGGCCAGCCGCGCGCCGAAGTGAAAGTCCGGCCCGGACGGCTCGACCGTCACCGCCCAGCCGGCTAGCGCCGTCGCCAGCGCCGGGTCATCAGTGATGACGTAGGTCGCGCCGAAGCGGCCGGTCGCCGCCAGTGTCGCCAGCACATCCAGCGCCGCCGCCCGCCGCGCCGCCGTCACCAGCAACTCACCGACGCTCTCGCCCAGCCGGCCGTGCATCAGCACCACCGCCGGCCGGCAGTCATTCCCGTCGGCCATCACTCCTCCGGCCTGCGCCGCGCTGGTCATCATCGGCTGGGCTGACAGGTGGGGCAGAAGTGGGTCGAGCGCTGGCCCAGCACCTGGCGGACGATCGGCGTGCCGCAGACCGGGCAGGGCCAACCCGCCCGCTGATAGACGCGCCGGCGCTCCCAATAGGCGCCGGCCTCGCCCAGCGCGCCACGGTGGGCGCTGAAGGTGGTGCCGCCCTCGCCGATGGCCTCGGTCAGCACCTGCCGGATGGCCACGATCAGCCGGTCGCGCGCGGCCGGCGTCAGCGCGTTGGCCGGCGTCAGGGGATGGATGCCAGCCAGAAACAGCGCCTCGTCGGCGTAGATGTTGCCCAGTCCGGCGATGACGCCCTGGTCGAGCAGCGCCGTCTTGATTGGAATGCCGCGCCGGGCCAACTGCGCGCCGAGAGCATCAGCCGTCAGATCCGGGCCGAGCGGCTCCGGCCCGAGGCCCATCAGCACCGCCGCGGTGGCGGTCGGGTCGGCACAGAAGCGCAGCCGGCCGAACTTGCGCGGGTCGACGTAGTGAACCTCGGCGCCATCGGCAAAGTGCAGCACCGCATGCGTGTGCGGCGCCGGCGGCGTCGGCTCCGGATAATACAACAGATTGCCGGTCATCTTGCGGTGGATGATCAGCGCCCGGTCACCGTCGAGCCGCACGATCACCAGCTTGGCCCGCCGGTCGACGCCGGTGACGGTCGCGCCCGTCAGCGCCGCCGCGAAGGCGGCCGCCGGCGCGCCGCCCAGCATCCGCTCCCAGTCCAGCTGCGATACCGACGCGATGCGGCGGCCCGGCAGCAGCGCCGCCAAGCCCCGCACGGTGATCTCGACTTCTGGCAGTTCCGGCATCATATCTCTCGCAATGGACCAGGTGGAGCTAATGGCTACGTGCACTCGACCGACTCGGCCTCCTTGGCTATTATGCCCCGGCACGGGGAGGGACGGGGCACATGGATACGATCTTCGGCAAGATCGTTCGAGGCGAGGTTTCGGCTGACATCGTCTACCGCGACGAGCATGTCACCGCGTTCCGCGATGCTCACCCACAGGCGCCGACGCACATCCTGGTCGTGCCCAACCAGCCGGTCGCCTCGCTGGCCGAGATCGACCAGCTCAATGACGCAACGCTGGCCGCGCTGCTGCGCGCCGCCGCGTCGATCGCCCGTCAGGCCGGCCTGGACGACGGCGGCTACCGGGTCGTCATCAACACGGGCGTCGACGCCGGCCAGAGCGTGGCCCATCTGCACCTGCACGTCCTCGGGGGCCGGTCGCTGGGCTGGCCGCCAGGCTGAGCGAGCGCGAACTGCTCACGCCGTAGCGGGTCGTGGCTTACTCCCGCAGCGCAAAGGAGAGGTCGATGGTGCTGCGTGTCGCCGTCATCGGTTGTGGAGCGATCGCCCACGCCCATCTGCCGGCCATCCACGGCGCGCCCGGCGTCGAGGTGGCCGGTGTACTCGACCCCGACCTTGCCCGGGCGCGCGCCGTCGCCGCCCAGTTCGGTGTGGGCGTCATCTACGACGACTGGGCGGCGGTGCTGGCCGACGACGATGTCGATGTGGTTGCCCTGCTGCTGCCGCACCATCTCCATCGCCCCTTCGCCGTCGAGGCACTCACCGCCGGCCGCCACGTCATGTGCGAGAAGCCACTGGCGACGACCCTGGCCGACTGCGACGCGATGATCGCCGCCGCCGAGCGCGCCGGGCGGGCGCTGATGCCTTGTCACACCCGCCTGTTCGAGCCGGCGACGCCGGTGCTGCGCGGGCTGATCGAGCAGGGGCGGCTGGGCGACCTCTACCTGGCGCAGACGGCCGGCATCGAGCCGCCATCGATCCCGGGCGCGCGTCCCTGGCTCGGCCAACAGGTCGGCGACGGTGTGCTGATGGCCCAGGCGATCCACGTCGCCTACCTGCTGCGCCACCTGGTCGGCCCGGTCGTCGAGGTGACATGCTTCATCGGCGGCGTCAAGGCAGTCGACCTGGCCGCCGACGATACCGCCGTCGTGCTGCTGCGCTTCGCCAGCGGCGCGGTAGCGGAGATGACGGCGACCTTCGGTCAGCGCGTCGGACCGGGCGAGCACACCGTCACCCTCTACGGTCGGGACGGCTGGGCCTGCTATCGAGTCGGCGAGGGCAGACGCACGCTCCACGTCGCCTCGGAGCATGACGTCGCCACCGATCAGCCCCGGCTGATCGATCTGCCCGAGGAGCCGCATTTCCAGACGATGTGGCAACGCTTCGCCGAAGACGTCACCGCCGGCGTGCCACCGCCAGTCACCGGCGCCGACGGCCGGGCGGCAGTTGAGATCATCCTCGCCGCCTATCAGTCGGCCGACACCGGCCTCGCCGTTCGCCTGCCGCTGGCGAGACCAGTCGCTCGTAGCTAGGCATGCAGCATGCGTCTCCCGACTGGCTCCTCAGTCCTTTGGCCCGCCCCCGACACTGAGAATTGCCAGCGTTACGCACGAGAGTACCCGGTGATACGTGGCTTGGAACGCCGTCGTCGCCTCACCGGCCCTGCGATATCACACCTCGGCTGGGCTAGGGTTCGACGAGATGCCGCAGCATGGCGACGGGCATGATGGTCGACTGATCGGGGTCTCGGTCGAACTCGCCCGCATGCCAACGGCGCTAGAATCCCTCACCACTCATGGAGTTGCCACAGCGCATGCGCCTCATCCAGCACCAGCGCCACCACCACGACGCCCATGGCTCGATGACCCGATACTCAGCCGGCCGGATGACTCACCCTATGAGGCGTGGCGCCGCGCTTGCCGCAGGAAGCGGCTGGCCGTGGCGCCGTCACCCATCTCCGTCAGCGTCTCTATAGTCGTCATCACCGACCGACTGAGCAACTGGCGCTGCTCGGCGTGGCTCAGCGTCGCATCGTCGGTCAGCTGAAGCTGCAGCAGATGCGCCAGCCGCCGCCGATAGAGGAGCACCACCTGCTGATGCGTGTCGGTCAGGCCCATCGCGTCCTCGTCGACCTCGGGCGTGATGATACTGGTATCCACGCGTCCCTCTCCTCACAACTGCGCTGGTCGCTCGTCTGCCGGCCAGTGACCGGCAGTGGCGTTCTCTCTAGTATACGTCCCGACGACCCAAAGAGATGAGTGATCGCGAGCCGACGGTGTAAATATAATATAGAAATAATCGTTATATGGAATATTAGACGCATCTGCTGCTGCGGGCTTGATTGGCC
Source organism: Chloroflexota bacterium (assembly GCA_020849725.1). The sequence continues at coordinate 10,461 of JADLAZ010000113.1, forward strand.
ATCAGCGCCAATTGATGCCCTCGACGATTATTTCGTTGCTGTGCCGCTGGCTACCACTCGTCGAGCGCTGCTGGCCGCTGGCGGATCTCATCGGCCAGTTGACGCATGCTCTCGCTGGCGAACGGCAGGATGAAGCCACCGTCGACCACGAGCGCGTGGCCAGTGATGAACCCGGCCGCCTCGGAGCAGAGGAACAGCACGGCGTTGGCGATATCGGCGGTGTTGCCGACTCGGCGCAGCCGGTTGTGGAGGTAGTGCCGTCCAGTCCAGGTCGGGTCGGTGATCTTCTCGGCGCGCACGTCGTCGGGCGGGATCGCGCCCGGGCAGATGGCGTTGCAGCGGATGCCATCCGGCCCGTAGTCGAACGCGATCTGGCGCGTGAGATGGATCAGCCCGGCCTTGGCCGTCTGATAGGTCGGGTAGGCGCGCGACACCCGGAAGGCATGCACCGACGAGATGTTGATGATGCTGCCACGGCCGGCACGGCGCAGGTGCGGCGCGGCATACTTCGTGCCCAGGTAGGCCGCCGTCAGCAGCACGCGCAGGCTGCGGTCCCAGTCGGCCAGGCTAACCTCCTCGACCGTGCCGTGCGCCTCCCAGTGGGCATTGTTGACCAGGATATCCAGCCGGCCGTAGCGCGCGACGGCCGTCTCCACCATGCGGCGGATGTCGTCCTCCTGGCTGACATCGGCGCGGGCATAGCTGACCTCGCCGCCGGCAGCGCGCAGCGCCGTCGCCGTCGCCTCGCCGCGCTCGTCCTGAATGTCGGTCAGCAGCACGCGCGCGCCGCTCTCGGCCAGCACGCGTGCGATCGCCCGGCCGATGTTCTGGGCCGCGCCGGTCACGATCGCTACCTGTCCGTCGACCCGCAGCTCCATGGTCCTCTCCTCCCGCGCATGCGCCTGCCGATGCCGGTGCGATCGGGCAGCGCGAGCGTAGGCAGTCGGGCCGCGCCTGTCAATCACGACCCTGCGGCGCGCCCGCGTCAGTGCGCGGCCAGGAAGCGCAGCACGACGTCGTTGAAGGTGGCCGGGTTGTCCATGTTGGCCATGTGGCCGGCGTCGGACAGCACGACCTGCCGCGCGTCCGGAATGCGGCGCGCCAGCTCGGCGCTAATGGCATGGGCGTCGGCGATGTCGCTCTCGCCGACGATGACGAGTGTGGGTGCGGCTATCTGCTCCAGCCGCTGGCGAGCCGGCGGTTGCGGCGATCGCTGATCGGCCGGCTGGAAACGGCGCTGGCGCGCATAATCCTCGACCATCGCCCGCAACGCGGCGGCCGACGCCGGCTGCGCCAGCGTCACCGCGAACACCGGATGCGCCAGCCACAGGGCGGTGGCGCCAGCGATGTCGCCCCGGTCGATCGCGGCGCCGATCGGCGCCCACGCCGCATGCCAGGCTGGCGAGAAGGTCCAGCCGTTCAGCGCCGAGTCGACCAGGACCAGGCCACGGACGCGCTCCGGGTGGGTCAGCGCCATGTCGATGGCGATGCCGCCACCCATCGACAGCCCGATGACATGCGCGGCGTCCACATCAAGGTAGTCCAGCAGCGCCCGCAGGTCATCGACGTCGGCGTACGGCTCCACCGTTGCCGGCGCCGATTGGCCGAAGCCGCGCGCGTCGTAGGCGATGACCCGGTGCCGGGCAGCGAACGGCGCTAGCTGCGCCCGCCACATGCGCCGGTCGAGCGAGAAGCCGTGGATGAAGACGACCGGCGACCCGGCGCCATGGACCTCATAGGCGAGCCGCGTGCCGTTGACGTGGGCCATGTCAGCCGGGTCTGACATCGATGTCCTCCTCTCCTAGCCCTGAATCGGTGCGATGCCACTGCTCGGCGCGGACGCTGGTCGCATGATACGCTGTCCCGGTCGCCGACCGGAGCGCCGCCCGTGGAGGTCGCCATGCCCCACCAGCCCCCCCAGCCGCCTCTGCCGGACCCGACCGGTCCCCGTCCCCCGCAGCCGCCACCAGCGAGGAGCAGCGCCATGCCCCCTGACCCGGCCGATCTCGTCGACCATCTCGCCTGGCCGCTAGGCTTCACCTGCGCCGGCACGACCGACTGTCCGACCACGAGCCTGAATCGGACGCTGGCGCTGCTGGAGACGGCGCGTGGCCGGTATCACCTGCTCATCACAGCCGACCGGTTCACGCGCAGCCGCTCGCTGTGGGTCGCCTGGCAGCCGCGCGAGACGGGCCTGCTGACGCTGATCGAGGAGTTGCCGGAAGGCATGGTCGAGCAGGCCGCCGTTGTCATCGCCGCGCACCTGGCCGACGACCAGCCGAGTTGAGGCGGAAGCAGGGCGCTCAGGGCTGGGCGAGCGCGGCCAGGATCTCCTCCGGCGTGGGGTAGCGGCCGGTATGCTGCTTCGAGAAGACCAGTCGATCGCCGGCCCAGACGTCAAAAACACCGCCGCGACCGGGCACGAGCGTCCAGGCGGCCACACGCTGGCCGAGTTGGCCGAGGATGGCGTCCGTCAAACTGACGGCACGAGGGAGGTAGTTTCACTGCGTGCAGTATTCGAGGCGAATGCTCAGCTTTTCGGCCATACGCACCTCCGGTACGATCGGACAGCGACCGCTGGGTAGGGAGTCGTGGGCGCGCCAATGGACGCAGACCCCATTCTACATGGTGCTGGGGTGGAGGCAAGAAAACGGAGCAGCGGCGGGGTGGGTCGCCGCTGCTCCGTTTGAGGAGGGAGAGATGTATGCTCTTTGATCTGGCATACGTGGGCCGCGACCGTCTGGTTCTGTCGCGCTAGGACCGGGCATTCGGGTGACCAGGCGACGATGGGGCGAGACCGGCGCGGGAGTCAAGGAGGAGCGATGACGACGGCCATCTACCTGACCGATGCCTACTGCCGCGAAATCCGTGCCACGGTGGTGGCGCACGCCGGTTCGGCCGTGGTGCTTGACCGCACCGTCTTCTTCCCTGGTGGTGGCGGCCAGCCAGCCGATGTCGGCACGCTGGTCGTGTCAGGTGTGGCGCGGCCGGTCGTCCAGGTTCGGCGCAGTGACGACGGCGCGGTGCTGCATGACCTGGACCCGGCGGATGGGCCGGCGCCGGCGGTCGGCACGCCAATCGTGGCGGCGATCGACTGGCCGCACCGCTACCGGCTGATGCGCACCCACACGGCGATGCACGTGCTGTGCGGCGCGATCTTCCGCGCATTCGGCGCCCTCGTCACCGGTGGCCAGATGTACCTGGACCGGGCGCGCATGGACTTCGAGTTGGACGACCTCAGCGCCGACCGGGTGACCCAGATCGAGGCGATGGCGAACGAGGACATCGCCGCCGACCGGCCGGTGCGAGTGTTTGTCCTGCCGCGGGCCGAGGCGTTCGCCATTCCGGACCTGATCCGCACCAAGATCAACTTGCTGCCAGAGGGCATCCGCGAGGTCCGCATAGTGGAGATCGTCGGGCTTGATGTGCAGGCGGACGGCGGCACGCACGTGGCCCGCACCGGTGAGATCGGTGGCCTGCGCGTGATCGGCACGCGCAGCAAGGGCCGGATCAACAAACGGTTGGAGATCGCGCTGGTCGATTGAGGCCGGCGGCCTGAGCGTTTCACGTGCAACACAGGGCTGAGTGGCTGCGACCCACCATTGTCCGACCCGACTACATCTACTCCCGCGACGCCGCGGCCGCGCCAGCCCGCAGGGCGTCACGCTCGCCGATGCGCGGCTCCAACCAGCAGCACAAACCGTCGGCGACGCCGAGCAGGAACCGCGGCACAGCCGGCTCAGCTCACCACTCGACACCCGCTCCATCGGCACGAGTGGCAGTGGCCTGCGCGGAATGCTCCCGCACATGCAGCCCACCTCGGCGGAGATGCATGCCGACCGAACTCCTCTTCACCGTCGCTGACTTGGCAGCCGTTCCCGACGACGACTAGCGCTACGACGTCATCGGCGGGGAGTCGCTAGTGAGACCGCCCCGCACGCCGAGCATCAACAGGCGGCCCATCGAACCGCCGCACGCGATGCCTGGGAGCCAGCCCACCGATACGGCTGGACTGTCCCGGCAAAGGGATCATCTTCTCCATCGACACCGGCGTCATTCCCAATCTGGTGTGGGTCCGGGCCGGCAGGCTGGTCCGTGCCCTCTCCGATGCCGCCGGTGAGCGCGATAGCACGCTCCACGCCGCCCCCGATCTGGCCGCGGAGGTGCTGTCACCCGGCGTCGTTCCGGCTGATCGATCAACCGCTCGCCCCCGCGGCCGAATAGAGGCCGCGCTCGCGGATATAGTCTTCGACGGCCGGCGGCGTCTGGTAGCGGACCGGCCGGCCCTCGGCCACGCGCTGGCGCAGGTCGCGCGCCGCGATACCGATCGCCAGCGTCGGCACCAGATCGACGCGCCCGCGCAGCCCGAGAATCAGGCGGTCGAGCGCCGCCAGATCGACCGTCACTCCCGGCCGGGTCATCACCGCCAGCCGCGCCGCCCGCACGATGCGCGCCGGCTCGTGCCAGGTCGGCAGATCGGCTAGCGAGTCCTCGCCCATGATGAACCACAGCGCCGCCGCCGGCCAGCGCCGGGCCAGCGCCTCCATCGTGTCGGCAGTGTACGACGGCCCGGCGCGCTCCACATCGTGCAGATCCAGCCCGAAGGCCGGGTTGCCGGCGATGGCCAGCCGCGTCATCGCCACCCGGTCGGCGACCGGGCTGATCGCCGCATCCGGCTTGTGCGGCGGCTGACCGGCCGGCAGGAACAGCACCCGCGCCAGGCGGAGCGCGTGCCGCACCTCCTCGGCCAGGATCAGGTGGCCGTAGTGCGGCGGGTCAAACGTGCCACCGAAGACCCCGATCCGGTCCGTCGCGCCGGCCTGGCTGCTCACCCTCGCCCTGCCTTCATCCCCCGCGTCACCGCGACGCCGGTGAGATGGACGGCGGCGTCGCCGTCCCGGCCAGGGCGACGGTGGCGGTGGGGAAGGTCATCTGCAGCGCCGGCAGCACCGTCGCCGGCAGCGGCCGGTCGGCGCGATGCCAGACATCGACGGTGACCGTCTCCTTGCCGTCGGCCACCGCCTCCAGATGGACCCGTGGGCCGGGCAGATCGGCGAGGTCCGCGATGTCCGTCAGCGCCGCGACCACGGCGCGCTGGATCTCGTCCAGTGGCTCCGTCAGCCCACCGATGCGAATGATCACCCGCCGCGTCGGGTAGGCGGTGCGGTTCATCACCGTCGTCGCCAGCACGGTCGCGTTCGGCACGAGCGCCTGCGTGCCGTCAGGCATCCGCAGCACCGTCGTGCGCACCTCGATGCTCTCGACCTCACCTTCGCGCCCGTCGACGACGATCGTATCACCAATCTTGAATGGATGTTCAATTAATAAATAAATACCTGATACGATATTTCTCAAGACATCCTGCAGCGCCAGTCCGATGGCAACGGAGCTGACCCCCAGCACCGTGAACACCGCCGTCAGGTTCAACCCGTACAAGCCCAGCACCAGCATGACCGTCACCAGGATCGCCGCCATGAAGGTGATGTTGCCGGCGAGTACCGACAGGTTGACGCCAACGCGCGTGCGGCCCAGCGCCCGCACGACGCGCCCGCGCGCCCAGCGGGCGATCAGGACGCCAGCGGCCGCGATCAGCAGCGTGATCGCCAGGGACAGCAGCAGTCCCAGCAGCGACCGCCCGGTGAGTTCCAGCAGGTACCAGAAGACGCCAGCCGCGTCCATCGCGTCCATGGCGGCAGTATACACCGGTCACGTCACCAGTCTCGCCGGCTATACTTGGCCGCGAGCGCGACGGCGCGACGCCGTCGCCCGGCCGACGCCAGGAGTAGCCCGCCATGACCTCATCCGCCCCGATCGCGGTGTTGGGCGCCGGCGCCTGGGGCACGACGCTGGCGATCGCGCTGGCGCGGGCCGGCCGCGCGGTCACGCTCTGGGCACACCGGCCGGACCATGCCGCCGCGCTGGCCACCGCGCGCGTCAACGAGCGGTACCTGCCCGGCTATCCGCTGCCGCCGGCGGTCGTCGTGACAGCCGACAGCGCCGCCGCGGTCGCTGGCGCGGCGGTGGTGCTGCTCGTTGTGCCGTCGCAGGCGATGCGCGCGACGGCGGCCCGGGTCGCGCCGCACCTGCCACCGGCGGCCCTCGTCGTCAGTTGCGCCAAGGGGCTGGAGATCGATACCCGCCTGCGGCTGTCCGCCGTCATCGCCGAGGTGGCGCCGGCGGCAGCCGGGCGGCTGGCCGCACTGAGCGGCCCGAACCTGGCCGGCGAGATCGCTGCCGGCCGGCCGGCCTCCAGCGTCATCGCCGCCGCTGACCCCGCCGTCGCCCGCGCCGCCCGCGACCGGCTGCTGACGCCGTTGCTGCGCCTCTACACCAGCCCGGATGTGATCGGTGTCGAGCTGGCCGGTGCATTGAAGAACATCATCGCGCTCGTCGCCGGCATCAGCGACGGACTGGGGATGGGCGATAACGCCAAGGCTGGCATCATGACCCGCGGCCTGGCCGAGATCGCCCGGCTCGGTGTCGCCGCCGGCGCCCACCCGCTGACCTTTGCCGGCCTGGCCGGCGTCGGCGACCTGATCGCCACCTGCGCCAGTCCGCTCAGCCGCAACCGCACCGTCGGTGAGCGCCTGGCGCGCGGGCAGCCGCTGACCACGATCGTCGCCGAGCTGGGCCATGTGGCCGAGGGCGTGACCACCACGCGCGTGGCCCGCGCGCTGGCGGCCGAGCTGGGCGTGGAGATGCCGATCACCGAGCAACTCTATCAGGTGCTGTATGCCGGCAAACCCCTGACCGAGGCGGTGCAGGCGCTGCTGGCCCGCGACCCGCGCGCCGAACTGGACGATCTCGCCACTCGCTGACGCGGCGCTCTGGACAGCCGGCGCCAATCACGCGGCTCGGCGCGCCAGATGTCGCACCGTCGGCTCCATCAGCCGCCCGCGCGTAACTGTTCAGACTTGGGCGGGAAGCGGGTCGGAGAGGAGGCGGAGACACTCGGCGAAGGGGTTGAGGCCGCGCGCCCGCCAGGTGCCGAAGGCCGTCGCCAGCGGCATCTTGATCGCCGTCCCA
>JADLAZ010000114.1 GCA_020849725.1 Chloroflexota bacterium
GCATCGGGCTGTGCTTCGGCGTGGCGCCGTTTCTGCTCTACATCAAGCGCTTCTCCTGGAACACTGAAGTCGGCCTGCTGATCGAGGCGACGCTGTCGCTGGCGCTGGTGGCGATGCTGCTGCAGGTCACCTTCCAGAAAGAGTGGCGGCACTGGCTGTCGGCGCTGACGCTGCCGATGCTGGTCTACTGCTTCTACCAGTTCGTGCAGGTGTTCAACCCGAACACGCCGACGCTGTTCCACCGCATCTTCGGCCTGCGGGCGATCCTGGTCTATCTGGTGCCGTTCCTGGCGGCGCTGCTGCTGATCCGCCGCCGCCGGCATCTGGTCGCCAGCCTGGCGGTGTGGGTCGGTTGCACTGGCCTGGTCGCGCTGTATGGGTTGTGGCAGCAGTTCGTCGGCCTCAACACCTACGAGCGGTGGTGGATCTACGCCAACGCGGCGACGCACATCCTGCCGGGCGGCCGACTGCGCATCTTCTCCACCCTTGGCAGCGCCGACGCGTTCGGCATGTACATGGCCATCGGCGTGGTCGTGACGCTGGCGCTGCTGACGATGACCCGCAGCGGCGCCCGCCGGCTGCTGCTGATCGGCCTGATGCCGCTGATGATGCTGGGCCTGCTCTACTCGCTCACGCGTGGCGCGTACGGCGGCTTCGTCGTGGCGCTGGTCGTCGTCGCGGTGCTGGTGCGCAGCCGCATCTATGCGGTGGTGTTGACGCTGGCGCTGGCCGGTGGCCTGGTCTATGGCCTGGCCTACCCGGACGACTACCTGGTGAGCCGGGTGATGACGACGTTCCACCCGACCGAGGACGCATCGTACACCGCGCGCGCCGACGCGCTGGAAGATGCCTTCCCGATCATCGCCCGCCTGCCGTTCGGGCTGGGTCCGGCGACGGCTGGGCGCAAAGGAGGCGAGTTGCTGTCGCGCGCCGACGTGAACGCCGAGTCGGCCGAGTTCGTCGGCATTCCACTGGACAACTACTATTTCCGGATCGGCCTGGAGAGCGGCTGGGTCGGCCTGCTGATCTTCCTGGGGCTGCTGGGGACGGTGCTGGTGATGGGGGCGCGCATCACCTGGCGCCTGCGCGACCACCGGCTGCGGTGGCTGGCGGCAGCCATCGTCGGCTCGATCGTGGCGATGGTCATCGGCGCGGCCTCCAACAACTACTTCGGCTACTTGCCGTTGAACATCGGCTTCTGGTTCTCGCTGGGCGTGCTGATGCGCTTGCCGGTGCTCGACCGGCTCGACGATGACCCGTGGTGGGCGCCGGACCCGCTGGCGCGTGGCCGCGCGCCGGTCGCCGTCCACGCCGCGCCGCCGCTCGCGCTGGAGGGCACCCGCTGACATGACCGTGCTGATGACACTGCTCGGCGGGCTGCTGCTGGCCGGTCAGGGAGTGCTGCTGTTCTTCCTGGGGTACCTGCTGTGGCCGCTGCCGGCGGCAGTGTGGGCGCGGCTGATGGGCACGCGGCGGCGGCCGGCGCCGGCAGTCAAGCGGCGCACGCGACGGCTGGCGGTGGTGACCTCGGCACACAATGAGGCCGGCGTCGTCGGGCCGCTGGTTGGCAGCCTCACCGGCCAGCGCTACCCGCGCGAGCGCTATGACATCTTCCTGGTGGCGAACAACTGCACCGACGCCACAGCGGCGGTGGCCCGCGCCGCCGGCGCGCGCGTCTACGAGCGCGAGACGGGCGGCCGGGGCACCAAGGGTGCGGCGCTGGTCTGGTGGTGGGACCAACTCGGCGCCGAGCGGACCGCCTTCGATGCTGTCGTCATTCTGGACGCCGACAACCTGGCGCCGCCGGACTTCTTGACGGCAGTGAATGAGGAGTTCAATCACTGGCCGCCGGTGGCTGTCGTGCAGGCGCGCCGGTTGGCGAAGAACCCGGACACCAGCCTGGCCAGCCGCCTGGACGCGGTCAGCGAGATCGTCTCGCAAGAGACGGCGCAGGCTGGGCGGCGGGCGGTGGGCTTGTCCGGCTTCATCATCGGATCGGGCACGGCCTACCGGCGCGAGGTCTTCGACGACCTGGTCGCCGGCTATGGCGAGGCCCTGAACGAGGACGCCGAGTGGCAACTGCGATTGGCGCTGGCCGGTGCGCGGCTGCGCTGGACGCCGGCGGCCGTCTTCTACGACGAGAAGACGGCGCGCTTCGACCAGATCGAGCGGCAGCGCACGCGCTGGCTGCGCGGCAAGCTGGAGCTGATCGCGCGCTACGCCTGGCCGCTGCTGCGGGCCGGCGTGGCGCGGGCCGACGTGGTCTGCCTGGACCAGATGCTGTTCATCGTCCAGCCGCCGCGGTCGCTGCTGCTGCTGGGCATCGGCGGCATGGCCGTGGTCGCCGCTGGCGTCGCCTGGCTGGCGCCAGCGTGGTCCTGGCTGGTGCTGCCGGCGTGGGTGTGGGCGACCGGGCTGGGGCTGTTCGCCGCCAATGTGGTCGCGGCGCTGGCGCTGGCCGGCGCGCCGCGGGACCTGTATCTGGCGCTGGCCGGCGCACCGCTGTTCATCGGCCGCTTCGTGATGGCCAGCATCCGGGCGCTGGCAACCCCGCGCCGGCGCGAGTGGACGCCGACGCAGCGCGCCAGCGCCGGCCGGCAGTAGGCGGCCGATGACGGGTACGATGCGGCCGTGGCGCGCGCACGGTCTGGCTCGGTGGCATCGCCTGATCGCCGGGGGGCTGCTGGCGGTAGCGCTGGCCGGCTGCGCGCCCCTGGGCCAGACGCCGGACGTGAAGGTGCGGCCGACCAGCGTGACGCCAGCGCTGCCGGTGGCCGCCGCCGCGACGCTGACGCCGCCGCCGCCGATCACCCTGCCCAGCCCGACGGCCGTGCCGCCGACGCCGCAGCCCAACCGGCGCGTCACCGAGGTATTCGACCTGGGCCAGTTGAGCGTGTCGGTGGCGCGCGTGCAGCGCTTCCGGGGCGTGGACCGCTGCCCCGGCGACTCGCAGGCGCTGGAGGTCGAGTACCGCTTCACCAACCGAAGCCAGGAGACGATGGGCGTCGACTTCATCGACTCGACGGTGCTAGACAGCCAGGGCCGCACGCTGCGCCCGGTCAGCATCCAACTGCGCGAGGTGCGCGACGTGCTGCCCGGCTACAGCGAGCGGATGACCTACCTGTTCTGCGTCCTGCCCGACAGCACCAACCTGACGCTGATCGTCGCGCCGGCCACCTACCGCGGCTTCGAGCGCCTGCAGGGGCCACGGGCGATCGTCGAACTGGAGCCGGCCGGGACGGTGCTGCCGCTGCTGCCGCGCATCACACCGGCGCCGACGGCGCCACCACGCTAGGCGGCCCGCTGATGCACGCCGACGAGGTCGTCACCGACGTCGCGCTCGTGCGCCGACTGCTGGCAGAGCACTATCCACGCTGGGCCGATCTCCCGATCACGCCGGTGACTTCGGCCGGCACTGACAACGCGCTCTACCGACTTGGCGATGAGCTTGTCGCCCGCCTGCCACGCATCCACTGGGCCGCCGGGCAAGCGGAGAAGGAGTTCCGATGGCTGCCCCGGTTGGCCCCTCACCTGCCGTTGACCATCCCGACACCCCTGGCGTTGGGTGCGCCGGACGCCGGCTATCCCTGGGCGTGGGCAATCTACCGTTGGCTCGACGGCGAGAATGCGACGATCGACCGCCTGGCCGACCCGCGCCAGGCGGCGCTGGACCTGGCCCAGTTTGTCGCCGCGCTACAGCGGATCGACCCCGCTGGTGGGCCGCTGGCCGGGGCGCACAATTCCACCCGCGGTGTACCGCTGGCCGCGCGCGACGCGCCGACCCGCGCCGCGCTCGCCGCGTTGGCCGGCATGATCGACACCGGCGCGGCGACGGCGGCGTGGGACGCAGCCCTGCGGGCGCCGGCGTGGCCCGGCCCACCGGTCTGGATCCACGGCGACCTGTCCTCGGGCAATCTGCTGGCCGTCCAGGGCCGGCTCAGCGCCGTCATCGACTTCGGCTGCCTGGGGATCGGCGATCCCGCCGCCGACCTGATCGTGGCCTGGAACCTCTTCACTGCCGAGGCACGCACCGTCTTCCGCGCTGCGCTCGCTGTCGATGACGCCACCTGGGCGCGTGGGCGCGGCTGGGCGCTGTCGACGGCCCTGATCGCCCTGCCCTACTACCACGTCACCAACCCGGTGCTGGCCGGCATCGCCCGCCACGCCATCGCCGAGGTGCTGGAGGAATACCGGCAGGGTGGCTGACACGCGCCCGACCACGGTTCGCCGTCAGGAGACGGTTGTCTGCCGGTGGTCGCCCGGTTCCGGCACGGGCATCAATCGCTGGCGGCGTCGAGCACGCCCTGGCCGCGCGCGTCGACCAAGACTGTCACCGCATCGCCGACGCGCAGCACACCGCCGCCCTGGTGGACCAGGTTCTGCCCGAACATGACCTTGTCATCGATCCGGCGGTAGGTCGCCAGCGTGCGCAGCGGCTCAACCCCGCGCGCGGCCGTGTCCTGGTCGGTCGTCGTGATCGCGCACCGGGCACACGGCTTGACGACATCGAAGCGGACGGCGCCGATGCCGAGTTGACGCCAGCCGTCCTCAGCGTAGGGCGCGCAGCCGGTGACGACGATGTTGGGCCGGAAGCGGCGCATGTCCAGCGGCGTCGCCAACCGGCGGTTCAGATCGTCGAGCGATGCCTCTGACAGCAACAGGAACGGGTAGGCATCGGCGAAGCTGGTCTGATCGTCGGGCCGGCGGGCGTAGGCGGGGTCGACCCGTCGAGTCGTCTCACCGGCCAGGCGCACCAGCCGGCAGCGCACACCGAGATGGGTCGTGAACCACTCGGCGGCGGCCGCGCCCTGATCGACGGCCGGCACCGTATCGCGCCAGACGACGACCGGCCGGCGCGGGCCGGCGTCGGTGAGCGTCAGCGTGAGCGGCGGCAGGTCCGGCGCAGTCAGCGTCAGCGTATCGCCGGTCAGGTGCGGCGCGACCAGCGCCAGCCGAGGCTGCTCGCGCTGGGTGAGAAAGCGGCCCTCGTCGTCGACGACCATCAGCAGGCGGTCGCCGGCGAAGCCGCGCGGCGTGACGGCGGCCGCATCGACGGCCATGCCGCCGCAGGACTTGATCGGGAAGATGGCGAGTGTCGCCACCCGCACCCTCGTCGTCGCGCTCGTCATGCCCCCTCCGCCTGGTCGCTGCCCGGCGCGCGGCTCCCGGCGCCGGCTGGATGATACCGCGCCGGTTGATGGACGGCGGTGGCGGGCGTTGACGCGGCGCGAGCGGCGGCGTAGTGTGGCGCGGTCTCACTCGCGGACCCGACAATCGGCTGGCGGTCGAGGAGGAACGATGAAGATCACCGGCGTGCGCACCCGTCTGTACCAGTATCAGTTGAGCCGACCACTGGGCGACGCCAACTATCCCAAGGGCAGCGCCAACGCCGCCGGGCTGGCGATCTCCCTCGACACCGATGCTGGCGTCAGCGGCGTGATGGCCGGCAACCCCGGTGCGCGTGCGCTCATCCACGCCATCGTCGACGGACTGCTGGTCGGCCAGGACCCGCGTGGCGTGCGTGGCTTGTGGAAGCAGATGATCGACCGCGCCTTCAAGGGCGGTACCCACGGCCTGGTCGGCGACGCCATCTCCAACCTGGACTGCGCGCTGTGGGACCTGAAGGCGAAGATCAACGGCGAGCCGCTGTGGCGAACGCTGGGCGCGGCCCAGCCGCGGGTGCGCGCCTACGCCAGCGGCATCGACCTGTGCCTGCCAGACCAGGAGATTTACGATTTCTACGCCAGGCTGGCGGCGCAGGGCGTCAACGCCGGCAAGCTCAAGGTCGGCCTGAACCTGGAGGACGACCTGCGCCGGCTGCGGCTGATGCGGGACGCGCTGGCGACGAGTGGCAAGCCGCCGATGCTGATGATCGACTCGAACGAGTACTGGTCGCCCAAGCAGGCGATCCGGCACATCCACCGCATCGAGGAGGAGTTCGATCTGGTCTGGGTTGAGGAGCCGGCCCGGCGCTGGGACTACCGCGGGCTGCGGCAGGTGTCGGACGGGGTGCGGGCGGCGGTAGCGACCGGTGAGAACCTGGATGATGTCGGCGAGTTCATGGCGCTGATCGACCAGCGGGCGATCGACATCGTTCAGGTGGGCCAGGGCACGTCCGGCATCACCGGCGCCATGATCGTGGCCGATATAGCCTATGGCTTCGAGCTGCCAGTGGCGATGATGAACTGCCCGGGCGAGTTCATGGCCCATGCCGCGGCGGCCATGCCAAATCACTTGATGATGGAGGCCGTCAAGGCTGGCCGGTCGGTCTGTTTCACCGTCGACACGCGCATCGAGGACGGCGACATCATCATCGGGGAGACACCGGGCCTGGGCATGGTCTTCGATGAGGAGAAGCTGACGCGGCTGGAGGTAGAGGCGCTCAGCGGCGGGCCGGGGTTGGGTGGCTGGCCGCGCCGGCGCGGCGCTGGGTTGGTAGAGATTCCACACGGTCAGGAGCCGGAGGACCGATAGCGTCCGGTGGCGCGGGTCACCGGGCGCGGATACTCGGCTCCCCAGGGACGTGCTTATGACCGCACACCTGCGTCTGGTCGTCCTGCTGGTGATCCTGACGCTCATCTGGCTGGGGCTGATGAGCGGGCAGCCGATCACAGCGCTGGCCGACGCCATCCATGACGACCGGCTGTTCATGAACCTGGCCCAGCACCTCTCCGGCGGGCGCTGGCTCGGGCCATTCAACAACCTGACGCTAGCCAAGGGGCCGCTCTATCCGCTCTGGGTCGCGCTGGCCTACACGACCGGCGTGCCACTGCTGCTGAGCCAGCACCTGCTGGTCGTGGCCTCCGGCCTGGCGGCGGTCTGGGCGGTGCGGCCGGCAGTGCCGAGCGCGGCAGCGCTGGCGCTGGTGTACGGTGTCCTGCTCTTCAACCCGGTGCTATTCTCGGGGACGCGCGTGGTGCGGGAGGCCATCTATCCCGCGCTAACGCTGCTCGCCTGCGCCGCCGCGATCGGGGTGTGGCTGCGCCGCGACGGCACGCCGCGGGCGCTGGCCGCCTGGAGCGTCCTGGCCGGGCTGGCGCTCGGCGTGGTCTGGGTCACGCGCGAGGAGGGAGTCTGGCTGCTGCCGGCGATCGGCCTGCTGCTCGGCGGCACGGTGGTCCAGATCTGGCGGCGCGGCGTCGACCGCTGGCGGCGGTTGCTGCTGGTCGCCAGCGCGCCGGTGCTGGCGGTGGCGGTCGTGGTGCTGGTGGCGGCGATCAATCTCGGCGTCTATGGCGTCTTCGCCGTCACCGAGTTCACCACGGCCGAATGGCTGGCGGCGTACGGGGCAGTGACGCGGGTGGAGCCGGCGACGAGGCGACCGTATGTGCCGCTGGCGCGTGAGGACCGCCAGCGCCTCTATCAAGTCAGCCCGGCCTTTGCCGAACTGAGACGCACTCTGGAGGGTCCGAGTCTGGCCGCCTGGGAGGGTCACAGTTGCCAGGCGGTGCCATCGGCGTGCGGCGAGGTCGCGGGGGGTTGGTTCATGTGGGCGCTCCGTGACGCGGTCGCCGGGGCGGGGCACTACCGGTCGGCCCCAGCGGCACTGGCCTACTACCGCCGCCTGGCGGACGAGGTGAACGCCGCCTGCGATGCTGGTAGCCTGCGCTGCGGCCCGCGGCGAGACTCGATGGCGCCGGTCTGGCATGGCGAGGGTGGGCCGCGCCTGCTGGAGTCACTGGCGCGGGCGACGATCTACCTGGTCACCTTTGATGGCCTGCCGGTGGCGGCCGGGCCGAGCACCGGCGACGAGGCGGGGCAACAGGTGTTCCGCCGCATCACGCGGGAGCGGCTTGCACCCACCCAGGGGGCCTCGCCGGTGGCGATCGATGGCCGCGACCAACTCCTGCTGGCGGGCCTGGTGGCCGTGCGCGACCAGTATCGTCAGGTGGCGCCCGCGCTGGCCGGGCTGGCGCTCGGTGGCCTCGCCGTCGCCGGGGTCGCGGCGGGCCGCGGCCGACCGAGCGCGCTCGCTCTGCCGATCCTGGCGCTGCTGGTCGCGGTGGCGAGCCGGGTGGCGCTGATCGCCCTCATCGACGCCGCCGCGTTTGCGGCCGTCACCGCCGCCTACCTCGGCCCGGCCTACGGGCTGCTGCTGCTGGCCGGACTGCTCGGCGGCGTGGCGCTGGTGACCGCGGCCAGGCTCGCGTGGCACGCCGGTTTCTGCCACACTGGGGCGGACTGAGGCGCGGCCCGCTCGCGCGTTCTGCGATGTGAGGAGGGGCAGGCATGCAGATCACCGGCATCACGACCTATCTGGTGCGCGCCACGCGGGACGAGGCACGCCACGCCGACCGGCCACGTGGCCGCAACTGGCTCTTCGCCGCGGTGCAGACCGATGCCGGCATCACCGGTGTGGGAGAGGGCGGCGGCTGGCCAGAGATCGTCGCCGCCGGCATCGGCGAGGTCACGCCGCTGCTGGTGGGCGAGAACCCGCTCGCCATCGAGCGTCTCTGGCTCAAGCTCTACGATGCGCTGCACGGCCACGGCCTGACCGGCGCCGTGCGCGGCGGCGTTCAGAGCGCAATCGACATGGCGCTGTGGGACATCAAGGGCAAGGCGCTCGGGGTGCCGGTGCACGCGTTGCTCGGCGGCGCGATGCGCGACCACATCCGCGTCTACGGCCACGCCAGTTCGGTCGAGCAGGCACGCGAGTTGGTCGATGCCGGCTACACGGCGTTCAAATGCACGCCGTCGGCGCGCGTGATGGCCGAGCTGCGCGCCGCCGTCGGCGACGAGATCGAGATCGGGCTACACGGCCACGGTGAGTTCACCGTCCACGCCGCCGTGCGGCTGGCGCAGGCGTCGGAGCAGTACCGCCCGGCCTTCCTGGAGGAACCGACCAATCCGGACCGGTTGGAGGAGCTGGCCGCCGTGGCCGCCAAGGTGACGGTGCCGCTGGCGGCTGGCGAGCGGCTGTTCCACAAGTGGTCGGCCTACGAGATGATCGCCAGCGGCTCGATCGCGCTGTTTCAGCCAGAGACGACGCGCCTGGGCGGCATCACTGAGCTGAAGAAGGTCAGCGCCATCGCCGAGGCGGCCGGCGTCAAAGTCGCGCCGCACGATGGCTCGGTCGGCCCGATCGTCGAAATGGCCAACGTGCATGTGATGGCGACGACGCCGAACTTCCTGTTCCTGGAGCACCTGCACCGCGACGTGCCCTGGCGGCACACTGTCGTGCGGGGCGCGGCCGAGATCGTCGACGGCCATATCGCGCTGCCGACTGCACCCGGCCTCGGCATCGAGCTGAACCTGGACGAGATCGAGCGCTATGGCCTGCGCCCGGTCGAGCACTTCGCGTATCGCACCCGGACGCCGGAGCAGATGAGCCAGTGGCGCTAGGCGCGACGGGCTGGAAGAACCGCGAACCGTCCCTTCGTGGGCGATGGTGGTGCATGACCCGATGGTGGAGCGAGCAAGATGAGTCACGAGCAGCATCGGGAGTTAGCGGGGGCCGCCGCCGCCGGCATCGCCGTCATTACGGTGAGCGACACGCGCACGGCGGAGACGGACGGCGGCGGTCGGCTGATCCGTGAGTTAGCCATTGGAGCTGGCCACACGCCGCTCTTCTACCGCATCGTGCCGGACGAGCCGGACGCGATCCAGGCGGCGGTGCGCGAGGCGGCCGCAACTGATGGCTGCCAGGCGATCCTGCTGACCGGCGGCACGGGCATCTCCCCGCGCGACCGCACGCCCGAGGCGCTGGCCGATCTGCTAGAGCAGCGCCTGGACGGCTACGGCGAGCTGTTCCGCAGCCTCAGCTACGCTGAGATTGGCGCGGCGGCGCTGATGTCACGGGCACTGGGCGGCGTCTACCAGCGCCGATTGGTCTTCGCTATGCCCGGCTCGACCGCCGCCGTGCGGCTGGCGATGGAGAAGCTGATCCTGCCGGAGCTGGCCCACCTGGTCTGGGAGGTGCAGCGCACGACCAGCGTCTGAGCGCGCGCATCACGTAGCTGGGGCCAGGTGGCCACACCCGCGCCGGCCGGCTGGGGTTGCCGACCACATCATGGGCCGGGGGGATGCGCCAGATGGAAAAGACGAACGCCATGCGGCTGCTGGAGCAGCGCAAGGTCGCCTACACGCCGGTGACGTATCCGGTCGAGGGGCACGTCAGCGCCGTCGAGGTGGCGGCGCTAGTCGGTGTGCCGCCGGAGACGGTCTACAAGACGCTGGTCGTGCTGCGCGAGCGGGACCGGCCGCTGCTGGTGATGATCGCCGGCCCGCGCGAGCTGGACCCGCGCCGGCTGGCGCGCGCCATCGGCGAGAAGGCGGTGCACATGGCGCCGCAGAAGGAGGCCGAGCGCCTGACGGGTCTACACGTCGGCGGCATTGGCGCGCTGGCACTGCTGAGCAAGCCGTTCGACGTGCTGCTCGACCAGCCGGCGCTGGCACTGGACGAGATCTACGTCAACGGCGGCCGGCGCGGCCTCAACCTGCGCCTGCGCGTCGACGACCTGATTCGCGTCACCGGCGCCCGCGTCGTCGAGGCCAGCGAGGGGTAGGCGTTGAGGGCTGGGGGCTGGGAAGGCCGGTCACGTTGCTCCTGGCGCCCAGCACCCAATTGACGTTGCCCTGGCAGCCGGGTATCATTCCAGCGTCAGGGCCGGGCGCTCCCGGCCTGCTCTCACGGGAGCACGCCGGTGCAGCCGGTGTTGAACGCCGCGTCCGACGCGGCAGGGATCGGTGAACCCCGTCAGGTCCGGAAGGAAGCAGCGGTAAGTCGAGTCCCCTGGGTGTCGTCGGGTTGCGCGGCGGGAGCCGGCTGCACCGTCGTGCTTCGGTGGTTTCTGGAGCCGTTCAGGGTTCCGGCAGCGCTGGCGGGCCGCGCACGATCGCGTCAGCAACGCGGGCGACACGGGCCATCGCCCGCACATCGTGGACGCGCACGATATCAGCGCCGTGGGCGATGCCGAGCGCGACGGCGGCGGCGGTCGCCTCGCCGCGCTCGGCTGGCGGCAGCCCGCCCAGCAGGCGGCCGAGGAACGACTTGCGCGACGCACCCAGCAGCACCGGCCGGCCCAGCACCCGGAACGCGGCCAACCGGCGGATGACCTCCAGGTTCTGCTCCAGCCCCTTGCCGAAGCCGATGCCGGGATCGACGATCACCTGGGCTGGGTCGATACCGGCGTCGTCGGCCAGCGCCAGGCTGTCGCTCAGCCAGGCCAGCACGTCGGCCACCAGATCGCCACCGTAGTCGGCCGCCGCGAAGTGGCCACCGACGCCGGGGCTGACGAGCGGTGGCGTCGTCCGATTGTGCATGACGACGACCGCCGCGCCGGCCGCCGCAACGACGCTGGCCATCGCCGGGTCGTGGCGCAGCCCCCAGACGTCGTTGACCATCGTCGCGCCGGCGCGCAGCGCGGCCGCCGCCGTCACCGCGCGGTAGGTGTCGATCGACACCGGCACGCCGGCCTCAGCCGCCAGCCGCTCGATCACCGGCAGCACCCGCCGCTGCTCCTCGGCCGGCGACACCGGCGTCGCACCTGGCCGCGTCGACTCGCCGCCGACGTCGAGCAGATCGGCGCCGTCGCGCGCCAGCGCCAGGCCGTGCGCTACCGCTCGCGCCGCATCGTCGCCCAGTCCATCGCCGGAGAACGAGTCGGGCGTGACGTTGACGATGCCCATGATGAGCGTGCGCCCGCCCCAGACGAGGCGGCGCGCACCGCAGCGGGTCGGCGCGGGCGCGGTCATGGCTCGCTGGCCGGAGCCGGGATCTGGGCTGGCACGGGCGCGTCGGCCGTCATGGCCGTCGTCGCCGGTGGGTCGTCCGGGACGTCCGGCTCGGGGGGTGACGGCGCAGCCGGTGGCTGGGCGTTGGCCCCCAGCAGCGCCACCGAGCGGGCCAGGTCGAAGATCTCCTCGGCGTCCAGCACCAGGTCGTTGCGCTCGAACAGGCGCGTCAGGCAGCGGCGCTGGATGGCGGCCTTCAGCGTG
This sequence comes from Chloroflexota bacterium, assembly GCA_020849725.1. The sequence continues at coordinate 11,938 of JADLAZ010000114.1, forward strand.
CCGATCGCCAGCGCGCCGTAGCAGCGCCGGCCATCGCGCTGGTTGCCGTCATCGGCCGGACTGACGCCGTCGATGCCCGGCGGCGGCACCGCGTTGACATCGACGACCGCGACCAGATCGGGCGCATTGGCCCAGGTCGGCCGGTGCACCATCTGGATGCCCGGCGCGACGGCGTTCACCAGCACCTGGACGCCCTTGAGCGCCTTGGCGACACCCCGGTCGTCCTTGACCTCAACCGCCTCGACGCGCACGCCCAGCCGGCGGCGGACGCGGTCGGCGGCGTCGCGCGCCCGGTCGCGGCGGCGCGAGGCGAGCAGCACCTCGGCGCCAGCATTGGCCAGCAGCCCCGCCAGCCGCACGCCGACCGGCCCGGTGCCGCCCAGCACCAGCACCCTCCGCCCGCGCACGCCGACGTCCTGGGCCAGTTGCACGACCGTGGCGGCAGCGGTCGTGTTGGCGCCGCGCGGGTCGAGCAGCAGCGACACGCGCAGCGGCCCGAGCATCGCCGCGTCGGCCGCGTGCAGCATCTCCTCGGCCGTCACGACATCGGCGCCGCTGATGGCGATGGCGCTGGCCCGCAGTGCCGCCTCGTGCCGCGAGAACAACACACCGTGGACGAGGTCGCGCACGTCGTCGGCTGTCACGCTGCCGTAGGCCAGCACGTGCTCGATGCCGGCGTCGATCGCCAGCACGCGCAGGTAGACGCCAGGGTGCCGGTCGGTATCCAGATGGACGAGGACCTGCTTCATGGTTCCACCTGACGGAACGCGGGGCGGACCAGACCGCCACCCACCACCGCTCATGGTAGCAGAGCGGGCCACCCTACCGCCGCCATTCATTTCCCTTCGCGTCCCTTCGCGTCCCATCTACGGTCGGCCGCGCCGCCTGTGCTATGCTCCGGTGTGACACTGACGAGGAGGGGCCATGAAGAAGCTGATCAACCGGCCCGAGGATGTCGTGGCGGAGGCGCTGGCCGGGCTGGGCCTGGCCCACGCCGACCTGCTGCGCGTCGACACCGCCGGCTTCGTCGTGCGCCGCGATGCGCCGGTGGCCGGCAAGGTCGGCCTGGTGTCGGGCGGCGGCAGCGGTCACGAGCCGCTCCATGCCGGCTTCGTCGGACCGGGTATGCTCGATGCCGCCTGTCCCGGCCAGGTGTTTACCTCGCCGGTGCCAGACCAGATCGTCGCCGCCACCCGCGCCGCCGACAGCGGCGCCGGCGTGCTGCACATCGTCAAGAACTACACCGGTGACGTGATGAACTTCGAGCTGGCCGCCGAGCTGGCCGCCGCCGAGGGCATCACCGTGCGCGCCGTCGTCGTCAACGACGACGTGGCCGTGCGCGACAGCCTCTACACCGCCGGCCGGCGCGGCGTTGGCGGCACGCTGCCGGTGGAGAAGATCACCGGCGCGCTGGCCGCCGCCGGCGCTGATCTGGACGCGGTCGCGGCGATGGCTGAGCGCGTCAACGCCAATGTCCGCTCGATGGGCATGGCGCTGACCTCCTGCACCGTGCCGGCCGCCGGCGTGCCGACCTTCACCCTCGGCGACGACGAGATGGAGATCGGCATCGGCATTCACGGCGAGCCGGGGCGTTCCCGCCGGCCGCTGGCCCCGGCCGATGAGGTCACGCGCCTGCTGGCCGAGCCGGTCATCGACGACCTGGGTCTGGCGCGGGGCGAGACGGTGCTGGCCATCGTCAACGGCATGGGCGGCACGCCGCTGCTGGAGCTGTACATCGTCTACCGCGCGCTGCACGGCCTGCTGGCCGAGCGCGGCATCGGCATCGGCCGCTCGCTGGTCGGCAACTACGTCACCGCGCTGGAAATGGCCGGCTGCTCGATTACGCTGCTGCGCCTCGACGACGAGCTGACCCGCCTGTGGGACGCGCCGGTGCGGACCGCAGCCCTGTGCTGGTAGGCCGGTATACTCCCGAGAGCGGTACAGCGGGTCGTGTGCAGGCAGGCGGCGATGAGCCGGACGGTGACGGTTGAGCTAACCGACGAGGAATACGCCCGCATCGAGCGAGCGGCAGCCGCGACTAGCCGCACGCCGGCGGAGGTCACTGGCGCGGCCGTGCGGCAGCATCGTGCCGGGTTCGATAGTGGACCCGACCTCGAACCTGAAGACGCGCCGGGGCAGTTCTCCGGCCCGATCACGGCCGCGGAGCTCGAGGCGGCGCTGCGAAAGACCGCCGCGGAGATCGCGGCGAGGACGGGCGAGGCGACAGGGGAGATCATCGCCCGGATTGACGCCCGCATTCGGGCAACACCGACATCGATGTTGAGCGACGAGGAGCGTGAAGTCGCCAGGTGAGAGTTTGAGGCACCGTTCGGCTGTTTCGACTCGGGTGACCCACACTCAGCCGACAACGACCGCATCGACGCCGACTTGGCGCGCGAGTATGGCCGGGGCCTCGAATGATGCTGCTGGACACATCAGGTTTGCTGGCGCTCATTGACCAGCGTGAGCCCTGGCATGAAGCGACGCATGGTGACTACCGCACCGCGACGACGTTGCTGACGCACAGTCATGTACTTGCCGAATTCGTCCCACTGTGTCAGACACGAGGCGTTGCTCGGTCGATGATGCTGGCGTTTCTTCGGCGTCTGCATCGGAACCCTGATATCGTCATCATGTGGGTGGACGCCGATCTCCACGATGTGGCGCTAACGCGGCTTGAGAAGCAAGTAGACAAGACCTACTCGCTCTGCGATGCCGTCAGCTACGTCCTGATGCAGCGGCGAAGCGTGACCGAGGCCCTCACGACCGATCGCCATTTCGAGCAGGCCGGCTCCCACCGCTTGCTCGCCTGACGCCGCCCCGCTACCGGAGGCTCCCGATGAGTGCCGCCCGCGCCGCCACCCAGCTCGACCAGTTGCGCCGGCTGGCCGCCGACCCGCCGGCGCAGGCGGAGTTGGCCGCGCGCCTGCTCGGCGAGCGCAACGCGGAGGTGCAGTTGGCGGCGCTGCGCGTGCTGACCGACCGGCCCGACCCGGCCTGGCGACCGGCGCTGCTGCGGGCCTACGCCCCGCTCCAGGCCGGCGGCAGCCGGCGCGACCCCGGCGGCGCGATGCGGGCAGCGATCCTGCGCGCGCTGGCGCCGGTCGCACTGCTGGAGGACGCGCCGCTGCTGGAGCAGGCCGCCACGACGTATGAGTTTCTGTATGGCGAGGCGGCCGGTGATCTGCGCGCCGCTGCCATCCAGGCACTGGATCAGGTCGACCACCGGCTGGCCGGCTTCCACGCCGTGCGGCTGCTGACCGACCAGCACACCTCGATCATGTCCGGCGAGCCGGCGGTGACGGCGGCGCGGCTGCTGGCCGGGCGCGGGCAGGCGCTGCCGCTCTACGCCTACGTCGTCCGGGCCGAAGCGCCGCTCGGCGATGTCGCCGCCGAGTGCCTGCGCGGGTTGACGGCGTTGCCGGCCAGCCTGCTGCCTGGCCTGATCGCCCGCTACCGCGACAGCACCGATGAAGTCCTGCTGCTGGGCCTGTTCGACCTGCTGCTGGCGCATGAGGCCCGCGACGAGTATCGTCAGGTCATCGTCGATTTCCTGCGCGAGACGCGGCTGCTGCCGCTCTATCGCTCGCTGGTCGTCACGCTCGTCACCACGCGCGATGAGACGTGGGTCGCGGCACTGGAAGCGCTGGCTGGTGAGGAGCCGGACTCACGGAAGCAAGATCACCTGAGTGAGGCGCTGGCGCTGGCGGCGCCGTCGCCGGCGGGCAATCGCCGCCGTTCCAGCCGGAGGGAGCACCCATGATGACGCTGCCCAGCGCCGTGCTGCGCGCCTGGCTGCTGGCGGCCGCCGATCGCCTCCAGGCCGAGGCAGCGCACTTGACCGCGCTCGACGCGGCCATCGGCGATGGCGACCACGGCCACAACATGGCCCGTGGCTTCGCCGCCGTCGCCGAGCGCCTGGCCGCGCAGACGACCGACGAGCCGGACGCGCTGCTGCGCCTGGCTGGCAGCGCGCTGATCTCGACCGTCGGCGGCGCGGCCGGGCCGCTCTATGGTACGGCGCTGCTGCGCGCCGCCGCCCCGCTGACCGGCAAGACCGCGCTGACGACCGCCGACCTGGCCGCCGCCTGGCGGGCGGCGCTCGGCGGCGTCGTCGCCCGCGGCAAGGCCGCGCCGGGTGAGAAGACGATGGTCGACGCGCTGCTGCCGGCGGTCGAGGCGCTGGAGGAGGCGGCCGCGCTCGGCGCGATCCCGGCCGAAGGGCTGGCGCGCGCCGCCGACGCCGCCGAGCGCGGCGCGCTGGACACGATCCCGCTGGTGGCAACTAAGGGCCGCGCCTCCTACCTGGGCGAGCGCAGCGCCGGTCACGAGGACCCCGGCGCGGCCAGCACGGCGCTGCTGCTGCGCGTGCTGGCCGACGTTGCCAGTGGCCAGGTGGGCCCGTAGGCGGAGTAGCGGAGGAGAACGAGTGGAGCCAGGGGGCGAGGGGAACGAGAGACTCTCGCCCTACGCCCCTGTGCCTCCTGACCCTATTCGCCGGCCAGGCGGACGTTGTCGATCAGGCGGGTTGGGCCGAGCCAGACGGCCAGTGATGCCAGCGCCGGGCCGGTCACCGTGTCCAGCTCCGCCAGCGTCTCGTCGTCGGCGATGCTGACGTAGTCGACGCGCGCCAGCGGCTCGGCCGCCAGCACTGCCTGCATCGCCGCGCGCAGCCGCGCACCGGCGCGCTCGCCGGCCGCGTAGGCGCGCTCGGCCGCCGCCAGCGCTTGGCGCAGCACCGGCGCGGCCCGCCGCTCGGCCGGCGACAGGTAGGCGTTGCGGCTGCTCAGCGCCAGGCCGTCCGGCTCGCGCACGGTCGGCGCGCCGATGATGCGCAGGTCGAAACCCAGGTCCGTCGTCAGCCGGCGGATGACGCGCAACTGCTGGGCGTCCTTCTCGCCGAAGACGGCTACGTCCGGCCGGGTCAGCGCGAACAGCTTCGTCACCACCGTCGCCACGCCGGCGAAGTGGCCGGGCCGCCGCTCGCCTTCGAGACCCTCGCTGACGCCGCTGACCGCGACGCGCGTGCTGAAGCCGGCTGGGTACATGTCGTGCGCGGCCGGCGTGAAGACCAGGTCCACGCCGGCCGCGCGCAGCTTGGCCAGGTCGCCGTCCAGGTCGCGTGGGTAGCTGGCCAGGTCCTCGCGCGGGCCGAACTGCAGCGGATTGACGAACACCGTCACCCAGACCACATCGGCCTCGGCGCGCGCCCGCGTCACCAGCGACAGATGGCCGGCGTGGAGCGCGCCCATCGTCGGCGCCAGCCCCAGCCGCCCGATCAGCGCCCGCCGCGCCGCCCACACCTCGGCCACCGTCGTCACTACGCGCATCCGCCCCGCTCCTCACTGCTCCATCGGCCCGCGCCGCACCGGCCGGTCGACCGATGGGAGATTTGCCGGCGCTGTCCGTACAATACGGGTACAGGGTCCACCGTGGCGGTACCACCTTCATCTCCCACGAGCAACCAGCAACTGACAGACTTCCTACCACGCTCCTACCCGCTCCTGCTCGTGCAGTATTTCACGAAGTGATAGACTGATGCATACCAGGTCGCGGCGCGCTCACCAGCGCCGGTGAGCGGATCGGCCGGCCCTCGCGGTTACGCGGCGTCTGTGTCCCACTGACGGGGCGGACGAAGCAGAAAGGGAACAACGATGTTCATCGTACTGCTTGGCCCCCCTGGCGCGGGCAAAGGCACCCAGGCCGAGCACCTGGTCAATCGGCTCGACATCCCCCAGATCTCCACTGGCAACCTGCTGCGCGAAGCGGTGCAGCGGCGCACCCCGCTCGGTCTGCAAGCGGCCGCCTTCATCGACCGGGGCGAACTGGTGCCGGACGCGATCACCGGCCAGCTGCTGGCCCAGCGGCTCGACCAGCCCGATGCCCGCCGCGGCGCCATCTTCGACGGCTACCCGCGCACGATCATTCAGGCCACCGCACTCGATGCTGAGCTGGCCCGCCGCGGGGCGCGTGTCGCCGTGGCCGTGGCGCTCGACATCTCCGGCGACGTGATCGTCCAGCGACTCAGCAGCCGGCGCGTCTGCGCTCGCTGCGGCGCGACCTACAACGCCATCACCAACCCACCGCGCGAGGCCGACATCTGCGACCGCTGCGGCGACGCGCTCGTCTGCCGCGCCGACGACTCGCCGCGGGTGATCCGGCGGCGCATGGACATCTACCGAGCCGAGGCCGGTCCGATCGAGGACTACTATGCCTCCCAGGGCCGGCTGGCGATCGTCGCCGCCGACCAGCCGACCGATCGGGTGACCGACGCGCTGCTGGCAACGGTGCGCCGCACGACGCTCTACCAGCCCGTGCCCCCGCTCGACTTCACCGCCCTCACCAGCCTGGCCCGGCGCTAGACCCGGCGCCGGCCCACCGTCATGCCTGGTCGCACCGTGTCGCGCGGCTGGTCACAACCGGGGACAGCTCAGTACAATGAGCGCACGCGCCGCGGTCGCCGCCGGCGCTCATCTGAGTGGGAGACGCGGCGCAGATGACCGAGTTGACCAATCCGCTCACCTGGGACTACCTGACGCGGGTGCCGAAGGGCTATGAGGCCTATGGCCCGCTCGCCATCGCCTTTCTGGTGCTGTTCGGGGTGGGGTTCGTCGGCGCGCTGGTGCTGAGCCGGGTGCTCGACCGGCGCTTCCGCGAGCACGACCTGCACCGCCGCCTGGCGCAGCGGGCCACGCAGATCGCCGCCTGGGTCTTCGGCGTCGGGCTGACCTGCTTCGGCTTCCGCGCGCTGGAGTTGCCGCTCCTGGGCATGCGGCTGTGGCTCTACCTGTCGGCGCTGGCAGTGCTGGTGATGATCGGGCTGGGCGTCTGGTACAGGCTGGCGCGCTACCCGGCCGAGAAGGCGCGCTACGACCAGGCGGCCGAGCGCCAGCAGTACCTGCGCGCCAGTGGTGGCGGCCGCCGCGGCCGGAGTGAGCGCCGCGTCGCGCGCCAGCGCCGCTAGCGCCAGCTCAGCGCGCTGGCTCCGGCAGCGCGTCGATCACATCCAGCGCGTCGACCGCCAATGTCCAGGCCATCGGCGCCGCCCGACCGGCGGCCCAGGCCGCGGCGAAGACCGTCTCGCCCAGCGCGGCCCGGGCCTGCGTCTCGGTGGCCGCGCGGGCGGGTTGCTCCACCGGCGGCACAGGACCGCCCAGGCGCTCTCGCAGCAGCGTCGCCGCGCCGAGCAGCACGGCTGCCCGCGCCGGCTGGCCGATCGCCAGCGCCACCCGCGCCAGCTCGTCGAGGGCGCCGGGCATGCCGCGCTGGTCGCGGGTCTCGCGCAACAGGTTCAGGCTGGTCGCCAGCAAGGACGCCGCCTGCGGGTAGTCCTGACGCGCGGTCGCCATGACGCCCAGCTCGAGATAGAAGCGAGCCGTGCTGGGACGATCGCCGAGGCGCTCCAGCGTGGGCTGCGCCTCTGCCAGCAGCGCGGCCGCCCGCGGCAGATCGCCCTGGTAGCGGACGGTGATGGCCAGGTCTTGCAGCACGCGCGCCGTGCCCCAGGCATCGCCAATGCCGCGCATCAGCGGCAGGCTCTCGGCGAGCAGCGCGGCTGACCGGTCCAGGTCGGTCCGGTGGCGGGCGGTGACTCCCAGCTCGCGCAGTGCCCAGGCGACGCCGCGCTCGTGCCCAAGGGCGCGGAAGAGCGCCAACGCCTCCTCCAACTGCCGCACGGTCGCCGCGGCGTGCCCCAGGTTGCGGGTCGCGATCGCCAGCTCGTGCAGCGCCCAGGCCATGCCGTGGTGGTCGTCGAGGGCGCGGAAGCGCACCAGGGCCTCTCCCAGCAGGTGGGTCGCCGACTCGTACTCGCCGCGCAGGCGCGCGGCGACGCCCAACTGGTGCAGGGTGGCAGCGGCGCCAGGCGCGTCATCGGCAGCCTGGAAGAGCGCCAGCGCCTCGGTCAGCGGCACACCGGCGCGAGCCGTGTCGCCGCCCGGCAGCAGCAGCGTGCCAAGCCAGAGCAGCGCGCGTGCGCGCCAGCGTGGGTCCACGGGCGCGCCGGCCGCCAGTGCCCGCTCCAGCCAGCCCCGGCCCTCGTCGTGATGGCCGTGACTGTGCCAGTAGCGCGCCAGCGCGCCGGCCAGCCGCAGGCCCAGCGCCGCGCCGGCCGCATCGTCCAGGCTCCAGGCCAGCGCGGCGCGCGCGTTGTCGTGGTCGGCGTCCAGCCGCGCCAGCCAGCGCCGCTGCTCTGGGCCGCGCAGCCCGCACTCGGCGGCCTCGGCCAGCGCTAGATAGGTCTGGGCATGCTCCTCCCGCACGACGGCCAGCTCACCACTCTCGGCCAGCTGCTCCAGACCGTACTCGCGCACGATCTCCAGCAGCCGATAGCGCGGCTCGCCCTCCCAATCGTGCCCGACGTGGACCATGCTCTGCTGGACCAGCCCGGTCAAACCGGCCAGCACAGCCGTGGCCGGCAGGTCCGGTCCCGCGCCGACCCGCTCAACCGCCTCGAGGGTGAAGCCGCCGGTGAAGACGGCCAGGCGGCGAAGGAGCGCCCGCTCGGCTGGCGACAGCAGCTCGTGACTCCAGGCCAGCGTGGCGCGCAGTGTCTGGTGCCGCGCCGGTCGGTCGCGCAGCCCGCTCACCAGCAACCCCAGCCGGTTGTCGAGCCGCCGCCGCAGCGCCGCTGGCGGCAGCACCGTGACCTGGGCGGCCGCCAGCTCGATCGCGAGCGGTAGCCCGTCGACCTGGGCGCAGATCGCGGCCACGGCTGGCGCGCTGTCATCGGTCAGCGCGAAGGCCGGCGCGGCGGCCCGCGCCCGCTCGACAAACAGCGCCACGGCCTCCACCCCGGCCAGCGCCGCCGCCGTCGGCGGCGTCGTCACGTCAGGCAGCGCCAGCGTCGGCACCGGCGCTTCATATTCGCCCGAGATCCGCAGCACGCTGCGGCTGGTCACCAGCAGTCGCAGGCGTGGTGTGGCCGCCAGCAAGTGTGCCAGCAGCGGCGCGGCCGAGGCGACTTGCTCGAAGTTGTCCAGCACCAGCAGCAGGCGCCGGTCGCCGATGGCGCTGGCCAGGCGCGCGACCGCCTGATTGCCACCACTGACCGGCGCCGCCAGCGCCCGCGCGATCGTCGGCACGACCAGCGTCGGGTCGCGCAGCCCGGCCAGATCAACGAACCAGACGCCGCCGGCAAAGTCGCCGGCCGCCCGCTCCGCCGCCGCGACTTCCAGCGCGACGCGGGTCTTGCCGACGCCGCCGGGACCGGTCAGCGTCACCAGGCGCACGCCGGGCTGGCGCAGCAGCGCTCCGACGGCCGCGATCTCCTGCTGCCGGCCGACGAGCGTCGTCAGTGGCGCGGGCAGCGGCGCCGGCGCGGCCACCTCGGTCGCCGGGCGCGTGGGCGACCCGAGCGCCGCCACCAGCCGCTCGCCGCGGGCGCCACGGACAAAGACCTCGCGCGCCAGTGGCGCGATCGCCAGGTGCTCGGCCAGCCGCGCCGCCAGCTCCTTCGATGGCCGGCGCTCATCCCCCTCGATCATGCGCAGCATGACACTCGAGCAGGCCGCTGCCCGCGCCAGCTCCGCCTGCGTCAGGTCGAGCGCCTTGCGCCGCCGCTGCAGCCAGCGGCCAAACGACACCTCGGCCTCCATGGCCCGCCTCCCCAGGCACGACCGACACCGCCACTCAGGGCGCGCCCACGCGGGTCAGCATCAGCGCGACACCGGCGCGCTACGGACCACGCCGTCGCCTGCTGTATCATCGATCGATTCTGCACAGTATAACGTATGCCACTCCAGTGCGGTGAGCCGGCGCGACGGGACGGGCGGGCGTTAGACGCGGGCGCAGCGGGCGTGTGGCCGGCGGTTGACGCCGTCGCCCCAGCCGCTACACTGGTGCGACCGTTGAAGGCTGTCTCGCGCGCCCGTGGTCGTCCACCGCGACCGCGCGGCACGGGGCGCGGGCGAGGTGGCCCAGGGTCGCACCACAGCGAGAGGAGAAGGGCATGACCGAGCAGGGGAGCCGTCCGGCCGTGCCGGCGACGCCGGTCGAGCAGGTCGGCGCGGCCGTGTTCGACAACGCCACCGCCGCGCCGCACGACCCGGCGCTCTACGCCCACGGCGGCCTGGCCGACACGCTCGCCGGCCTCGACGCCCTCGACACGATCGCCGTCGCCCGCTACCGTCAGGACGGCTTCCTGGCGATCGAGCCAGGCTTCAGTACCGTCGAGATCGCCGCCGCGCTGGACGGGCTCACCGACCTGCTCATGGGCTGCTACCCCGATTTCAAGGGCATCCAGTTCGAGCGCAGCGCGCGGGCGCAGCTGGCGACGATGTCGCTCGAGGAGCGCCAGGACGCCGTGCGCAAGCTGATGGGGTTCACGGCGGTCGAGCCGCGGCTGGACGCGCTGGCGCGGCACCCACGGCTGCTGGCGGCCGTCCGGCGGCTGCTCGGCGCCGAGCCGGCCATGTTCCAGGACATGGCGCTGCTCAAGCCGCCGCGCGGCCGCGAGAAGCCCTGGCACCAGGACCACGCCTACTTCGACTTCCCGCTCGGCACGCCGATCGTCGGCGTCTGGATCGCGCTGGACGCGGCGACGCCGGAGAACGGCTGCATGCGCATGATCCCCGGTAGCCACCACGGCGGGCCGGTCGTCCACTTCCAGCGGCGCGACTGGCAGATCTGCGACACCGACATCCACGGCCGGCCGATCGTGGCCGTGCCGCTGCTGCCGGGCGGGCTGCTGCTGTTCGACGGCCTCTGCCAGCACGGCACGCCCTACAACCCGACCGGCGCGCGCCGGCGGGCCGTCCAGTTCCACTACGCGCCGGTCGACGCCGTGCGCGGCAGCGAGGCCGAGCGGCTGGCGGTGTTCGGCAGCGAGGGGAAGAACGTCGAGTGTTGAGGCATGAGTGCTAAAGTGAGAGTACCATCAACTGGGACGGCAGAAGCTCGCTGCGCTATCGTCCGTCATTGAGGCACTGACGATCGTCGTTGGTTCCGATTCGCGAATCAGAGTAGCATGACCCGGCTGGTGGTTTTCAGGCTCCAAGTGAGCACGTTCCTATGCTCTTTTCCAGCAATGTCGTCACCCGGCTTGGTCTGCTCCTCAGAGGCCACGGCCACCGGCCAGGACTACGATTAGCCAGGCCTGATCGGAGGATCGGGCGTACACGGCTAAGGCGTCGTCAGGCAATTGGACGGGTCATTCTGCGTCTGTGGCTCGTGCTGGCGCTCCTGACCCCACCCGGCCCAGGCACCAGCGAGGGCATGGCCTGGCTTACCCGTACGGTCGGGCAGGTGGGGAGTCCGTTTCTTGCACGCCTGGTCACTGGCACTGGGAGTCTATGGTGGCGGGTCGTCTGGGTCGTGCCTGGCGCGCTGGTGACAGTCGCTCCAGCCCAGGCCCAGCAAGCCCTGCTGACGACCGCCACACGGCTCGGCGATGCCTTCACCGGCCCGGTTGAGGTCGCCGTCCATCCAACCAGCGGCAGCGCTGCCTGGGTCCTGGAAGACCTCGGCACCAGCCTGCAGGTCCGCCGGCACGACGAGACTGGTCGACTCGTCGTCGCGACGGTGCCCGAAACCGCCAGTTTGCCCACCTTCCCGACCTACCCCCTCTTTCTGGGTGGCAACGTTGAAGGCTTCGATCTCGACCAAGCCGGGAACCTGTACATCGCCGGCGAGATCGTCGACGACAGTGCTGCGCCGCGCTACATCTACCGCCTGACTGGCAACCCGGCCAGTCCGGTGGCAGTGGTCGCCGAGAGCTTCCCGTCTGGTGGCGAGCCCTCCGGCAACGGTGGCCCGTCACAAGGGGCCGTCTTCGAGCGGCCCCGGGCCTTTCGCTATCATCGCGGCACGAACGCGCTCTACTTCTACGCAGGCACAATCGTCCTCGTCGGACCACAGGGAGGCACTGACTGCTACAGTGGCGCCGGGCCGACCTATGTCCCGCCCACGGGCGTCGACACGACGCTGGTGCGCAACCCGCCCGGCACCTTCACGGCCACTCATCAGGACCAGACCCGCTGGGAGTTCGACGGCGCTGGCCGGTTGACCGCCATCGTCGACCGATTTGGCAACCAGTCGGCTCTGACCTACAACACTAGCGGACAACCCACCACCATTAGCGATCCAGCCGGGCGCGGCGTGCTGACGCTGACTTACTACGACACCGGCCGGCTGTGGAAGGTGACCGACTGGGCCAACCCCGCCCGCGTCGTCGAGTATCGGTACGAGGGCGCTAGCGAAGACAGTGGGCGACTGACAAAGGTGATCGACCGCGAGGGAAGCGTCACCCAGTATGGCTACGACGGGACAACGCACCGTCTGACGATGATCACCGATCCCAACGGCCACGTCGCCGTTACCAACCACTACGATGCCCAGGGCCGCGTCGACTGGCAGAAGGACGCGCGCGGACTGACCACCGGCCAGCAGACGACGCTCAGCTACGTTACCAACGGCGACGGGACCAAGACGACCACGGTTACCTATCCAGCGACCTCGTACGAGCCAGCCTGGAACCCGGTGGTGATCGACCACTACGATACCAACAGCCGATTATCCAGCAGAGTCTTCAAGTCAACATCAAACAGCGCGGAGTGGATCACTGAGAGCTACACCTATGATGCGGGCAACAACCGGACGTCTGTCACCGACGGTCGAGGTCACACAACCACCTTTTGCTACGACGTCGATGACGCCGGTCAGCCAATTGCTGGTAGCGCCCGTCACCTGACACGACGCATCGAGCCGGCGCCAGTCGCCGGCCAGCCCCGACCCGTGTCGTTGTTTCGGTACGACAGCAAGCACAACGTGATCCAGGTCATTCCGCCGAAGGGCGTGGCCAGCAGCTCTACCACCGACTGCACTTCGAATCTCAGCGGAGCGCTGACCCTCGCCTACGCCACCGATCTGACGTACAACGCGACGCAGACCACACTAACGGCAATCACCCGCCACTACTCTGATCCGGACCTGGGTGCGCTTTCTGCGACCACCAAGTACGAGTATGGTGACGCAGCCAACCCCGGCCTTGTGACTCGGATCATCCCGCCACGCGGCAATGGCGGCGGTAGCCCAGACTACGCCTACGCCGCATCCTTCGCCTACGGAGCTTCGGGCAGCCAGGCCGGCATGCTCATAAGTATGACCGTGCCGGCCGGCAGTGGGACGAACACGCCCGCCGGTACGACCAGCTACACATATGACTCAGTCGGACGTCGCTTGACGCTGGTTGACCCGCTGCACGGTACGCCAGGCGATCACGCGTGGGAGTACACATATGACAAAGAAGACCGCCTGGCGATCATGCGTGCCCCGGCCCCGGCCGTCGGAGGCAGCAAGCTGGTCACCGAGTATCGCTACGACACTGCCGGCAACCGGGTAGTCGCCATCGATGCTAGTGGTCAGGTGACGAAGTTCGCTTACGACGAGCGCGATAGCCTGCGGCTAGTCTGCCAGAAGATCACGGCGTGGAGTGACCCGGCGCCCGTGACGGCCTGCCCGGCCGGCACGATCGCCACCGTCTACACCTACGATCACCGTGGAAACCTGGCGCGTGTGACCCGTGCCAGCGGTGATGCAAGCGATGAGCGTGCGACCGACTACACGTACGATGGCCTGAACCGACTCCGCGCAGAGATCCAATATCCAAACTGGCCATCACTGGCGACCACTCTAACGAGCACGGTCACGTACGACCTGGCCAGCAACCGGCGCACGGTCGTGGACCCGTTGGGGCAGGCAACGACCTTTAGTTACGACCAGCGCAATCGGTTGACCGGCGTTGACTACAGCGACGCAGTCACGCCCGATGTCACCTATCAGTACGACGCCAACAGCAACCGCACCAGCATGGCCGACGGCACCGGTACGACGACCTACGTCTATGACGAACTGAACCGTCTGCTGTCGGTCACAGCCCCGGCAGTGCCGGCCAGCAAGACCGTCAGCTGCCGCTACGACCGCGACGGCAATCGTCGCAAGCTTCTCTACCCCGACAGTACCGCCGTCACCTACGACTTCGATGAGGCTGGACGGCTGTGGAAGCTGACCGACTGGGCTGGCCGTGTCACCGGCTATCAGTATCACGCCGACAGCCTGCCAAAGGTGACGACCAACGTCAACGGCACGATCACAGCCCACGGCTATGATCATGCCCGCCGGCTGACCGACCTTTGGCACACGCTCGGCAGCACAACGATCGCCCGCTTCACCTACAGTGGGCTGGACGCCGTCAGCAACCGCACCCAACTCGATGAGGTACTGCCGGGCAGCGGTGGCGAAGCGAGCAGTGCCGCCTGGGCCTGGGGCAACAACAACAATGGTCAGCTCGGCGATGGCACCGCCACACCCAAGCGTACCAATGCCGTGCCGGTGGTCGACCTGACCGCGATCACCACGGTCGAGGGTGGCGGTCAGCACAGCCTGGCGCTGCTGCCGGACGGCACGCTGCGCGCCTGGGGCCGCAATGCCGACGGCCAGCTCGGCGACAACACGACGACACGCAAGCTGGCGCCCATCCAGGTACAGGACAGCGCCGGCACCGGCTTCCTGAGCGGGATTGGCGCGATTGCCGGTGGCAGCCTGCACAGCCTGGCCGTTACGACCAGCGGGATCGCCTGGGCCTGGGGTGACAACGCCGAGGGCCAGGTGGGCGATGCCAGCCAGACCGACCGCAAGCGGCCGGTCCAGGTCAAGGGGCCGGGCGGCGCCGGCATTCTGACGGGCGTGGCCGCCCTGGCCGGGGGCGATCTGCATACCGTGGCGCGCAAGGCTGATGGAACCGCCTGGGCCTGGGGGCGCAACCTGGAGGGGCAACTGGGCGATGGGACGACCACGCGCCGGACAGCGCCGGTGGCCGTCGAGGACCAGGCCGGCACCGGTGTCCTGACCGGAGTAAGTGCTGTCACGGCAGGAGGTGGCCACAGCCTGGCGCTGACCGGCAGTGTCGCGACCAGCCAGACCACGACCTATGCCTACGACCGCCTGTACCGGTTGACGGGCGTGACAGCGCCCGGCGGGACGACGACCTACACGTACGACCCGGTGGGCAACCGGCTGAGCCGGGTGCGCGGCGCGACGACGGCGACCTACAGCTACGATCGGGCCGACCGGATCACGCAGGTAGTCGAGGGCGGGACAGTCGCCTACGTTGTCAACGCCAACGGCAACCTGACCGCGCGCGGAGCAGACACGTTCGCCTACGACCAGGCCAACCGGCTGACGAGCGCGACGGTCGGCGGGGCGAGCAGCACCTACGTCCATGACGGTGATGGCAAGCGTGCCAGCCGCGCTGTCGGTGGGTTGACTACCCGCTACGTCTACGACCCGGTCGGCTTGGCGACGATGCTGGAGGACGGCGCCCGGAAGTACGTGTGGGGGCTAGGGTTGGCCTACGCCACCGACCTGGCGGGAGCGCTCCAGGGTGTCTACCACACGGACGGGCTCGGGAGTGTGCGGGTGCTGACTGATGCCGCCGGGACGGTGACGCAGACCTACCAGACCGACGAGTTCGGGGTGCCGACCCAGGCGCCGGGCGGCAGCGGGCAGCCGTTCGGCTACACCGGTGAGCAGCAAGACGCTGAGACGGGACTGATCTATCTACGGGCGCGCCTGTATGACCCAGCGACGGGACGGTTCCTCCAACGTGACCCGTACGCAGGGCTGGCTGGCAGCCCGCTGTCGTTGCACCGTTACGCCTATGTGCAGAACAACCCGGTCAACGCGACAGATCCAACCGGTCTCACCCCGTACGCTTGCCAGCGGCCACCAAAGAACATGCTCGAGATGCTCCAGTTTCAGGAGTGTCTGCAACAGGAACAAGAGCGATATCGCCAGCGTGGTGGACAAGCCCAGTACTGTCAACAGGCGCGCATGACGCTAGGGGTCGTCGTTCCTTGTATTCACATAATTATTAATTCTAATGATAATATTGATTTTGAGGAAGAAGAAGAAGATCAAGGAGTCTCAATCTTCAGAGCAACTGGACCTGGGTTTACCATCCACATCATCGCACAAGTAGTTCGAGAGGGTAGCAACCTAATCTTGCGCGGGATGCACATTGAGGGTCCAGGGCCAAACGCTTTGGGTGCCAGGCGTCTGACCGAGCTCGTACAGGCCTTCGGCAAATGGCAAGGTGTGACAAGAGTCACGATAGAAGGTGGCTTTAGATCTACCGGAATGGGCAGACACTTCCCGAGAACAATGACGTTTGATATCAAATAGATCTCACGTCCTCATTAGAAGGTGATGCTATGATTCGATTATTTGTCAATTCCGATCCTGAAGAAGATATAGCCGCCTACGTGTCACCGATCTCTTCTAGTCTCGCTACTCAATTAGACAATACCCAGATTCGAGTAATACAGGCCACTCCCAGCCTTATTGTGGACGTCGTCAGCCCCAACATCGACATAAGAGAGGGCTTGGAAATGATCGCCCAGACAGTTGTAGATTGTGTTTGTTCCGCGCTTCCTCCAAACCTTGGTGTAGTGATCTGGATGAGCACCGGTGGCGAGCGAAATCAGTTGATCTATATGCGCGCAAATGAGGATGACCCGTCGGTGCGGGGCGAAGTATACTTGCCTCCGCCATCAAGTTGACACTAAAAACTATACGAGAATGATAGAACAAGTCTCTTAGGGATTGGCATGAGACGACCGCAAGGAGGGACCTTTCTCAAGCTGCAGTTCTATTTTCCTGATCGCTCGTCGCGAGGGGCTTTCCGCCATCTCGTGGAAGCCCTGGTGGGACAGGGAGCAGCCCTTGCCGGACAAGGGGGAATCCACCGTGGGCCAGGAGTTCGAGACACGCCGTTCCGGAGCCGTACCGACGATTATCTGGTCAGTGTACCACTCTCTGCTCTCAGTGAATTGGAGTTGCTGGATGCGGATCCTGATGTCCGTCTCGTCGAGGTTGGCGTACTGAAGGCGGTGTCGGCAGAGCCAGATTTGATGGAGTTGGTAACTTTCGCGTCTGTGTCGGAAGAGGCGGCGCGGCGTGATGAACACCCACTCGCGCTCCTGACTGCGGGCTGGATGTACGAAGGGGTCACCCAGACGGACGTGAACAATACGCGGGTCGCACAGGTGGTTGGCTAGTCGGCATACCGGACATTCCGCTCTCTCGTTTCTGAAACTCGTCCCGCGTACGGTTCGATTGGCGTCGCTTGGCATTTGGAATGTCCCACGGACCTGCGTCGTGACCCAAGCAGCGTATCCTTCCGCAATTTCTATGTAGACGAGAATTACCTTGGCGAGAAGAAGCTACGCCAGATCGCAGGCTGGTTTCAGGGAAGCTACACTGAGCCGATCAACAATGAATTATATATTTCTTGTACTAGATTTTTTAATCCAGTTGAGATGACCTCATCCATCGATGGGAACGTGCTTGATGAGCTCTCGATCCGAGTCAGCAAGGCAATAGCCTTCAGATGATCGCCCATCTGGAAACCAGGGCTGGCTCAAACCACTGCCACAGGGGCAGTGACATAGACCGACCAGACCAACGATTTCGGCGTGCCGACCCAGGCGGCGTGCCGTCCAGTTCCACTACGCGCCGGACGACGCGGTGCGCGGCAGCGAGGCCGAGCGGCTAGCGGTGTTCGGCAGCGAGGGCAAGGGCGTCGAGTGCTGAGGCGTGAGCGACCGCAGTGGGAGGGATAATGACCATCGACGGCACGAGTCTGCACTATGCGATCTTTCAGGTCATCGAGTGGATCTCGGTGGCCATTGAAGTGCTGGCGATCGTCATCATCGCCATCGCCATCGTCTACGCCACCAGTCTCTATGTGCTGAACCTGCGCGCGCGCCGATCGGACCTCGACCCGTACCACGACTACAAGGTGCGCCTGGGCCGGGCGCTGCTGCTGGGCCTGGAGATCCTGGTCGCGGCCGACATCGTGCGCACGGTTGCGCTGCAGCCGACGCTGGAGAACGTGGCCGTGCTGGGGCTTCTTGTGGTGGTCCGCACCTTCCTGAGTTGGTCGCTCGTCGTCGAGGTCGATGGGCATTGGCCCTGGCAGCGCGAACAGAGCGAGCCGACGCCACCGGCGACGCACAAGGAGTAGCATGCGTGGCGGCAGGTGTGGATCAATGGCCGGGGTGATGGAAGGAAGCCGACTGGCTCTGGCCCGTGACGATCCTGGAGGAGAGACCGCATGACCTGGCTGAGTGACTTCCGCTTCGGGCCAATGGCGCGCATCGTCTTCGGGCCGGGCCGGGCCAAAGAGGCCGGGTCGATCGCCCGCGAGCTGGGTGGCACGGCCGCGCTGGTGATGACCGACGCCGCGCTCCACCGCCTCGGCCTGACCCAGGCAATCGAGGCATCACTGGCCGAGGCCGGCGTCCGGGTCGAACTGTTCGACGGCGTCGTCACCGAGCCGACGCTGGTCTCAGTCGAGGCGGCCGTCGCCCGCGTGCACGAGCAAGGCTGCGACCTGATCGTCGCCGTTGGCGGCGGCAGCACGATGGACAGCGCCAAGGCGGTCTCGCTGCTGGTCGGCAACGGGGGCCGCTTCCCCGACTACACCCAGCGCCGCGTCGGGACCGAGTGGCTGCCCGGCCGCGTCGCGGCGAAGCCCGGCCCGGCCATTATCACCGTGCCGACGACCGCCGGCACCGGCTCCGACGTCACCGCTGGCTGCGGCGTCTTCGACCCTGACACCGGCATCAAGGGCTGGGCCGGCGGGCCGCACACGCGGCCGGCGGTGGCGCTGTGCGACCCGGTGCTGACGCTGTCGATGCCGCCGCGCGTGACGGCCGACACCGGCCTCGACGCGCTGTCGCAGGCAATCGAGGGCGTCGTGTCGCTGCCGGTCAACCCCTACGCCGACGCTCTGCTGCTGGCGGCAATCGAGACGATTGGCCGCTGGCTGCCGAAGGCATTCGCCAATGGGGCGAACCTGGAGGCGCGAGCGGCGATGCTGGGCGCGGCGACGATGGTCGGCGCCGCTTTCCCCTTCGGCGGGCTGGTCCACGTCCACACCTTCGCCGAGGTGCTGGGCGACCTGACCCACCTGCCGCACGGCCGGCTGATCGGCCTGATGCTGCCGCACGTGCTGGCGTGGGGCGCCATCGGCTGCCCGGAGAAGCTGGCGGTGATCGCGCGGGCGCTGGGCGAGCCGATCGACGGCCTGCCCATCCACGCCGCCGCCGAGCGCGGGCTAGCGGCGGTGCGCCGGCTATGTGCCGAGGTCGAGGTCGTCGAGCCATTGCGGTCGCACGGCGTGACCGAAGCGACGCTGCAGATCTGCGCCGACCGCGTCTTCGCCCAGCATACGCCGCGCTCGATCGCCGGGCCGCGCGGCTTCCGCAGTGTCGACGAGGTGCTGTCGCTGCTGCAACGCGCCTACGAGCCTGCCCCGTGAGGCGCCCGGTAGGGAGCGCCGCGTGCGAGGCAACGTGTCCCTATCAGTCGGTGTAGCTCACGATCACCTGACCGCCCTCGACGGTGACCGGGTAGGTCTTCACGCGCACGGTTGAATCAACCAGGCAGGCGCCGGTCGGAATATCGAACTCCCACAGGTGCCAGGGACAGCGAATGATCCGGCCGTCGTCCTCGTAGCGCAGCTCGCCCTCATCGGCGGTCGTCGGCGGGCCGTCGGCCAGCATGCGGCCGCTGACGAAGCCGGTGCACAGCGGCCCCGACTTGTGCGGGCACAGATTGCGCAGCGCGTAGAACGTCCCATCGATGTTGAACACGCCGATGCCAGCCCGGCCCCGAAATGGCACGACCAGCCGGCGCTGACCAGGCGGGATCTCCTCTACCTGCCCCACGACCACGCGCTGGGGCAGTGATGAGTGATGAATGGTGAGTGATGAGGCGGAACCAGCCCCGGCGTCATCCGGCCCTTGGTTCTCATCCCGCTCACGTTCGCTCCGACCCACGAGCGCCATCTCACTCATCACTCATCACTGTTCGATGTGGCTGCGGCGGCAGGCCGAACAGCTCGCGCGCGTTGTCGGCGAAGATGCGCTGGTGCAGATGCACCGGCAGCTTCGGGAAGGTCGTCGCTGGGTCGTCCCAGTCCCAGTGCGGCCAGTCCGAGCAGTAGATCAGTGTCTCCTCGGCGTGCATCGCCTCCAGCATGCCGATCAGGTCCTGGCGGCGCGGCGGCTCCTCGAACGGCTGCGAGCCGACGCGGATGTGACCGCGGAAGTACTCGCTCGGCAGCCGCTTCACCCACGGCGTCTGCTCGCGCAGCGACTTCCAGTCGGCGTCCATGTGCCACATGAAGCCGGCCACCCAGAACTGATCGACCTCGACAAAAGCGAACTTCAGCCGCGGGTACTTCTCGAAAACTCCCTCGCAAATCAGCGACGCGCAGTGGGCCATGGCCATCTGCGGCCGGGCCATGCGCGTCTCCAGATAGTAGGTTGGGTAGCCGACGCCGGTCGGCGGTCCGGCCATGCCGGCGCCCTCGTTGCCCGGATGGACGAAGACCGGCAGGCCGTGCGCCTCGCAGGCGGCCCAGATTGGGTGATAGTGGCGGTTGCCGTAGGGGCGCGTGTTGCCGGTCGGCAGCATGATCGCCACGACCTCCGGCCGGCCGGCCAGGCGCTCGATCTCTGCCACCGCCTTGTCTGGGTCGGTCGTCGACACGCCGATCGCCAGCTTGATGCGGTCGTCGCGGGCCGCCCAGTGCTCCAGCGACCAGTCGTTGAAGGCGCGGCACAGCGCGGCGGCATAGTCCGGGTCAGGGATGATCGACGCACCGTAGACGGTCGAGCCGGTCAGGAGGGCAATATCGACATTCCACTGGTCGAGATGCTCCGTCTTCAGCACCTCGTACTCGCTGTTGATCTGCCGGCCGCGCAGCACATCCATGCTGGCGTCGCAGCCGGCGATCAGGTCGGCCCGGCCAGCGCGCTTGGGCATATTGAAGTAGCCCGAGCCAGGCAGCAGCAGCCCCTGGTCGATCACCCGCTCGCGGTAGACGCGCGACAGGTACGGCAGCAGGTCATCCTGGCTCTTGATGGCGTGATGGATATCGCAGTCGACCAGCGCCGTCACCGGCTTCGGTTGACCGGTCCAGCCCGGCGCCGTCACCGGCCGCGCGCCCGCGATTGTCATGCCGTCCTCCTCATCGCTCCGTGCTCCGGCCCCCTATCGGCCCACCTGATCAGGGAAGATGCGCCTATTCTAGCCGTCCCCGCCCCTCCCCGACAACCCATGCCCCCACCCCACGTTGACCCCGTCCATCTCGTCCACATCACACCCCATACCGCAATCGTGGAATGCGCACCCCCACGATCACCGTCGACTCGTGCTCCCCAACGACCACCGCCCCCTGCCGCTCGTAGAAGGCGCGCGCGTGCGGGTCCGAATCGAAGACCAGCGCCGTCGCCTCCAGCGACCGGGCCAGCTCGACGGCGCGCTGCCAGAGGCGCCGGCCGACACCTTGCCCGATGAACGCCGGCTCGACGAACAGGTGCTCAAGCTCGGCGTCGCCGTCGGCGCGCGCGATCACCTGCGCCACACCGGCCAGCCTGCCGTCGACCTCGGCGCAGACGACGTGGTTCCGCTCAATCGTATCCGCCCCGAGACTCAGCGCCAGCCGGTAGGCTTCGCCGATGTCCGCCGCGTAGCCCCAGTGCAACTTGGAGCGCATGATCAGCGCATTGAGCGCCACGACCTCATCCGGCCGCGCTCGGCGGATCGTGACGCCGTGACGGGATTCTCGCATCATCATCTCGCGCGCTCCGCCACCGGCTTGTCCGGTCGCGTTCGCGCCGTGGTCCCGATTATGCGTCGCTGAGTGTCACCCTGGTGCAGGCTGAGGGGCCAGACCTTACCTGGCCGGAGCGTTGCTACCTGGCGACGACTGGATGCCGACATTCGCCGGCATGACGAATGCGCCTGCTACGGTGCGACCGCATCCTAACCGTGCAACATCACGATCGTGTCGTTTTCACGACAGGACCACCGCACATCGGCCAGGAGAGGCAACGATGGAGATCCACGAACCCCACCGCTGGGATGTGTCGCCGGCCGAGGCCCGGCGACTGCAAGATGAGCTGAGCCAGCAGGTGCGCCTGGTCGACGCCGCCGCGCTCGCCAACCTGACCAGCGTCGCTGGCGTCGACAACGCCTACGTCGACGAGGGCGATCGCACCATCGCCCACGCCGTCGCCGTGCGCCTGGCCGTCCCCGACCTGACGCTGCTGGAGACGGCTCACGCCACCGTGCCGGTCGCCTTCCCCTACGTGCCGGGGCTGCTCTCCTTCCGCGAGGCGCCGGCGGTCCTGGCGGCGCTGCGCGGACTGGCCGGTGAGCCGGATGTCGTCCTGTTCGATGGCCAGGGCATCGCCCACCCACGCCGCCTCGGCCTGGCCGCCCACCTGGGGCTGGTGCTGGGCCGGCCGACCATCGGCTGCGCCAAGAGCCGGCTGATCGGCGCGTTCGACCCGCCCGCCGACACACCCGGCGCGCACACACCGCTGGTCGACCGCGGCGAGGTCGTCGGTGCGGTGGTGCGCACCCGCGCCGGCCACACGCCGCTGTTCGTCTCGCCGGGCCACCTCGTCAGTGTCAACACGGCCATCACCATCGTCCTGGCCTGCTGTCATCCCGGCCGGTTCCTGCCCGAGCCAACCCGGCTGGCGCACGATCGGGTGACCGCGGTGGCGACGGCGCATCGCCACCGCCTCGCCGCTGGCTGAGCGAAACCGAAATCGGCCCATGGAATGGTCTTGATCCATCGAACCGGATCAAGACCAATCCATGGGCTGCGGCCCGGTGGCGTCAGGCTAACACTCGCTGTAGCCGCAGACGTGGCACTTCTTGCAGCCCTCCTCGAAGACGAGCGTAGCGCTGCCACAGTCAGGACAGAGGTTGCCGGTCAGCTTGGCGTGGCCGTTGAGCAGGCCGGGCAGCACCGGCTGGGAGATCGGCCCGGCCGGCCGTACCACCGGCTCGCCCGCGCCTTCCAGGTGCTTCTGCAGCGCCAGCCCGATGGCGTCGGGCAGGCTGCGCACCTGCTCCAGCCCGAAGCCGACGGTGCGGCTGCCACCGATGCCGCGCAGCTGGTTGACGATCTCCTGCGTGCGCTCCTCGGCCGACAGTGGCGAGGGCAGCCGCTGCACCAGCGAGATCAGTCGACCCAGCGCCTCAGCCAGCGCGGCGATGTCTGAGCCGGCCCGGCCGACGTTGACGAACACCTCCAGCAGCCCCTGCTCGTCGGAGTTCAGGGTGATGTTGACCTTGCCTTCCGGCGCCTGCATGTTGCGGGTGTAGCCGCGCACGATTGCCGGCCGCTGGCGGATCGTCTTGTCCGCGGCTGCCGCCACCGGCGTGGGCGCCGGCTCGGCCGGCTTCTTCTCCTCGATGTGGTGCAGCACGGCGTCGCGTGAGCCGTCACGGTAGTAGGTGACGCCCTTGCAGCCGCTGGCATAGGCCAGTTGATAGAGTCGCTCGACCTCTTCGATAGTGTGATCGTTCGGTGCATTGCAGGTCTTGGAGATGCTCGAATCGGTGTACTTCTGCACCATCGCCTGGACGCGGATGTGGTCCTCCGGCGTCAGGTCGTTGGCGCCGACGAAGTAGTCCGGCCGCTCGGTGTCGGGATGGTCGTCCATCCACTGCTTCAGCAGCGGGTGATAGATGATGCTCTCGCCAGTGCGGTCGACGCGCCGGTAGGCGAAGTCGAACACCGGCTCGATGCCGCTGGAGACGCCGGCCAGCAGACTGGTGGTGCCGGTCGGGGCCTGCGTCAGCAGCACCGCGTTGCGGATGCCGTGCTGGCGGATGCGTGCCTGGAGCGCCTCGGGCAACGTCTTGATGAACTTGCCCTGGCCGAACTTGTCGCGGTCGAAGCGCGGGAAGACACCTTTCTCGATCGCCAGGGTGACGCTCTCGTCGTAGGCGGCATCGCGGATGGTCCGGTAGATGCGCTCGATCACCGGCTCCGACTCGGCGCTGCCGTAGCGGATGCCCAGCCGGATCAGCGCGTCGGCCAGGCCCATCGTGCCCAGGCCGGTGCGGCGCGTGCCGAGTTGCTCGTCGGCGTTCTCCTCGAAGAAGTAGAGATTGGCGTCGATGACGTTGTCAGAGAAGCGCATGCCCACGCGCACGTCGCGCTCGAGCGCGGCGTAGTCGAACGTGCCAGCGCCGATCGGGCCGGTCACGAAGCTGCTCAGGTTGAGCGCGGCGAGATTGCACACACTCCATGGTGAAATTCCTTGCTCACCACATGGATTTGTGCATCTAATAGTTTGATAGTACCAGGTATTGTTCCAGGCGTTGTAGCGGTCGGTGAAGACGACGCCCGGCTCGGCCGTCGCCCAGGCGCTCTCGCAGATGCGCCGCCAGATCTCGCGCGCCCGGAAGGTCGGGCCGGGCGTCACCTTGGCGGCCAGCGCCGGCTCGGCGGCGACCATCGCCTTGGTCGGGAACTGCGTCGGCCAGACACCATCATCCGCGACCGCCTGCATGAAGGCATCGGAGACGGCGACGCTGATGTTGGCGTGCTCGATGGCGACCGGTCGGTTGGTCAGTGGGTCGATCTTCTTGGCGTTGACGAACTCCAGCACGTCGGGGTGATCGTCGTCGAGCATGATCATGAGCGCGCCTCGGCGCGAGCCGCCCTGCTGGATAACATCGCCGGTGATGACGCTGTACAGCTCAGCCCACGACACCGGCCCACTGGCAGTGCCGTTGACCGTCTTGATGTACGAGCCGCGCGGCCGCAGCGTGCTCAGGTTGACGCCGACACCGCCGCCACGCGCCATGATCTCGGTCAGAACCTTCAGGTTATCGAGGATGCCGCCGCGAGAATCGTCCGGACTTGGAATAACATAACAGTTATAAAATGTTACTTCGTGGCCGGAACCGGCGCCGGTCAGGATGCGACCGCCAGGCACGAAGCGGAAATCCTGCAGCGCACGGTAGAACTCCTGCTCCCAGCGCTGGCGCGCCTCGGGCGTCGTCTCGACGGTGGCGATGCCGCGCGCCACGCGCCGCCACATCTCCTCCGGCGTTTGCTCGGTCGGCTTGCCCTCCGGGTTCTTCAGCGAGTAGCGGTCGAGGAAGACCTTGGCGCGCACGCCCTCCAGCACCGTTCCGGGAGCGATAGCCTCATCGGCCCGGCCTGTGCTGTCCGTCGTCCCCACTGCCTGGATATCGACCGCCATGCCCTGTCTCCCCTTCATGAAGCCGCTGCCGGCCGCGCCGCGCGTGACCGGGTGTCACCATATCTTGTGGCCAATTGAATCAAAGAACACAAGATGTAGTATACGTGCCTCGGCTGTCGGGCGCAAGCATTCCCGCGAGTCCCGTGACGCGCATAGAACGGACGCCCCGAACGGGGGTTCTGGCCGCTGCGCCACTGGCCCGGCGCGCGGCTGGTGACGGCGCAAAGCGGGTATAGTGACTGGGAACGACTGAGTGCCGGGCGCGGTCGGTGGCGATGCCGCGCCGCGGAGGCCCCATGGACCGGCGGCACGTCACCTGGTTGAACGAAGAATTGCCGGCGCTCGTCGAGTCGGGTGTCCTGTCACCCGAGGCGGCAGCGCGGCTGCGCGCCCACTACGCGACCGCTGCCCCGGCCCAGGGCC
>JADLAZ010000115.1 GCA_020849725.1 Chloroflexota bacterium
GCCACCGATCGTCGCCAACCGGTTCGACGCCCGTCGCGGCCCAGATCGCGTCGGCCGTCTGCCTGGCGCGTGCCAGCGTCGAAGTGACGATCCTTGCCGGCCTCAGGCCCGGATCGGCAGCCAGCCGATTGGCGAGCTGCATCGCCTCGGCGTGCCCGGCGTCGGCCAGCGGTGGGTCCGCCTGGCCCTGGAAGCGGCCCTCGCGGTTCCACTCCGTCACGCCATGGCGCACCAGCAGGAGCCGCCGTGGAGGGGTCAACGCCCCGCGGCCGCGGCCCGCTGCTGCTCGAACGTTGCCCGGGTCGTCGTGCTGGCGGCTTCCGCATCGGCGGCGGCAGCGTGGCCCAACTCGGCCAGGGTGGCGCCGAGCGTGCCGATCGCCTCGGCCATCTCATCGATGCCAACGTCACCCATGTGGCCGAATCGCAGGATCTTCCCGGCCCACTTGCCCTGTCCGCCCGCGATGACGAGTCCCTTGGCGCGCATGGCCGCGTTGAACGGCGACCAGTCGAGGCCAGCGGGCAGCCAGGCAGCGGTCACGGTGGGTGAACGGTCTGGCGGAGCGGCCACCAGCCGCAGGCCGAGCGCCTCCATGCCGGCCGCCACCGCGGTGGCCATGGCCGCGTGACGGTCCCAGGTGCGCTCGCGACCCTCGCCAAGCAGTCCGGCGACGCCGACGCGCAGGCCGTACAGGACGGTGATGGCCGGCGTCCACGGCGTCTGGCCCTTCGTCGCCCAGTTGCGAGCCTCGCGCAGGTCCCAGTAGAAGCGCGGCATGCGGGCCGATTCGGTCGCGGCCCACGCGCGCTCGCCGACCGCCGCGATGGCGATCCCCGGCGAGGCGTTCCACGCCTTCTGGCTGGCGCTCACGACGAGGTCCACCCCGTAGCCCATGTCGAACGGGATGGCGCCCAGGCCACTGATGCCGTCCACCAGCACGAGCGGAGAACCCGGTGCGGCTCGAACGGCCGCCACCAGGTCGGCCAGCGGGTTGACGACGCCGGTCGAGGTCTCGTTGTGGGTGATCAGCACCGCGTGGTATGGCTCGGCGGTGGCGAGGTGCTCGGCGAGGGCGGCGGGATCGGCCGCGGTGCCCCATTCGGCCTCGAAGCGGGTGACATCGGCGCCGAAGATGGTCGCGATCCCGGCGAAGCGGTCACCGAAGCCGCCGATGTTGACCGACAGGACCCGATCGCCGGGGGACATCGTGTTGACGACCGCCGCCTCGAGCGATCCGGTGCCGGACCCGGTCAGCAGCAGGACGTCATCGGCGCCGATCAGGTGGCCGATGCCAGATGAGATCTCGCGCAGCATCTCGGCGAACTCGGTGCCGCGATGATCGACCATCTGCTGGGCCTGCGCCTCGCGCACGGCGGGCGGGAGGGGGATCGGTCCGGGTGTCCTCAGGTTCTGTGTCATGGCACGCATCATAATCGGGCCATGCCGCGTCGCCGATCGACTCTGGACGTCACCGAGCCGTTGTTCGACGAATCGGCCGTCGCGGCCGATGCGCCGCTGGCCGCGCGCATGCGGCCGCGCACGCTCGACGAGTTCGTCGGCCAGCCGCACCTGGTTGGCGCCGATGGCGCGCTGACGCGAGCGGTCAAGCCCGGGCACCTGCCGTCGATGGTGCTGTGGGGCCCGCCGGGATCCGGCAAGACGACGCTGGCTCGGCTGCTGGCCGATCGTGCCGGTGGCTCGTGGCGCCAGCTGTCGGCGGTGACCTCGGGCGTCGCCGACGTGCGTGCGCTGGTGGCCGAGGCGAAGGCGCTGCGCGGCGCCGGCGGGCGGACCGTCGCGTTCATCGACGAGCTGCATCGGTTCAACAAATCCCAGCAGGACGCGCTGTTGCCCCACGTCGAGGACGGCACGATCGCGCTCATCGGGGCGACGACCGAGAACCCGTACTACGAGATCAATTCGCCGCTGCTGTCGCGCATGCGCGTCTATCGCCTGGAGCCGCTCGACGCCGATGCCCTGGGCGCCATCGTGGACCGGGCGCTGGCCGATCCGGAGCGCGGCCTCGGTGGCACCGTCTCGCTCAGCGACGAGGGGCGAGCCACGCTGCTCGACCTCGCCGGCGGCGACGCGCGCCAGGCGCTCAACGCGCTGCAGTCGGCCGCGGTGACCGCCGGCCCCGGGGCGATCCTGGGTCAGGAGGAGATCGCCGAGGCCGCGCAGCAGCGGCTGCTGGCCTACGACCGGGTCGGCGATCAGCATTTCGAGGCGATCAGCGCGTTCATCAAGTCGATGCGCGGCAACGACCCCGACGCGGCGCTGTACTGGCTGGCCTCGATGGTATCCGCGGGGGAGGATCCGACCTTCATCGCACGCCGGATCGTGATCGCCGCGTCCGAGGACGTCGGCAACGCCGACCCGCGGGCCCTGGAGCTCGCCGTGGCGGCCATGCAGGCGGTCGAGATGATCGGGCTGCCCGAGGCGCAGTACGCGCTGGCCCAGGCCGCGACCTACGTCGCAGCGGCGCCCAAGTCGAACCGGGCGGGTGCCGCCTACTTCGCCGCGCTGGCCGAAGTGGAGGAGCACGGCCGGCTGCCGGTGCCGCTGCACCTGCGCCCCGCGGCCCATCGGCGCCTGGCGCGCGAGCAGGGGTATGGCAAGGGCTACCTGTACCCGCACGACTACGACGACGCCGATGTCGACCAGCAGTACCTGCCCGACGCGCTGGCCGGCCGCGTCTTCTACGAGCCGTCCGATGAGGGCCTGGAGCTCAAGATCGGGGAGCGCCTGCAACGTTTGCGCCGGTTGAGATTGGAAGCACGCCGGCCCCCCGGACAGCGTTGATCCACCGCGACCCACCGGTGCCCCGGAGACGCTGACCCTCGATCGCCTGGACGCTGTGCTGACCGAGA
>JADLAZ010000116.1 GCA_020849725.1 Chloroflexota bacterium
CGAGCTGGTCGTGTTCGTCGACGACGACTGCTTGCCGACGCCAGGGCTGCTGGCGGCGCACCGGGCGGCGCACGAGGTCGAGGGGCTGGCCGCCATCGGTCGCATCACCTGGCATCCCGACCTCACGGTCACCCCGCTGATGCGCGTGCTGGAGGCCGATACCTACGCCTACACCAACATCGTCGTTCCGTTCGATGCCTCCTTCTTCAGCTACTACACCGGCAACGCCTCGGTCCACCGCGACAGTGCGCTGGCCATCGGTGGCTTCGAAGAGAGCTTTCCCCACTGGCACGAGGACATCGAGTTTGCCTACCGGCTGCGCCGCCACGGTGTGCGCTTCGTGTTCGCCAGTGACGCCATCGTTCACCACTGGCGCGAGGTCCAGCTGGCGGCGACGCTGGCGGCGCAGCGCGCCAAGGGTCGGGACCTGGTGCGCCTGTTCGACGCCCATCCAGAGCTGCGCCGCTACCTGCCGATCGAGCGCGTGGCTGACCCGGCGGCACACGATGCCTACTTCGGTGTACTCCTGCACCAGGCGCTGTTGGACGGCGTGGCCGAGGGCGTGGCGGCACTGCCGGCCGACGATCCGCTCCTCGCCCGTCTCACTGCCGAGCAGGCGCGCTGGACCGAGCGCCGCGTCGCCGAGCTCCAGGCCGAGGTCAGCGGCCTGGAGACCGAGGTCGCCCGGCTGCGACATGTCGAGGTGGCGCTGGCCACGCTCCAGTCGGAGCAGGCTCGGCTGGAACAGGCGTTTGTGGCGCAGTCGACCTGGGCCGCCGACCTGGAGCGCCGCTTGCGGCGCGGTCCGGCAGCCGGCGCGCGCGCGATCGGTGACGTCGCGCGCGCCGGACTGGCAGCGCTCCTGGCGTTCCGGCGGGGCGGCGCGGCCCCACCGCCGGATCGGGCCGATTAGACGGACGGCTCTGGCGCATCGGCCGGCTCGTTGCCCCAGACTTCCACGGCAATGCCCTCGCGCTGCCCCTGCCAGAGCGATCGATGGCAGGTCACGCGGAGCAGGCGCTTCCAGAGCTGCGCGTTGACGAACGTCGCCTCGTCGGGACTGAACAGGCTGAAGATCGAGCGCGACGCCACCAGGATCATCTTGTGCTTGGCGCGGCTGAGCGCCACGGTCAGCCGGCGCGGGTCGAGCAGGAAGCCGCTCGATGCCAGCAGGTATTCGCGGTCGCTCTCCGTGGCGCTGACGATGATGACGGTGCGCTCTCCCCCTTGGAACCGCTCGACGGTATCGACGGCCGACCCGACCGTCTCGCCAGTAGCCCCATCCAGGATCGCCAGGTTCGGTACGGCTGCGCGGAGCGCGGCGCGCTGCGCGCGGTGCGGCACGACCACCCCAATTCCCGCCAGCGCGTCCAGGTTGAACTGAGCCGGATCGGCCAACACCTCCAGGACGGGGATGAGCAAGCGCTGCTCGAACTCGTTGCGTGTCTGGCTGTGCTGCTCGTCATGAACGACGACGACAAGCGGGTGGGCCGGGTCGAGCACGGCCGCAACGAACTCGTCGTCGATCGCCAGCGCCGGCAACTGATCGTGCCGGCGCGAGTAGTAGTTGATGCCATCGTGACGGTAGATGCCCTGGCGCAGGAACTCGGCCATGTCCGCGTGCAGGCGGAAGCTCTCCGCGAACTTGATCGGCCGCGACGCCACCGGCTGGAGCGCGCTGTAGAGCGACTCGTAGGCGCGGAATTCCTGGAAGGTGCGGCGCGGCTCCCGCTCCCAGTCGTGCTTGACGATCGGCGGCATCTGGCGAGGATCGCCGACGACAATCACCTGGCTGCCCGGCCTGACCGCCATCGCCGCCATTATCGCCTCGGGCAGGCTCATCTGCGACGCCTCATCCAGCACCAGGCAGTGCGCGAAGCCGCGGCCATGCAACTGATTGTCAAACCGGTCCTTGATCAGGCGATAAATGCCGGCTGGCGCGTCGCCAATGACGGCGTACGGCTCGCCGGCGAAGCGGTTGTAGGCGCGCGGGCTACCCTTGGGCTGCTCTCGGTCCACCGGCACGCCGGTGATGCCGGCCGGCGGCTGGTCCCGCGGCCGGAACCGGTAGATCGGCGCCGCCAGCAGCCGCTCGTCGAAGTGCTGACCGAACAGGTCGGGATGCGCGTCACGCGCACGCACCAGGATGTCGCGCACCAGGAGGACATTGTGCAGCAGCACGTCCGTCGCGGCGTGCGTCTTGCAGGACATCACCACGCGATACTCCTGGCCGGCAGCCAGTGCGCCCTGCATGCGCGCCAGCACGGCGAAGGCCGTCGCGTAGCTCTTGCCAGTGCCGGGCGGCCCCTGCACCAGTACGATCGGCTCGTGGCCGGCGTCGCCGATGTACTCCTCCTTGCTGGTCTCGAAGCCGTGCAACGCGCCAGCGTCCTTGAGGGCCCGCAGGCCGGAAAGAAAGCGCGCCTGGCCCGCGCGCGCGGCATCCGGCCAGTCGACCGGCGCAGCCGGGCGCGCGGCCAGGCGATCGTAGAGCACGTTCAGGTCGGTCAGTCCGGCCGCTTCCCGCTGGCGCAGCTCGTCGATCACTCGCTCGCAGAAGTAGGCCATCCAACTGTTCGGGTCCGAGTCGAGCGTGTAGCGCTCGCCGTCGACCAGCGGCTCGTCCGGCCGGGACCGGAACACATACCCGTGTGCGTTCTTGGGTGCAAACACGGCCCGAAACTCGACGACGGCATGCGCCGCGATGGCGTGACCGGCAGCATCGCACTCGATGTCGAGGTCGATCAGCTTGGCTCGCTCGCCATAGAGCAGCTGGCGCACGGTTGGCGTAAACGGCTGGCGCTCGGCGACCGGCAGGCGGGTGTCGACCGTCTCCCGTGGATAGAAGATCACCTGGTCATCCACCCGTAGATCGCTCAGGTTGAGCATTTCATCCAGGGAGCAGTCGACCCCGCTCGTCTCAATGCGCAGACGGACGGTGAGACCGTTGTGGTCCCACTTGGACTGGTCTTTCTGCTCCTTGGTCAGCTCGCCGCCGGACGTAGCCACCATCTCCGCGCGCAGCTCGGCTCGGCGGGCGTGCTCGCGGTTGGCGGCGACGATCTCCGGTGGCTGGTCCACCTCCAAATAGCGCACGGTCAGCGTGGCGCCCATCAGCACTCGCCGCTCGGGCGCGACCTGGCGGATGCGCTTCCATTCGCCCAGTTCGACGTGGCGCTCGATGGTCACGAACTCGTGCAGCGCGCCGGCCAGCGTGCGCGCTCGCTCGTCGAACTGGCTCAGGTCTGGCAGCCGAAAGCCGCGCTGCTCGGTGCGGTCGTTGCCTTTGAACTGAGCGGCGATGTGCTCCAGCGCTGTCAGACGCCGCCCTTCGAAGGCCACGATGTCCCGCGGCGTGACGCCCTGGAACGGCGCGATCGCCTCGGTGCTGTCCGGCGACGCCGCCAGTTCCCCCCAGGCGGCGTAGGCGTACTCGAGCGGAATGGCGCTGCTGTAGCGAGCGCGGCTGGTGAAGTAGGTCGGCGCGCCACTCGCGCGCTCCAAGCGACCGCGCGCGTCGAACAGGCGGAAGCGGAACCGCTCGCGGAAGGGGATTGGGCCGGCATCCCAGTCGAACTTCAAGTAGCTCGCGATCTCGTGCAGCGACGGGCACAGGACCGGATACAGCTTCTGGTCGCGCAACTCCTGGCTCAGGAAGCTGGCGATAGGCGAGTCGAAGGCCGCGAGCTGGGTCACGAAGTCGAACAGGGGCGTTGCGCCGAGAATGGCGTTCAGGTGGCGAGCCAGGCCGTCGAGCAGCGCCTGCTGCTCCTGGCGATCGTAGAAGATCAGATGGATCGGCGCCACCGACTCGCCGGCAGGGTCGGGCGCCGCGACCTCGACAACGGCGCGCAGCACATCCTGCACCCAGGCGGTAACTAGCCGCTCCTCCCGCTCGTCGTCGGCCGGTGGCGCCTCGGCCAGATGGACGATCGTCCGTCGCCGAGCCGGTGCGGGTGCGCCCTGCTCGCAGCCGACGACCAGCGCGCCGAGGAGATAGAGACGGTCGTGGAGGTGATCGTGCTGAGCGTCGATGTAGACACGCACCAGGTTCGGATTGCGCTCGGCCGTGACCGACGGCAGCGAGCCATGGCCAGCCGGCCGCCGGAGGGCCGGCATCGGGAGGCGCTCGCCGATCATCGCCAGGTGCCGGCGGGCGCGGACGATCAACTCGTCCAGGCGCGGACCGACCGGCGGTGTGGCCGCGATCTGACGCACCGTCGCCTCATGGCCGGGCGCGGGCGTCAGCGTGCCGCCGCCATTGCCGGCGACCGGTTGAACATCTTTGATCCGTGCCAGATCGTGGACGGTGCGCAGGCCGGCCCGCTGCAGCACGCTCTTGTCACTGGCGGAGAGATACGGTAGGAGTGACAGGTCGTCCCACTCCGCCGCCCATTTCAGGCAGAATGCGTTGTAGAGGCAGCCATCGCACCGGGCTGACAGGTGAAATGGCACATCAGCGAACGGCATCGCCGCCACCTGGCACACCAGTGCCGCCGGGCCGACCAGCAGATCGTTCACCTCGGCCAGGTAGTCGTCGCCATCAACCACGATGTCCAGCAACGCGTCGGTCGTCCCGAGCAGCGCCCCGGCCACCGCGCGCTGCACTGCCTCCAGTTGCACCAGTTCCGGCCGGAGGGCGACCGCGCCGGCATGCGCGCTGCCGCGGTAGGCGATGGCGGTGCGGGTCGCCCCGCTCACGCCCGCCTCGCCCAGCAACCGGTCGAGCATCGCCTGGTAGAAGGCTACCTGCAATCGGTGCTCAGTCCGGACAGCGCGCGAGCTTTTCATGTCCACGATCAGGAGGTCCAGCCCGCCGTCCGCAGCGCGCTCGATGCGCAACAGGTCGAGATCGCCGCGCAGGCGCCAGCCGTCCAGCTCTACCTCCAGACGCGGCTGCAGCACCACCGACACCGCGCCGGCGGGCAGCCGCCGCGCCAGCTCCAGCACCGCCTCGTTGTTGGCCGGCCGCGACGGGCCGCCACGCCCGCCGGAGCGGAAGTCGTGCACGGGATAGCGCTGCTCCACCGCACTGGCCACCATCGCCTCGAATGCCAGTCCCGACCGGGTCAGGAGCGGCGGCATCTCTTGGGGAAAGGCGCCGTAGCGGCGCAAGAAGCCGAGCCCGGCGGCTCGCTCGTGCAGCCGCAGCCGCAGGTAGCGTCGGCACTGACCCAGGCGAATGAACTGGGCGATGTCGGTGGGCGAGAGATGACGAGCAGTCGCGGTCGCGTCATCGCTCAACAGACCAGCCAGCGCGTCCGGCCGGCTGCTGCTCGTCCGCGATGCCGGATGTGGCACGTCAATTCCTCCGAGTAGCTGACGGTCTGGGCAGCAATGATACCGCGAGGCCACCGCGGGCGCCAGTGGCTTTCGCCGTACCGCCGCGCTGTGGTAGGCTCCATCACCAGAACGCTGAATGACGACGGTAGGACGGGGCAGTGGAGGGACACGCATGGCCAGCAGGGCGACGATAGACCTGTACGAGCGGGCGCAGCGCGTGCTGCCGGGCGGCGTCACGGCGGCGGCGCGTGCCAATGCGGCGCTCGGCCATCCGCTCTATGTGTCGCGCGCGCAGGGGGCGTACGTCTACGACCTTGACGGGCGCGAGTTGATCGACGCCTGCACATCGAACGGTGGCACGCTCCTTGGCCACGGCCATCCGGCAGTGGTGGCGGCCGTCGCCGACGCCGCCCGGCTCGGCTTCGCCACCGCCTACGATGGCGAGCCGCAGGTGCGACTGGCCGAGCGGCTGGTGGCGCAGATCCCCTGCTTCGAGATGGTGCGCTTCACGACGACCGGCACCGAGGCAACGATGTACGTCGTTCGCATTGCCCGCGTCGCTACCGGCCGCGCCAGGGTGATGAAGTTCGAGGGCCACTTCCACGGCTTCAACGACCCGCTCGCCTTCAGCTTCTGGCCGACGGCACGGGAGGGCGGCCCGGCCGAGGCGCCGGTGGCGCGACCAGAGACCGGCGGCCTGCCGGCGCACGCAGACGAGGGCATCGTCATCGCGCCGTTCAACGACACAGCCGCCTTCCTTCACCTGCTCGACCAGCACGGCGATGACCTGGCTGCCGTGATCATGGAGCCGATCAACTACGACAGTGGCGCCATCCTGCCCGACCCGACCTTCCTCCAGACGGTGCGCGCCGAGACGGCTCGCCGGGGGATCGTCCTGATCTTCGACGAGATCCTGTCGGGCTATCGCACCGGCCCGGACGGCGGCCAGGGCTACCTGGGCGTGACGCCCGACCTGGCAACGCTGGGCAAGGCTGTCGGCGGTGGCGTGCCGCTGAGCGTCTTCGGTGGTCGGCGTGACCTGATGTCGGTCGTCGCGCCGCTCGGTCGCGCGGTCCACACCGGCACCTACAATGCCCACCTCATCCAGATGCTGGCGGCGCACGCCTTTCTCGACGTCATCGAGGAACCGGCGTTCTTTCCCTCCCTGATCGGTCTGCACGAGCGTCTCTACAGCGGCCTGCGCCAGGCGTTTGCTGCCGCCGGCTTGCCGGTGCGGGTGCAGGGCGTCGGCGCACGGTTCGCGCTGTACTTCGGCCTGGACCCGGCCGTGGATGTGACGACCTACCGTCAGGCAATGGGCTGGGATCGCGCGATGATGAACGCCTTCTGCCGGGAGATGGACCAGCGCTGCGTCTACGTCAACCCCGCCTGGCATCATGGCCTGTCGGCCATGCACGAGGCGGCGCACGTCGACCGCATCGTCGAGGCGGCGGCGGCGAGCGCGCGAGCGCTGATGCAGGCGCCGGCCGTCGCGCCGTAGCCGACGGTCGTTGCCAGGAGCCAACCGTGCCGGCCTTTCGTGTGGTCGTGACCGACAACGCCTTCGCGCCGCTGGACGTGGAGCGGGCTATCCTCGAGCCACTCGGCTGCGAGGTCGTGTTCCAGCCGTGCGTGACAGAAGACGACGTCTTCACCGCGACGGCCGGCGCCGACGCCATCCTCTGCGATGCCGCGCCGATGACGGCGCGCGTATTGGACGGCGCGCCGCGCCTGCGCGTGATCGCTGAGTATGGCGCGGGCTACGACAACATCGACGTGGCCGCCGCGACGGCACGCGGCATCTGGGTGGCGCACGTGCCCGACTACTGCACGGCCGAGGTCGCCGATCACACCATGACACTGCTGCTGGCGCTGAGCCGGCGCGTGGTCGCGCTGGATGCCGGCCTGCGCGCCGGCCACTGGGGCGCGCGCCAGGCCGGCCCGATCCACCGGTTGGGTGGCCGGACGCTCGGCCTGGTCGGTTTCGGTCGCACCGCCCGGGCCGTCGCGCGCCGGGCGCTGGCGCACGAGTTGCGCGTCGTCGCCGGGTCGCGCACGGCGCCGGCGAGCGATCTGGCGGCAGCCAGCGTCGCCAGCGTGACGCTTGACACGCTGTTCAGCACGGCAGATATCGTGTCGCTGCATGTAGCGGCGACGCCTGACACGCACCGACTGGTCGACCGCGCGCGGCTGGCGCTGCTGCCGCCGGGTGCGCTGCTGATCAACACCAGCCGCGGAGCGCTGGTCGATGAAGCGGCCGTGACCGCGGCGCTAGCTACCGGCCGGCTGGCCGGGGCAGCCCTGGACGTGTTCGAGCGCGAGCCGCTGGCAGCCGACAGCCCGCTGCTGGCGCTCCCGAACGTGATCGTGACGCCGCATGCCGCCTTTTACAGCGAGGAAGCGATCATCGATCTCCAGAGGCGCGCGGCGGCCAACGTCGCGGCCGTGCTGGCGGGCGAGCCACCGCTGACGCCAGTCAACGACGTGCGGGCATGGCACACTCGACAGTAGTGGAAAACAAGATGCGATCGGAAAGGACTGAGCGATGACCACCGGACGGCTTGCCGGCAGGCGCGCCATCATCAGCGGCGCCGGGTCGGGCATGGGGCAGGCGGCGGCGGTTCGCTTCGCCCGCGAGGGGGCCAGGGTTGGCCTGCTGGACATCGATACGGCCGCTATCGACGTGACTATGGCGCGGGTCATCGCCGCCGGTGGCGAAGCGCTGGCCTTGCCAGGCGACGTCACCGACGAGGCGCAGGTGGCGACCGCTATCGCCCGTGCCGTTGCCGCCTGGGGCGGTCTCGACATCGTTGTGCCAAACGCGGCCATCCAGCTCTTTGGCCGAGATAGCCGCGCCGACCAGCTCGACCTTGCCGTCTGGCAGCGGACGCTCGACGTCAACCTGACCGGCATCTTCCTGGTCGCCAAGCACGGCATCCGGGCACTGCTCGCCAGCGGCGGTGGTAGCGTCGTCGTCACTGCCTCGCCGACGGGGCAGTACGGGCTAGCGCCCGGCTTCGATGCGTACAGCGCCAGCAAGGCTGGCGTGATGGGCCTGACACGGGTGATGGCGAATGACTATGCTCGCCTGGGCGTGCGGGTCAATGCCGTCATTCCCGGTTTCACCGACACGCCGCTGGTGCGCACGGTGATCGAGGACGCGGCGGCGACCGAGCAAATTGTAAGGACGGTGCCAATGGGGCGGCCGGGCCGACCCGACGAGGTCGCGGCGGTGATGGTGTTTCTGGCCTCCGACGAGGCGTCGTACGTTACCGGCGCCGCCTGGGCCGTCGACGGCGGCATGACCGCGATCTAAGCGGTCCAGTCGCCCGTCACGTGGCGTCATCGAGCGTGCGTGCGAGGAGATGGTTATGGCCAGCCCGCTGCTCGAGACCAAGCTCTCTGTGCCCCGGCGGCGCCCCGGTTTGGTGCCACGCCCGAGACTGAGCGAGCGCCTGACCCGTGGCACTCAGGCGGCACTGACCCTCATCTCGGCGCCAGCCGGTTTTGGCAAGACGACGCTGCTGGTCGAGTGGTTGGCCACGACCGCGAGTGACGACCGGTCGGTGGCGTGGCTCTCGCTCGACCCGAGCGACAACGATGCCACCACCTTCTGGTCCTATCTGATCGCCGCACTGCAGACGGTGGCGCCCGAGATCGGCGCGAGCGCGCTCTCTCTCCTGCGGGTGCCCCAACCGACTGCTATTCAGGCGGTACTCGCCACGCTGCTCAACGAGCTTGGCGCTCGCCCGACCGAGCTCGTGCTAGTGCTTGATGACTACCATGTCATTGATGCCCGCGCCATCCACGACGGGCTGGTCTTCCTGCTCGACCATCTGCCGCCACACGTGCATCTGCTGATCGCTAGCCGGGCGGACCCGGCGCTGCCGCTGGCCCGCCTGCGCGTGCGTGGCGAACTGGTCGAGATCCGCGCGACCGATCTGCGCTTCACACCCGCCGAGGCGGCGGCGTACCTCACCGAGGTGATGGGCCTGGCGCTGACGGCGGCGGAGGTCGCGGCGCTGGAGGGGCGCACCGAAGGCTGGATCGCCGCGCTCCAACTGGCAGCGCTCTCGCTACGCGGTCGCGACGATGTTGCCGGCTTCATCGCTAGCTTCGCGGGCGACGATCGCTACATCGTCGATTACCTGGTCGAGGAGGTGTTGCAGCGGCAGACGGACCGGGTCCGGGGTTTTCTGTTGCAGACGGCCATCCTGGACCGGCTGAGCGGCCCGCTGTGCGATGCCGTTACCGCGCAGGAGGGCGGGCAGGCGATGTTGGCGGCGCTGGAGCGCGGCAACCTGTTCGTGACGCCGCTCGACGAGCGCCGCCGGTGGTACCGCTATCACCTCCTCTTTGCCGACGTGCTGCGAGCGCACCTACTGGACGAGCAGCCGGACACCGTGCAGGACCTGCACCGGCGGGCGAGCGCGTGGTACGAGCAGCATGGCGAGCCAGCCGCGGCGATCCAGCACGCGCTGGCTGCCGGTGATGTCGGGCGAGCGGCGGCCTTGATCGAGTTGGCCCTGCCCGCAATGCGCCAGCGTCGGCAGGAGGCCGCGATACTGGACTGGCTCAGGACTCTCCCGGACGATGTCATCTGCGTCAGACCCGTGCTGAGCGCCGCCTATGGCGGCGCATTGCTGGCTAGCGGTGAGCGCGAGGGTGTGGAGGCTCGCCTGCGGGACGCCGAGCGATGGCTGGATGCGAGCGCCGACAGTGGCGTGTGGCCGGATGCCACGTCGGCGATGGTGGTCGTCGATGATGAGGCATTTCGCCGACTCCCGGGCGCGATCGCCGTATGGCGCGCGGGACTGGCGCTCGTGCAGGGTGATGTCGCCGGTACCGTGACCTATGCCCGGCGGGCGCACGATCTCGTCCCTGATGATGACGTCATCTGGCGCGGAGCGGCTGTGGCGCTCTTGGGACTCGCGGCCTGGGCGAGCGGGGACCTCCAGACGGCCCAGCGGCTGTACGCCGAGGGCATGGCTCGTGTGCAGCAGGCCGGTTACCTCTCGGACGTCATGAGTAGCGCTATCGCCCTAGCTGACATCCAGGTGACACAAGGGCGTCTCCACGAAGCCATGCGTACCTATGAGAATACCTTGCAATTGGGAGTAGCAGAGGCTGTGCCGTTCCTTCGAGGAACGGCGGACATCTACGTCGGCATGAGCGGGCTTGCCTGTGAGAGAAACGAACTCGCTACTGCAACGCAGCATCTACTGCGGAGCCAGGAGTTGGGCGAGCGCACCGGGCTGCCGTACAACCGGTCTCGCTGGTGTGTGGCGATGGCTCGCGTCCTCGAGATCCGGGGTGATTTCGACGGCGCACTCGACCTGCTCCAGGAGGCGGAGCGGCTGCACGTGGGTGGCTTCGTCCCCAATGTGCGCCCGATCGCGGCGCTGACGGCACGGGTGTGGGTGGCCCAGGGGCGGTTGGCCGATGCCCTCGGCTGGGTGCGTGAGCGGGGCTTGTCTGCCGATGGCGATCTCAGCTCTCTGCGCGAGTTCGAGTACCTCACCCTGGCCAGGGTACTCATCGATCGGTATCGAACCGAAGGCGATGATCGGTTCCTTCAGGACGCTGGCGGGCTTCTCAAGCGCCTCCTGCACGCGGCAGAGGCTGGTGGGCGGATGGGAAGCGCCATTGCGATCCTGGTGCTGGCGGCGCTCGCCCAGCCGGCGCGCGGCGACCTCGCGGCCGCACTTGTCCCGCTGGAACGCGCACTGACGCTCGCTGAGCCGGAGGGTTACGTCCGTGTCTTTATCGATGACGGCCCACCCCTGACGACTCTGCTGAAGGCTGCTAGAAAGCGCGGCGTCGCCTCGAGCTATGTCAGCCGACTGCTGGTTGCCTTCGGCGAGCCTGCCGATAGCACACCCGCCATCCAGGGCATGATCGAGCCACTGAGCGCCCGCGAGCGTGATGTGTTACGCCTGCTCGGAACTGACCTGAGCGGCCCTGACATCGCCCGCGAGCTCTCCGTGTCACTGAACACCATGCGGACACACACGAAGAGCATCTTCACCAAGCTTGGGGTGGGCACGCGTCAAGCGGCGGTCCGGCGGGCCGAAGATCTTGGCCTGCTTGCACCAACCCGCACCCACCAGCATCGGTCTGGCGCCGATCTCGGGGCATAGGTTCTCGCCCGTGGCTGCTCCCACGCCGCCGCGGAACCAACCACGTCGCGGGATCGCCGTGCACTAGCACGGCGCGAGCCACATCGCCCGGCGCTCCGCTCCGACAGGTGTGTCGGGGCGAGTGCGTGATGCTGGACGGGCGCACCGACACCCGTGCCACAAGGCCGCGCATCGCCGGTGGTTGGCAACGAGCGCCCCGCCGCTTCGCCGCCAAATTCACCACGTCAGTCACCACACCTGGTGATGTGCTCTCACCACATCTCTCTCTATCGTTGTGATCGAACCATCCAGGTTCGCAGCGGCGGCGGTCCAACCGCAAGCGCCATAGCCAGAAGGAGCGCCATGAGCAAGACACCCGCGTCGACGGGCGACCGTCACGAGCCAGCGTGGTACGAGATCCGTCTCCAGGGGCGGCTCGATGCCCGATGGGCCGCTTGGTTCGATGGGCTGAGCCTCACCCATGCAAGCGACGGCGTCACCGTCCTCCACGGCCCAGTGGCCGACCAGGTTGCGCTGCACGGCCTGCTGAAGAGAGTGCGCGATTTGGGCTTGCCTTTGATCGCGATCAGGCCGGTTGATCCCAATACCGGGAAGGTGACAGACGTATGAGCACTACCCATTCCACCGCAAGCATCAAGCAGGAGAGCCTGGTGACGCCAACAGTCGCACATTCTCCGTCGGATGTGTCGACCTTCAGGCTCTACTTGTTGAGAGCGATGTACGCATTCATGTTCGTTGGGTTAGCGCTTACCAGATGGCCGGGCATTCTCAATCCTCCACCGGGCATCTCGAACGCGGCGACCGTCGTGGGGAGCGTACTCGGCGCGATCTCGCTGCTGGCAGTGCTGGGAATCCGCTATCCGCTCAAGATGCTGCCGCTGCTCTTTTTTGAACTCCTCTGGAAGGTTCTGTGGGTTCTGATGTGGGGTTTTCCCCTCTGGTCAACCCAGCAACTGACTCCGGACAGCGAACTAACGCTGATCTCCACACTTGTGGGTGTTGTGCTGGTCACGCTCAGCATACCGTGGGACTACGTGTTCAAGCAGTACGTGAGAGCATCTGGAGATCGTTGAAGGAAGCAGACGATCTCGAATACTCCGACGCAGTCTTCCATGTCAGTCTCACAAGCGATAACGAACGCGTGAGCATCACTCATCTCGCTGCGATCAGCAAGAAGGAGAGTCCGATGACGCCAACACCCGCGCTGCTCATCCGTTGGACCGGTCTGGCCGCCATGGTGGCGGGGGGCATCTTCGCGGGCATCCAGCCGATCCATCCGCCCGATGTCGTTGCATCGGTCACCACCGCCGCCTGGGCCATCATCACTCCCTTGAAGGTAGCTATGTGCCTTCTCCTCCTGCTCGGCATCACCGGGCTCTACGCCAGACAAGTGTCTCACGCCGGGTGGCTTGGGTTGGCCGGCTATCTCGTGCTGAGTCTCTCGTGGGCGCTCCAGACGAGCTTCGTCTTCGCCGAAACCTTCATCGCGCCGCCGTTGGCGCCCACCGCACCGGAGTTTGTGGGTGGCTTTCTGGGAATCTTCGCCGGAGGCACCGACGGGGTGGATCTCGGCGCGCTCCCGGCGCTCTATGCCCTGGTGGGGGTCCTGTATATGCTTGGCGGCCTGCTGTTCGGCATCGCGACCTTCCGCGCTGGCGTCTTGCCAC
Organism: Chloroflexota bacterium; assembly: GCA_020849725.1. The sequence continues at coordinate 13,091 of JADLAZ010000116.1, forward strand.
GATGGCCGGCTGGCCTGCTCGCCGCCACGGCCGCGCTGACCCCCTTGGCAGCGTTGCTCCCGCACGCGCTCCAGCGGCTCGCGGCCGTGCCGATGGGGCTCGCGCTAGCCTGGCTGGGCTATGCGCTCTGGTCGGAACGACGCGCACACGACTTGCGATCTGTGCCTAACGCGGCATCCACTCTGCTCGGCCACGCTGGAGCTGAGTAGGAGTGCCGCGCAAATTCAGCACTTCGGGCGCCAGGTGACTGGCCCGCGGCACGGCGGGCATCCGTTCAAGGAGCTGAACATGCGAGAGTTAGGCAATGATCACGGTCGATCCATCGTGGCGCCGCAGCGCATTGAGTCAGGCGCCCCCAGGACTCGGACGCCGGCACGGATGGGTGCGCCAGGATGGTTCCTGCCCGTCGCGCTGCTCCTGTTGAGCGCCGTCCCGCTCGCCGCCGGCGCCTTCCGCCTCGCTGAGCTGGCCGGCGGCGCGGCTATCACCCCGGCCAACGCCCGGTTCTTTGCGGCGCCGCTGCCAGTAGTGCTGCACATCGTCAGTGCCGCCGTGTATGCCGTGCTGGGCCCACTCCAGTTCGTGCCGAGCATCCGACGACGGATGCCCAGCTGGCACCGCCGAGCAGGCCACCTCGTGGTCGGATCCGGGCTCGTCGTCGCCCTGTCGGGATTGTGGATGACCCTGTTCTACAAACTCCCGGAGCACGACGGCGCGCTCCTGTACGGCTTTCGGCTGCTGTTCGGGTCGGCCATGGTCGTGTCCATTATCCTTGGCGTTACCACGATCAAGCGCGGCGAGGTGATGCGGCATCGTGCCTGGATGGCGCGCGGCTATGCGATCGGGCTGGGCGCGGGCACCCAGGTGCTGACTCTGCTGGCCGGAGAGATGATCGCCGGGCCGCCGAGCGAGCTTGGTCGGGCGCTCCTGATGGGCGTGGCCTGGCTGATCAACCTCGCCGTGGCCGAGTGGGCCGTCCACCGGCGGCCGGCAGCTCGCGTCCGCGCGGCAGCCGTGGCCCTCACCTCACAACAGCCGTGATGCTGATTAGACAGCTGCTGCCTCTAGCCATTACCGTTCCACACCATCATCACCGGACGTGCGGCAACACGTCCTGGATGAACCGCTCGATGCCGTCCAGCCGTGGACAGTCGGCGAAGCGCAGTTGGAAGTGGCGGACACCGATCGCCTTCCAGGCTTCGATCTGGTCGATGACCTGTGCTGGCGTGCCGATCAGGCCGGCGCCCCGGTAGAATGGACTAGCCTCGGCTAGTCGACGCGCCTCAGCCTCAGTGGCGGCCACTGCCACGACCTCACACGACCACGTGCGGACGATTTCGGTCGCATCCCGGCCGATCTCAGCGCAGTAGCCATCGAGAATGGCCAGCTTGCGGGCGTAGTTCTCCAGTGAACCACCCGGCAGGTTCCACCAGTCGGCATGACGGGCGACGACCTTGAGCGTCAGTTGCTCGCCACCACCGCCGATCATGATCGACGGCAGCGGGTCTGGCTTTGGCTGCAGGTAGGCGTTCGTCACGGCATAGTGGCGGCCGGCGTAGGTCACGTCGTCGGCCGTCCACAGCCGGCGGCAGATCTCGACGGTTTCATCTAACTGGCGGATGCGCGCCGCCGGTGACGGGAATGGCCAGTTGTAGGCGCGATACTCATCGTCTTCGGCACAACGTGGTCGGCGATCCAGACGGAGTCGAACTGGCGGCGGACCACGTCGAGCGTGGCCGTAATCTGTGCCTGAAACACCGGCCAGTCACTGCCGTCGGTAGGGAAGTCGGGGACGCGCCAGCCGAACGCCGTCGCCATATCACCCTCACTGCTCGCTGATCGGTCCGGTCCGGACCGTGTCGGCTGCCGCCACGCGGCGGCGGGCGCAGCATACCCGGCCACGCCAGCGCCGTCATCCAGCGAATGCGCTATTATGCCGCCCGTCACGCGCCGCCGTGTGGGGCGGGATGTGACTAGCGCGGGAGGATGGGAGGAGATCATGGCGCGGCTGCTGTTGCTGGGTGAATGGAGCATGGCGCGGTATCTGCTTGGCGCGATCGATGCCGGTGGCCATGCGCTGCGGCATGTCGAAGGCCGGCAGCGCCTCGACCAGCTTGATGACGCCTACGACGTCATCATCTTCAGCGACTACATCTCCAGCCAGCTCGGCAGCGATGCGGCGGCGGCGATCGTCGCTCAGGTGCGGGCCGGGGCTGGCTTGATCATGATCGGTGGCTGGGGATCATTCACCAGTGAGAATGGCTTCTGGGGCCGCAGTCCGATCGCACCGCTGCTGCCAGTCATCTGCGCCGACACCGACGACCGCCGCAACGTCGCCGGCGGCGTCTGGCTCGAAGCGGTGACGCCGAACCATCCGACCCTGGCCGGCCTGGACCTGGCCGCGCCACCCGTTATCTGCGGCTACAACGAGGTGACGGTCGCGCCCGGCAGCACGCTCGTGCTGCGCGGCCGGCATGTCGCGTTCGGCCCGCCTCGCGACGGTGTGCTGGCGCCAGCGCCAGGCGCGGCCACGCCACTGCTGGTCGTGGGAGAGGCTGGCGCCGGACGCACTGTCGCCTATATGAGCGATCTCGTGCCACACTGGGTCGGTGGACTGGTTGACTGGGGCACGACACGCCGGCAGCTCAGCACCGACGCCTGGGTTGGCGACCAGTACGTCACGTTCGTGCTCAATCTCATTCAGTGGGCTGACGGCTGATAGCGCCTGATAGCGGAGCGAGTACCTCGCCAGACTCCATTGCGTAGAATCGCACTTCTGCGCAATAACTCAGTCAGACCAACACCAACGCCGTCATAGCTGGGCAGACGCGCTCCCATCTGCCATGATGGGCCAGGAGGGAGCGTGTGACCCAGTCGCATCGCCTGTCGCCAGTCTCGTCACCGGCCGTACCCACGGACGCGACCGCGACTGCACCCGACGACCTGGACCATCGGACGCGACGGCGCTCGATCGTGCTGCTGCTCGCCGCCACGGCGCTGTTCTGGTCAGCACTCTACCTGTACGTGCCGATCCTACCGGTGTACGCCGGCTTGCTGGGCGCATCGCTGCCAACGATCGGTCTGCTGGTCGGCTCGTACGGTATCGGACAACTGTTGCTCCGCATTCCGATTGGCGCCTGGTCGGACCGGCTCGGCCGCCGCCGCCCATTCGTCGCTGCTGGCCTGGCCATAGCCGCGCTCAGCGGTGTGGCGCTGGCGCTGGCGACCGAGCCAACTAGCCTGATCCTGGCCCGTGCCCTCACCGGCGTCGCCGCGGCGGCCTGGGTCGCGTTCACTGTCCTGTTCGCCTCGTACTATGCTGCCGAGCGGGCGACGGTGGCGGTCAGCATCATCACCTTCGTCAACATCGCCGCACAGGCCGTCGCCACCTACGGTGGCAGCCTCCTGGCCCAGGTGGCGGGCTGGCAGGCGCCGTTCTGGGGTGCGGCCGGGCTGGGCCTGGTCGGCCTCGCTTGCCTGGTCGGCGTCCACGAGCGACCAATCGTGCGCTCCACGCCGCTCACGCTGCGTGGCATCGTGCGGGTGATCACGCGCCCGGCGTTGCTCGTCGTTGCCATGGCGGCGCTGCTCGGCACGGCGATCAACTTCTCGACATCGTTCGGGTTCACGCCAGTCTACGCCGCTGAGATGGGCGCCACGCGCGCTGACCTCGGGGCACTCACCGCCGCGCGGCTGGTGCCATTCGCCCTGGCGACGCTGGCGGCGGCATGGCTGGCCGGGCGAGTCGGAGCGCGCCGAACGATTGTCGCCGGCCTGGTGACTCTGGCGGTCGCCAACGCGCTGACACCGCTGACACGTGACCTGGCCGGGCTGGCGGTGCTGCAGGCGCTCGGCGGCATCGGCTTCGGCCTCAGCTCGCCAATGCTCATGGCGCTCAGCATCCGCACTGTGGCGGCGCAGGAGCGCGCCACGGCCATGGGCGCCTTTCAGGCGATCTACTCGGTCGGTATGCTGCTCGGGCCATGGGGCGCCGGCCTGCTGGCGGAGGCGGCCGGCCTCGGCAGCGTCTTCACCGTGGCCGGCGTCATCGCCCTGGCCGCAGCGGTCCTCGTCGGCGTCGCTGTGCGTGAGCGCTGAGCCGCTCGCGGTTGGTGGTCAGCTATCGGGATGGCTCGTGCGCGGGCATGGCTCGCCGCTCAGGCCGGCGCAGTCGAGCGTGGGTGGCGGCATGCCGGCGACCGTCAGCAGGCGCACCAACTCACACAGCGGCAACCCGACGACGTTGGCCACGCAACCATCGATGCGCTCGATCAGGTGCGCGCCCTGGCCCTGCGCGGCATAGCTGCCGGCCTTGTCCATCGGCTCTCCGGTCGCGACGTACGCCGCGATCGTCGCATCGTCCACGTCGACCATCACGACCCGCGTCCTCAGCGCGGACAGCAACGTCAGGCCACGACCGGCATCGA
>JADLAZ010000117.1 GCA_020849725.1 Chloroflexota bacterium
ATGGACCGGCGGCACGTCACCTGGTTGAACGAAGAATTGCCGGCGCTCGTCGAGTCGGGTGTCCTGTCACCCGAGGCGGCAGCGCGGCTGCGCGCCCACTACGCGACCGCTGCCCCGGCCCAGGGCCGCGCCTGGGCGCTGGCCGCCTTCGGCATTCTCGGTGCGGTCCTGATCGGCGCCGGGGTCATCTTGCTGCTGGCGCACAACTGGGACAGTCTCAGCCGTGAGGTGCGCACCGTCGTCGCCTTCGCGCCGCTGGTCATCGCCCAGGCGCTGGCCGGCTGGGTGCTGTGGACCGGCCGCCAGGGCGCGGCCTGGCGCGAGGGCGCCGGCGCGGCCTGGGTGCTGGCCGTCGGTGCGACGATCGCCCTCGTCGGCCAAACCTATCACCTGCCCGGTGATTTCGCCGGCTTCATGCTGAGCTGGCTGCTGCTGGGTCTGCCGGTCGTCTACCTGCTGCAGGCGGCCACGCCGGCAGCGCTGTATCTGGCTGGCGCGGCTGCCTGGGCGCTGGCCGCCCGTGGCGACGGGGCCAACCCGCACGGCTACTGGCTGCTGCTGGCGCTGATCGTGCCCTACCTGTGGAACCTGGCCATCGCCGACCGCTTCCAGGTGCGCGCGGCGGTGCTGGGCTGGGTGCTGGGGCTGAGCCTGCTGCTGGCGGCCAGCGTCATCTTTGCCGCCGACATGCTCGCGCTCGCGCTGCTGCCGGTGGGCGCTATCCTGGCGGTGTTCGTGCTGGCCGGCTGGCGCTGGTTCGGGGCGGCCCCGAGCGCCGGGCAGCGTCCCTTCCAGGTCATCGGCATCGTCGGCAGCGTCATCTACGCGACGCTGCACAGCTATCGCTTCCTCTGGGAGAACGGTGGGCAATTGCGCCCAGCGCTGGCGGAGGAGGTGAGCCGCTGGGGCCAGGACTGGGCGGCCACACTCCCCCGGCTCGGTTGGCTGGCGGCGGCACTGGTGCTGTGGGCGCTGGCGCTGCGCGGCCGGGCCTGGCTGCCGGCGCTGTTCGGCAGCTTGCCGCTGGTGCTGCTGGCCGCCCACGCCGCCAACGATCTCGACCCGCGCCTGCGCCTGGGGCTGCCCCTCGGCGCGCTTGTCGTGAACCTGTACCTGCTCGTCCTCGGCGCCGGCACGCTGGCGGCCGGCCTACGCGCGCAGCGACTGGCCATCGTCAACGGTGGCATGGGCATCCTGGCGCTGCTGATCGTGGCGCGCTTCTTCGACAGCGACCTGAATTTCCTGGCCCGCGGCGTCGCCTTCTTGCTGCTGGGCATCGCCTTCCTGGCCATCAACATCGCGCTGATCATGCGCGGAGGAGGCCGCCATGCGACCAACCCGGCTGACCGTGGCGCTGTTTCTGCTGGTGGTGCTGGTGCAACTGGTGGCCCCGACCAGTGAGATCGCCGGCCGCGAGTTGACGCTGCGCACCGGCACGCCGGTCAAGTTCCGCACCACGCCGGTCGACCCGGCGGATGCGTTTCGGGGCCGTTATGTCTGGCTCGACGTCGAGCAGAACACCGCGCCCGTGCCGGATGCCACCAGCTTTCGCACCGGCCAGCACGTCTTCGCCCTGATCGAAACCGACGCCACCGGTTTCGCCCACATCACCGGCCTATCGGCCACACGCCCGGCCAGCGGCCTGTTCCTGGCCGTGCCCGTGCGCTGGGTCGACCGCACCGCCGCCGGTGGCTACCAGGCCCATCTAGCCATGCCCTTTGACCGCTTCTACATGGAAGAGACGCTGGCCCCGATGGCCGAGGAGGCCTACCGGCGCGCCAGCGACGCCAGCCGGCAGCAAGCCTACATCGTCGTGCGCCTGCGCGACGGCCAGGGCGTGATCGAGGACCTGTACATCAACGACACACCGATCCGGCAGTTCCTGGCCACCGGCGGCCGCTAGCGCCGCAACTGCTCCGGTCGGAAGTCCGGCGCGGTGACGGAGACGATGCGGGCACGCTCGGCGGTATGGACGCGGGCGCACTCGGTGACGAGCGCCGCGCCGTCGATCTGCGTCGGCACCAGCACCAGCCCGTTCTCATCGCCGTGCAGGAGATCGCCCGGCGCGATCGCCAGGCCGTCGATCTCGACCGGCACATCGATGTCGAGGATGCCGATCGTGCCATGGGAGACGACCGTACCGGCGGCGAAGCAACGGAAGCCAAGCTGGCGCATGTCGGCCAGGTCACGCGCGCCGCCGTTGGTCAGCAATCCGACCGCGCCCAGCCGGCGCATGAGGGTGGCCATGATGCCGCCGACAACGCAACTGGTGAGCAGGTTCGGCCCGACCGCCTGCAGCACGACGACTGCCGGCCGAGGGGCGGCTGCTAGCCGCTCGTAGAGCCGGATCGCACCCTCGTAGCCCTTGGGGCCGCCGGGCGTAGTCGTGTCGACCGTGGCCGTCACGGCGTAGCCAGCCATGACGCCCATCTCCGGGAACAAGCAGCGCGTTCGGACGCCGACATAGCCGGCGGTGCGGTCGCGCACGTCGAACGCTTCGATCGCGTTGGCCACTGTCGGCGAGTCGATCGCCGCCAGGGCGGCCAGAACCTCAGGGTCGTACACTGCCATGCGTTCCTCCAGGAGGCCAGGAGTGCGGCGAGCCAGGTGGCTCAGGCGGGCAGTGTAGCAGAGCCGGCGGCTCTCCTGGCCCGCCTCACACCCGGCCAGCGGCGGCGAGCGCGATGATGAGCAGGCCGAGAACGATGCGGTAGACGGCGAAGAGAGCGAAGCTGTGGCCGCCGACGTAGCGCAGCAGCCAGCCGATACTCAGCCAGCTGACCGCGAACGTGACGGCCGTGCCGAACAGCACGTAGCCAATCTGTGTCGGCTCCAGCGTGCCGACGGTCTGCGCCAGCTCCAGGCCGGTGGCGGCGCCCAGCGTCGGGATAGCCAGGTAGAAGGAGAAGGCCGTCGCCGTGCGGCGGTCCAGCCCGGCCAGCAAGCCGCCGACGATGGCCGCACCCGAGCGCGACACGCCCGGCACGAGCGCGACCGTCTGCGCCAGGCCGATCGCCAGCGCCTGTCGCAGCGTCACCTTGCGGAGATGAAAGGTGTGTGGTGGCCCGTGGCGGCGGTCGACGATCAGGAAGACGAGGCCGCCAGCGATGAGCGTGCCGGCGTAGACCAGCGGCGTGGCATACAGCACCGACTTGATCAGCCCGTTCAGCGCCAGACCGACGACGGCGGCCGGCGTGAAGGCAACGGCAATGCCCAGCCACAGTTGCCGCGTCAGTGGGTCGTGGCGCACTTGTCGCGCCTGGGCAAGCAGATCGCGGGCGTAGTAGCCGATCACCGCCAGCACCGCGCCAAACTGGATCGCCACCTCGAACGTGCCACCCTGGCTGTGCTGGAAGCCGAGCAGCCGGCTGGCGAGCAGCAAGTGCGCCGTCGAGGAGACGGGCAGGAACTCGGTCAGCCCCTCAACGATGCCCAGGATCAGGACCTGGATCCACTCGCTCACAAATGATGCTCCTCGGCGCGGCGCACTCCACGGTCACGACCCGGCTGGTTCCACCCACACCGCCGTTCCGGAGCGACCTGACTCTACCGGCTCAGCCCGGCCACTGCCATCATTACCGGCCCTCCTGCCGTCGAGTCTACGCGCCGCACGGTGGGAAGCTCACCAGTCGCCGGCCGTCAGGAGCCAGGGTTCAGTGACAATCGATCACTGGATCGGACCTGCCGCCTGTGCGAGACTACCGGCCACCGTCCACGACCGGGCGGGCCTGACGCGGGGAGCGGGGGCGTGCCACTGACGCGAGGCCGGCGACTGCTGGCCCCAGACGATCGCCGCAGGCCGGCCAGCACGCGATGACGGCGCGCCGGCGGCTCAGCCGCGCGCTGGACCGGCTGCCGGGTGGCGCGGTACTCAAGCGAGGCTATCGAGCGCTGCGGCCACTGCCGGCGCGGTTGAGCCAGACGATCGAGCGGCTCCAGGTGCGGCTCACACCGGTTGACGCGCGACAGCTTCAGGCATTGGCCGACGTGACGGCGGCGCTCGACCTCGATCTACCGGCGCCGGCGCTGCTGGCTCGATTGAAGCCGGTGATGACGCGGGCCGATATGGCGCACCTGCTGGCGCTACTCGACTTCGTAGCCGACCGCCGCGCGGCAGCGCCGCGCATTCAGCACACGCGCGATCTCGCGCCGGTCGAGGCGCCGGCCCGGCGCACGATCGCGCTCATCTCTGGCGAGTTTCCGAATCCGCTGCACGGCGGGGGCACGCGCGTGTCGGACTTCCTCCGGCTGATGAGCCAGCACCACGACCTGCGGCTGTTCACAGTCTACACCGAGCACCAGGACGCGGCGGCGCTGGCGGCGCTGCGGTCGATGTGCGGCCAGATCATCACCGCCGACTACGCGACGTTCGAGGCCACGACCGACGGGCTGGTCACGCTGGCCGGCGCCGGCCCGATCGACGTCGCCCACTACGAGTGGCCGCGGGCGCTGCGCCACTACCGGCGTGCCGCCGCCGCCCGTCACCTCTACACCTGCCTCGAGGCGGTCAGCCTGCGCCTGCTGCTGGACCTGCGACGGCTGCCGCCCGGCGACCCGGCCTGGCTGCCGACGCTGGTCGCCCTGCTGAACAGCCTCGCTGTCGAAGTCGTCGACGCCGCACCGCTCGATGCCTGCATCACGCTCACCGAGCGGGATGCCGCGTTCCTGGCACGCTTCAACCCGGCCATGCCCTACTACGTCGTCAATCACGGCGTCACGCTGGACGAGTTCGCACTGCCCGACTGCCCGCCCGAGCCGCTGAGCCTGCTCTTCATCGGCAACTACCAGCACTACCCCAACGAGGACGCGGTCCGGTTCTACTTCCGCGAGATCGACGGTCGCATCCGGCAGCGCCTGCCAGCGGTGCGCGTCTACATCGTCGGGGCCAATCCGACCCCGGAGATCCTGGCCCATCATGACGGCGACCGGGTGATCGTCACTGGCGCGGTGGCCGACTTCCGCCCGTTCGTCCAGCGCGCGGCGGTGTGCATCGCGCCGCTGGTGACCGGCGCCGGGCTGAGGACGAAGGTCATCCAGTACGCGGCGCTGCGCCGGCCGGCGGTGGTGACCTCGCTAGCGGCGGCCGATCTCCTCTTCGAGTCGGGCGTCGACCTGCTCATCGCCGATGAGCCAGTCGCGTTCGCCGCGCACGTGGTGGCGCTGCTGGAGGACCCGGCGCGTGCCCAGGCGATGGCCGCGGCCGCCTATGCGACGGTCGCGCGCTGCTACGACAACCGGCGCATCGTCGGGCAACTCTATCAGCTCTACGACCAGCTCGGCGTGCCGGCGGACGATCGGGCGTGCCCCGCGCCGGCCACCGGGGTGGAGGCGCCGCATGCCTGAGCGTCCGACCGGCGCAAGGCGCGGCGCGTGGCGGACGCCTGTCTCGATCGTTGCCGGCATCGGGCTGGCCCTGCTGTACGGCTGCGTCGTGTACGTCGGCGCCCAGCGCACCCCCCTGCTGTTCGACGATGCACTCAACTGGCTGGTGGCGCTGAACCTGCGCGACCACTTCGCCTACATCGGACGATACCAGCCGGCCCGGATCTACGACCCGGCCATGACCACCAACGGCCCGCTCCAAGACCTGGCGGCGGGTGCGTTGGCTGTGCTGCCGCTGGATGACGCCCGCTCACTCGTCCTGGCGGTGGCGGCCGCCACCCTGTGTCTGGCCGTCTTTCTGCTCTCCCGCTGGGCCGTGCTGCTGCTGATCACGCTGACCTTCGCCTGGCCGATCCTGTGGTACGCGCTGACGCTCTTCCTGGGCGAGGTGACGGCCACAGCGATGCTCCTCTTCGGGGTCACCGCCAGCGCGGCCGGGGCAGCGGCGGTGCGCCGGTCGGGGGCAACGGGCACGGCGTGCGTGTGGCGGATCAGCCGGCGCACGCGGGCCTTCTGGCTGGCCGGCGTCCTGTTCGGCGTCGCGATTGCCACCAAGCTCCTGGTCGTCCTGATCGTGCCGCTGGTCTGCCTGCCGGTGCTGGCGACCGGGCTGGCCACGGACGCGTCGCCCTGGTCCAGCCTGCGCCGGCGGACGCTGCTGACGGCGGCCGTCGTCACGGGTGCGATCACGCTGGTCGCGCTGGTGTTCTTCGCCATCCAGGCCGCGGCGTCGGTGGCGCACTCCCTCGTCGCGCTGCGGGACGGCCGGCTGGGGTGGGTGGAGATCCGCGTGGTGCCGGAGGCACTGGCGCGGTTCGTCAATGGGCATGTAGGGATCGGGCGCCAGAACGCCGCCACGATGGTCACGGCCATGCCCCCGCCATTGCTCCGCCTGTTCTCCAGCCCAATCGTCGCGCTCCTGGCGGCCGGCGCGGCGACGGCGCTCGTCGTGCGCTCGCTGACGTATCTTCCACTGCTGGGCCTGCTGCTCATCCTGGCGGCGACGCCCGACGCCAACGAGCGCCGGCTCCTGCCGTTGCTGTTCGTGCTGGTGTTCCTCGGCGCGACGATCGTCATCGGCGACTCGCCGCTCGGAGCGGTCCCGCGCTGGGCCGGCGCTGGCTGGCGCCGCGGCCGGCCGGCGCTGGTCGGCCTGGCGCTGGCCGCCGGGGTGGCCCTGGCGAGTCGCATTGGACCGACGACCTCCACCGCCTGGGCGGTGCTGGCGGCCGACCACGCAACCATGGTGCGGCAGGCGCGAACGCGCCTCGACTACACCCATGTCAACGCGAGCGCGATCGACATGACGCGGCTGGTCGAGATCGTCCAGTCGCGCGATGAGGTAATCGTCACCAGCGGCTGGTGGCAGTTCCCCGAGGTGGCTGTCCGATCGGGCGTGACCTTCTACGACCGCATGGCGCTGCCGAATCAGTCCCTTCGGGAGCGCCCGGGCGGGGTGCTGCTGCTGTTTGACGAGGCGCTGAAGACGTGGCCGGAAACCGATACCCGGCTGTGCGCCGGCGAGATCTACCGTCAGGGCACACTCGTGCTGTGCCGGTTCGCCCCTGGGTATCCCTTGAACGAGCGAGCACTGCCGTAGCATCCCGCCGGCGCGGGCAACCACCGGGGCATGCGGGCCATCAGAGCGCCACCGGCTCCGCCGGTGGCACGCCGCGCGCCAGGATGGCCCGCAGCGCGGCCTCGTCGAGCCGGACCGGCGGCGGCCGCTTGGCCAGCTCGGCGGCCCACTTGGCGGCAAAGGTGGCGCGGTTGTCCGCCTGGGCAGCCTTGGCGCCGCGCGTCAGATCGGTGCCGGCCGTGGCGCCTTCGAGGTGAACGACGACGCTCGCCGGCTGGTAGTAGACCCGCTTGCCGCGCGCGCGCAGCGCGAAGCAGTAGTCAGCATCCTCGTAATACATCGGAGCGAAACGCGGGTCGAAGCCGCCGCCGGCCATGAACAGCGCGCGCCAGGTGGCCAGCAACGCTCCCGAGCAGTAATCGACCTCCCGCAGGACGGTGAAGAGCGGATCATCCGGATTGGGCGCGTTGCGCCCGACGTTCCAGCCGCTGCCATCGGCAAAGATGATGCCGCCGGCTTCTTGCAGCCGGCCGTCGGGATAGAGCAGCTTGCCGCCGACGGCGCCGGCCTCGGGCCGATCGACCAGGACGTGCAGCAGCGGCTCCAGCCAGCCGGGGCGGGGCAGCGTGTCGCTGTTGAGGAAGACCAGCGCCTCGCCGGTCGCCGCGGCCGCTGCGCGGTTGCAGCTGTGGAGAAAGCGCAGATTCTGCTCGTTGCGCAGCAGCCGCAGGCGCGGCTCGGACGCGGCCAGCGCCGCCAGCGTGGCTGGCGTATCGTCCGTCGAGCCATCATCGATCACCAGCACCTCGAGCGCGAGCGTGGGCGGCACGGTCGCCAGGACCTGGCGAATGCACGCGGCCGTCATAGCGGCTGTGTTGTAGGTGGCGATGATGATGCTGACGCTCGGCAGGCGCGGTGGTGGCCACGGCGTTGCCAGACCGACCCGCGTGGGCGGATCGGGGAGCGGGCGCCGGCGACGCATAACCTCCACAGCCCGCCGCACGAGCGCCGCGACATCGGAGGAGCGCGGGAACCCAACGCGCACGGGCAGCCTCCCGGCGGAACGGAGAATCAGCCAAGGTCAGACCTGGCGGCGAGTGATCATACCGGAGTGGGCTGAGGAGAGCCAGGAAGCGGAGGAGGTGGAGCAGGCCGAGTGGCTGATGGGTTCCCCCCGGCGCGCCTGGGCGACTCGGTGGGGGCGCGTCTGGTAGACTGGGCGCGCGCCGGGAGCCGCCGGCCGTCGTCAGCCGGGTGCGGGGAGGAGAGGCGCCATGCCGGCCACCACGATTCGCTACCATGACGACGGCAGTATCGAGTTGCTGGCGACGCCGGTCGCCGACCCTGGTCCCGGTGAGGTGCAGGTGCGCGGTGGCGCCTGCGGCATCTGCGCCTGGGATATCGCCACGGCGCGCCACGGTCGCGAGATGCAGCCGATGGCACCGCCCGGCCACGAGGGCGTCGGCTACGTCGTCAAAGTCGGGGCTGGCGTGACCGATCTCAAGGAGGGCGACCGGGTTGCCGGCGGCGGCTTCGCCACCGTGAGGACGCTGCCGGTGGGGCGTGTCTACAAGCTGCCGCCGTCGTCGCTGGCGGACGAGCACTGGATCGTCGAGCCGGTGTCGTGCGTCGTCACCGGGCTGGACCACTGTCGGCTGCGCCCCGGCGACCGGGTGGCCGTCATCGGCGCCGGCTTCATGGGCCTGCTGCTGCTGCAGGGGTTGCTGCGCGCGCCGGTGGGGCATCTGGCCGTCGTGGACGTGGTTCAGGCGCGGCTCGACCTGGCGCGGACCTTCGGCGTGGCCGACACCTACAACGCCGCCCAGATCGAGCGCGCCCATCTCGTCGACATGCTCAAGCAGCACACGTTCGACGTGGTGGTGGACGCCTCCGGCAGCCAGGCCGGGCTGGACCTGGCGACGGACATCGTCCGGCGCGGCGGGCTGATCAATCTCTTCGGCTGGATCAAGGGCGAGCGGGCAACCTTCGACCCGACCAAGTGGCACGGCGGTGGCTTCACCGTCGTCAACTCATCGCCGGCCGCGCGGCTGCGCGACCCCTTCCCGCCGGCGATCCGGCTGATCGAGCAGGGCGTCTTTGACCTGCGGCCGCTGGTGACCCACGTCGCGCCGCTGGGCGAGTACCCCGCGCTGATGCGGCGCATCCTGGACGGCGACCCGACCTACATCAAGGGCGTGGTCACGCTCGCGGACGGCGCCGGCTAGCGCGGCGCGCGGCCCGCGCCGACGACGAGGAGGACGAGCCATGCGCTGTGCGGTGTGGATGGGCGGCAACGGATTCCGCGTGGAGGAGCGTCCGACGACCGCGCCGGGGCCGGGCGAGGTGCGCGTGCGGTTGCATGCCTGCGGCGTGTGCCTGACCGAGGTCCACATGACTGAGGGCCGCCTGCCCCAGCCGGAGCCACCGCCGCGCATCCTCGGCCACGAGTGGAGCGGAACCGTCGCAGCCGTCGGCCCGGCCATCACCGGCTTCGACGTGGGGGCGCCGGTGGCAGGGCTGGGCGTCGGCGGGTTCGCCGAGGAGGTCGTCGTGCCGGCCGGGCGGCTGTTCGCGCTGCCGGCAGGCATCCCACTTGACGCCGCCTGCTTCGTCGAGCCGTTAGCCTGCTGCGTCGCGGCGGTGGCGGCGGCCGGGCTGGGCGAGCGCCCGCCGGCGCCGACCGCACTCGTCACTGGCGCCGGGCCGATGGGGCTGATGGTCGCACAGCTCGCGGGCGCTGCCGGGGCACGGGTACTCGTCTCCGAGCCGATCGCGGCGCGCCGGGAGCTAGCCCGCCGTCTCGGCGCCGTGGCAGTGGTCGATCCGACTCGCGAGCGCCTGGCCGACGCGGTCGCGGCGCTCACCGGCGGCGCCGGCGTCGATGTCGCCCTCGAGACGGCCGGTCGCCCAGCGCCGCTGGCCGACTGCCTGGACGCCCTGCGCGAGGGTGGCGTGGCGGTGATGGTCGGCGTCAACTCGACCGAGGCGCGCCTGGAGTTGCCGATCTACCGGTTCCATCGCCGCAACCTGACGCTGCGCGGCAGCTACGGCGCCCGTGGCGACGACGACATCAGCGCCGCGATCGCCTGGCTCGGCCGCCTCGATCTGGTTTCGCTCGTCTCGCATCGCTTTGGCCTGTCCGACATCGCTCTGGCATTCGACACCGCGCGATCGGGGCAGGGGATCAAGACGCTGGTGACCTGTCGCGCCTGACGGCCGGGGAGGCCGGGGACGATGCCGGCTCCGCGCGGAGCCGGCGGGCAGGCACGAGCTGGATGGGTGGGTGGCCTGGCAGTGGACGGCGACAGCCGCGCACGCGGCGGAGGAGGCGACATGGCACGCGTCAACCGGCTCATCGAGCTGCTGGAGCAGGACCAGCCGACCTTCGGCGTGCGGGCGCCGTCATTGACGCACGCGGCGGGCGTGGCGACAGCCCAGACGCCCTACGACTACATCATCGTCGAGTTCGAGCATCACCCGTTCGACATGGGCGGGCTGCGCGCCTTCATGCGCGGCCTGGTCGACGGCGGCCCGACCCGCAGCGGCCACCGCGCGCCGCCGGTGCTGGTGACGCTGCCGGCAACGGGCATCTCGGCCGAGGTCGTGCAGGCCAACGCCTGGCAGATCGCCCACGTGCTGGCGGCCGGCGTCCACGGCATCATCCTCTGTCATGCCGAAACGCCGGCGGCGGCGCAGGCGTATGTCGCCGCCGCACGCTACCCGATGAGCACACCCAGCGCCAGCGACGACACCATCGGCCGGCGCGGCGGCGGTGGCCAGGGCTACGCCGCCGAGATCTGGGGCCTGTCAGCAGCCGAGTACATGGCCAGGGCCGATCCCTGGCCGCTCAACCCTGAGGGCGAGCTCCTGCTGGCGCTCAAGATCGAGAACAAGCGCGGCCTGGAGCGGTGTGAGGCGATCCTGGCCGTGCCGGGCATCGGCATGGCCGAGTGGGGACCGGGCGACATGGGCATGTCGCTAGCGCCGCGCTATTTCACGGACGGGTACGAGGCCGACCCCGACTTCGCCCACGACCCACCCTATGGCGCGGCGATGGAGGCGTCGCGGCTGCGGATGCGCGACGCCTGCCGGGCGACCGGGGTAGCGATGTACTGCACGATGCGGCCGGACGACTGGCGGGCGCTGTACGACCTGGGCGCGCGCAGCTCCAGCGTCACGGCGGGCACGGACGCGTTCATCGATGAGCTTCGCCGGCTGGCCGGCCGGACCATGCCCTGGTAATCTCCCGGCGGCGCGCCGAGACCCGGTCATACCAGCCGACTCAGGCGCGCGCCATCTGGCGCAGCGTGGCCAGCGCCTCGGTCACCTCGCGTCCCTTCGCCTCGATTAGGTCCAGCAGTTCCTCCGGCGTGCGCGTGTCGGCGTCGCCGCGCGCGTTCGGGTTGACCGCCTTCAGGTCGTAGTTCCGGTCCTCGATCGACTTTCTGGTGACCGTCCAACTCCGCTCGCTGTCGGCGCGCTCGGGCAGGAGGCGGAAGAATGGCTCGAAGTGGGCCACGGTGAGCGGCGTCTTCTTGCCGACCTTGATGTCGGACAGATCGTAGTACCAGACCCGCTCGGTCGGTTGACCCTTCGTGAAGAACAGCAGGTTCGTCTTGACGCCCGCGCCGGCGGCCGTGAACACCCCGGCCGGCAGGCTGAGGATGCACCAGAGGTCGCAGTCGTCCAGCAGCTTGCGCTTGGTCTGGACGAAGGCCGTCTCCGTCGTCCGAAACAGCACGCCCTCGTCGATCACCATGCCGCAGCGCCCGCCCGGCTTGAGACTGTCGATGACGTGCTGCAGGAAGAGCACCTGGGTCGCGCCCGTCTTGTAGGCGAAGCGGGTCTGGGCGTCGCGGCCTTCCTTGCCACCGAACGGCGGATTGGTCAGCACGACGTCGAACAGCGACGGCGCTTGCTGGAAGAGGCCGCCGTAGGTCTCATTGCCGGTCAGCGTGTTGCCGTGCCAGATGTGCGGCTCGTCAATGCCGTGCAGCACCAGGTTCGCCAGCGCGATGGGGTAGATGAGTTGCTCTTTCTCGCGCCCATAGCAGGTGGCGCGGCGGAGCGTCTCGATCTGGTCCGGCGTCACCGCGTCGCCCAGACCGCTCTGCATGTGCTCGTAGGCTTGCACCAGGAAGCCGCCGGTCCCGCAACAGGGGTCATAGACGGTCTCACCCACGCGCGGCGCGACCGTCTGGATCATCGCCCGGATCACCTCGCGCGGCGTGAAGAACTGGCCGCCGTCGTTGCTCTTCTCGCCCATGCGCAGCAGCAGGCCCTCGTACACCTGCGACAGGCCGAACATGTGCGTCGTGTCGATCTGGTCGCCGGTGATCTGGTGGACGCGGTCGAGCACATCCAGGAAGTTGCGCTCGGTGTCGACACGGACGCGCTCGGTGCCGGAGAGCGCCTGGCTGATGACCTTCTGGCGTGCGCTGGCGTTGGGGCGGTCGCGCAAGCCCTTGAGGTGCGGCAGCAGGTCGCCGTTGACGAAGCCGAAGTAGCCGCCCAGCGCCCCCATGTGCAGTTCGATGCGCTTCGCCCCATCCGGCGCGGCCCAGTCGCGCCAGCGGTACGGCGCGACCAGCGACGGCGTGTCGTCCGCGCCAACCGCCTCGGCCCGCTCGGCCTCGATCGCTTCGCGCTCATCCAGCAGCCGCAGGAAGAGCAGCCAGGTCAGTTCAGGGACGTACTGCAGCGCCCCGGCGCAGTTGGAGCGGCGCAGGATGTCGCAAATGGCGTAGATGGCGCTGTCGAGCGATTGCTGGGTGGTGAAGCGCTTGCCGTTGCCGTTCGTCGCGGTGCGGGTGGTCCTGGTGGCGCGGGGCATCAGACCTCCTCATTGGCGTCGAGCGTGGACAGGGGCGGCGCCGTTCGCGGCGCTGCTCACTCTGAAAGAAATCGGCCGAATCCTTTCGAAGTGACCGGCGCTTCGAAAGCCGGCTTTCGAAGGCAGACAAGTGGGGGTCGGATGGGGCCGGCGAATGAATTCGCGCCTCGGGGGCCTGCGGGCCACAAAACCCGCCTACGCGGGTTGCTCCGTGCCGTCCAATGCATCCGTGTCAGTCATATGGGGCTCCCACGCGGGCACCAGGGCGCCAGCAGCGTGATGCGCCGCCTGAGCCCCGATGTAGTCGCGCACCTCGGTGCATTGCCGTGGGCTGACCGAGAACGCGCCATAGCCACCTTGCCATTTGAACATCTCACCTGGCGCAAGGTGATGGGTCGCCAGATGAGCGGAGGCGCCCTTAACATGCTTGACGAGATCGGCGACCGCGAGCGTCGCCGGCAACTCCACGAGCAGATGCACATGGTCGGCCACGCCGCCGAGCGCAATGACCCTGGCGCCACGTTCCAGGCACTTCGCTTCAATCGCCCGGTAGATCGGTCGACGCAGGTCGTCGTTGAGCAACGGGAGACGGTCCCACGTCGCCCAAACCAAATGCACGAAGAGTGCTGTCTGACTACTCCGCATCGCTAACTCGCTTGAGCGTGGTCGTCTGTTCACGGCCAGCGAACCCGCAGAGGCGGGTTGTCCTCACCCACCCCAGTCCGCGAAGGCGGACTTCGTGGCCGGCAGGCCCTTCAGGCGCGGTTTCAACCGCCGGCCCATCCGCCGCTCACCATCGCGGGCAGCATACTCCAGGCACGTCCTGGTGCAAGATGCCGTCAAAGGTCACGGGTTCGCCAGCCAGGGATGGGATCAAGGAGCCAGGGCTGGGGCACCAGAGCCAGGGCACCAGAGCCAGGAGATGGCAGCCAAGGGATCACAGGAGAGCGTCGGAGCAGGGTTTTCGAGGCACGGTGGCCCAAGCAGGATGGCCTGCGGACGGTGCCGGAGACAGCGGGCCGGCGGTTGAAACGAGGCCGACGCCCAGGGTGCCGACCGCGACGATGGGGCACGGTGCCAGAGACAGCGAGCCGGCGGTTGAAACGAGGCCGACGCCCAGGGTGCCGACCGCGACGATGGGGCACGGTGCCAGAGACAGCGAGCCGGCGGTTGAAACCGCGCCTCAAGGGCCTGCGGGCCACGAAACCCGCCTTCGCGGGTTAGGACGGAACCACACCCAGTCCGCGCAGGCGGACTTTGTGGCGCCGCAGCGCCCCCGAGGCGCGAATTCATTCGCCGGCCTCCCCGCCGGCCCCCGCGCCGCCCGCGAACGCTCGCTTCAGGATGGCCGCCGGCAACGCATCGATACTATGCGCCGCCTGATCGAGAAGCCGGCGCACCTGATGTGCCTGTTCAATGCTGCGCTCAATACTACTGGCGATCTGCCGCTGCGTTTCCAACGAAGGAACCGGAGCTTGCCAGGCAAATAGCTGCTCGCGATTGAGTTTGGGCATCCTCGCTCGGCGCGACTCCTCTTCGGCGTAGACCGTGAATTCGTCTGATAGGAGGAGCCATGCCAGATAGTTCGGATCGAGGCGATCGGAAGCGACCTCGATCGGATACATATCAGCACTGCATAGGCCATCAAAGTCTGCAACAACTACCTTTCTCAGATATGGCCGCAATTTCGAATAAAGCACGTCTCCTCTCTTGAAGAGGTATTTTCCGCTCTTCATCCCATCTTCCGAGGCGGATCGGACAGTCAATAATCTCCTAGTTCCACTCTCGATATTCTCGCCGTTGACATGAGGCAGTGAACCATACTCTGGTAGTCGTGGGTCCACTTGGGGCGCAACGATCGAGCATAGATCATCCAGCGGGACGCGAGGCATGTCCTCACCTTGAACTGACCGGAACGCGGTCCTGATGTACGCCGGGGCCAACTCCCGCGCCCCCGCCACCTGCGCCGCCGCCGCCGCCCGCGCCCGCTCCACCGCCGCCATCTGCTCCGCCACCTGCGCGGCGATGCGGCGCTGCTCGGGGAGGGACGGTGCTATCAAGGGAAAGTTGCCCAACACCTTCTGATTGATGGTTGCGATGCCCGTGGTCTGCTTGGCATGGGTAAGGAAATAGGCCTTGCCGCTCGGTGAGCCAATGTAGGCCGCGACGAAGGCAGGATCGAATTGGTCTGTATTGAAGCGGACACGAAAGACATGGTTCTGATGGATGCACTCGGGCAGTTCATCGTTCCAGTATGTTCCACGGCCAAGCTTGTCCGGATCGCCGCCCTCGGTGAGGAGGAGATCGCCCCACCTCAGCCGCAATTTGGCGATCTCCCCTTCCGTTACCTCAATCTGGTACACCTCAGATAGGTCCAGCCGACCGTCCTTCACATTGGCCACTCGGAGGTACGGGACTGGCCGCGTTGGCTGTCCCATGAGCCGACGGCCAAGCGTGATGCCGGACACGATCTCGCCAACATCGCCAAGGCGCACCGTCTGCCATCTCCCTGCCAGCGCATTGGATGGACCACGGCCTTCGACAACACTGGCGTGGTGGCTCATGCCGCGAACAGCCTTTTCTTCGTCTCACGCAGCACCTCTGCCGGCCGACCCAGCGCCCGCAGCGCCGCCAGGCCCCCAGCCCGCACCACGTCCGGCACCTCAAACACGCGCGGACTCTCCAATCCCTCGGTGCCCGAGCGGGCGAACTGGCCCGCCAGGGCGGTGAGCGCCGCCGTGGTCGTTGACGGCAAACCGCCCAGCCAATCCGCGTGTTTGTACGTGAAGGCATCTGCCCGGTCGCGGCGCGTGCGTGGCGCCAGCCCGTAGCCAAGCTCGGCCAGCACGTCATACAGGTCGTAGTCGGCCATCTCCTCCAGGGAACGCACGAGGGTGGCCGAGCGCCCGCCGTCGGGCAGGTGGCCGAGCAACGCGCGGCGCTCGCTCGGCACCACCCAGCAAGCGCGGAACGCGTCCAGCGTCGGCGCTTCCGCCACCAGCCGCGCCGCCAGCCGCTCCTTGTACTCCTCCACCGTCACCGGCATCGCCGTGCCGTCGACCATCGTCACGATCAGGCGGCCGGCGTCGGTGATCTCGACCGCGAACCCTTCCACCTGGACGATCCGCTCGGGCGGCCGGCCATCGCCGCCCGGCTTCGCCGGCTCGGCCGGCGTCGGCCGCGTCACGAACGCCTCACCGAACAGGCGCGTCGCGTCCGTGTAGTCGTAGACGCGGAACATGAGTTTGTTGGTGGCCACGTCCAGCCGCGTGCCGCGCCCGACCATCTGGTAGAAGGCGATCGGCGAGCGCACGTACTTGAAGAAGACGATGTTCCGCACCACCGGCACGTCGACGCCGGTCGTCAGCAGATCGACCGTCGTGGCGATGAAGTGGTGGCGCGAGCCGCCGCGCAGGTCGGTCAGCGCGTCGTTGCCGCTGCTGGCGGCCGTGCACTTGAAGGCATACGCCTCGACCGGCGCCCGGCCTCGCGCCGCGCACCAGGTCGCGTAGAGGTTGTTGAGCGCGATGGCCACATCGTCGGCGTGGCGGTCACGCGCGCAGAAGATGATCGTCTTCTGCTCCGGCCCGCCCGTCGCCAGCAGCTGCGCGAACAGGTCCGCGCACATCGCCGCCACCCGGTCAGGCAGCACCAGCCGGTCCTCAAAACTCGTCGCCTCGTAGCGGGCGCGCGTCTCCGCCAGCGTCAGCGGCTGACCCGTCGTCGCGTCCGTGATCGTCCTGCCCGCCAGGTCGGCCTGCTCCAGGCCGGTGTCGCGCTCGCTGGCCGGCTTGCGCTCGAAGAAGATGTCACGCCGGACCACCTCGCAGGCGGCCAGGTAGCCATCCTCGATCCCCTGGCTCATGTCGTACTCGTACACCGGCTCGCCAAAGTAGCGCAGGTTGTCGGCGCTGATCTGGAGATCGGCCGCCGCCTCGCCGGAGTGCTCGGCAATCGTGAGCTGGCGGGGCGTTGCCGTCAGGCCGATCTGGACCGCGCCGGGGTTGTGCGTCAGCACCTGCGACCACTTGCCCCACGCCGAGCGGTGGCACTCGTCGATGACGATGTGGCTGAAGTAGTCGGGCGGGTAGTTCGCCGTCAGGAAGGTGGCGTCGGCCGCGTCGCTGTCGACGTCGAGCGTTTGATACGTCGCGATCAGCACGCGCGCGTTCTTGGCCGCGTCCGTGCCGGAGACAGCGGCGGCGTCCGCGCCGAAGAGGCCCTGGAAGGCGCCGGTGGCCTGCGACCGCAGCTCATCGCGGTCGCAGACGAACAGCGCCCGGCGCAGTTGCCCAGCGTCGGCGATGCGCCGCAGCAGATTGACGGCGATGAAGGTCTTGCCCGCGCCGGTCGCCAGCGACAGCAGCGCCCGCTTGGGCTGGCCGTCGCGCTCGCAGCGGGCGATCTTCTCGAACACCGCCCGGATCGCCGCGTCCTGATAGTAGCGGCGCCCACTCTCGCCGAGCCGATAGCGCGTCAGCAGCGGACGCGCCGCCGGATCGGTCAGGCTGAAGCCTTTCGCCGCCTCGTACCGGGCGCGCAAGTCGGTCGGGCTGGGGAAGTCGGTGATCGGGAACGGGGCGCTGGTGAGGCCGGTCGTGCGGTCGTACTCGACCACCAGGTGACCATTCGTCGAGAACACGAACGGCACGTTCAGGCGCATGCAGTAGCGCTTGGCCTGCTCCAACCCATGCGCCGGCGCGAGGTCCTCCGCCTTGGCCTCGATCAGCGCCACCGCCACCGGTTGCGTATCCGGCGTCACCTTGACGCGCAGTGTGTAATCGACCCGCCCCTTGGCCTGCTTCTTCGCCGTGCCGTCGACGATCTCGATCGCCCCGGCCGACTCCTCGCGCCGAATCAACTCCTCCGTCCACCCGCGCGCATGAATCGCCGGGTCGATCAGTTTGGCGCGGGTGTCAGCTTCGCCCATGCCCATCGGCGTGGCTTGCACCTGTGTCCGTGGCGCGACACACCCCATCCGTGGGTGGGGCATGCGTGCGCTACCAGCTTCCTGACCTATGGTAGAACCATGGTGGAATGGCCCGGCCTATGCCCACCGAGTCGTTCCAAGTGGGGAAAGAGGGACTCGAACCCTCACGCCTCGCGGCACGTGATCCTAAGTCACGCCTGTCTGCCAATTCCAGCATTCCCCCGAACCAGTCCCGCACAGTATAGCATGGCCGCCCCGATGGCTACGGGGCCGGCGGTAGCACGCCTTTCTCCTGGTAGAAGCGGCTCGCGCCAGGATGGAACGGCAGCGGCGCGACCTGAGCGCCGGTCAACAGCGTCAATCGCTGGGCCGCGGGATGGAAGAAGGGCAACTCGCGAATGTTGTCGAACATCGCCCGGGTGACGCCGTAGGCCAGCCGCTCGTCCAGGCCCGCGCCCGCCACTAGCACCGTGTCGACGCCCACGGTCGGCACGGCCTGCGCCTGCCCCGGATAGGTCGCGGCTGGCACCGTCACCGGCTGGTAGATGCCGGGATGCTGGGCCGCCAGCCGCATCGCCGCCTCATCCAGCGGGATGAACCGGACGGCGACATCCTGGCGCTGCGCCAGTGCCGTCAACGGCTCCGCCGGCGCCGGCCCCAGCCAGAAGACGGCATCGACCGTGCGCTCGCGCAGCGCCAGGAGCGCCTCGCCCGGCGCCAGCACCGGCGCGACCACGTCGCCCGGCCCGCCCAGGCTCGCCGTTGCCAGCACGCGCCGCGCCAGCACCTCGGTCGGACTGCCCGGCGCGCCGAGCGCTACCGTGCGGCCGCGCAGGTCGGCCAGCGACCGCACCGGGCTATCCGCCCGCACCACCAGGTGCAGCACGTTCGGATAGAGGCGCGCCAGCGCCCGCACCGGCAGCGCTGCCCCGGCCACGGCCAGCGCCTCGGCCGCCGCGTCGGTCGTCACGATCGCCAGATCGCTCTGGTGTTTGCCCAGCGCGATCAAGTCTAGCGCGTCGCCGTTCGACACCTCGACCGTGCCTTCATACCCGTCGAGCTTGTCGGTGATGCTCTGGGCGATGCCGCGGCCGAAGCGCTCCTCGGCGCTGCCGCTGCCGCCGGTGATCAACCACAGCCGCTGGCGTGGCCCGCCGCGCCGCACCTGCGCCTGGGCGGTGGCCATGGCCGTTGTCGTCGTCGCCTGGGCCGCGCTCGGCGGGCCAACATTCGGCACCGGCGTCGGCGTCTGGCCGACCACCAGACGCGGCGGCGCGCTCGTCCCGCAGCCAGCGAGCAGCGTGAGCAACACCACCAGGATCATCCGTTGGGCAATGTGCTGGCGCATGCGACCGACCCTCATCGCTGTCTCCGGCGACACCGCCGCTATCGTAAGCATACGCGACGCGCCCGACCAGCATCACCTGGGGCCGGGGTAACTGTTCACCCTTGGGTGGCTGATCGTCCCGGTCGCAACGGCTCAATCGCTGCCCGCTACAAGCCTTGGTGCCCTACCGGTGTTGCACTACTACCGGTGGGCTGGTCCAGCGGTAGTTTGACCGAATGGACAAGGCCCATCCGGGCAAGTGTGAACAGTTACTGGGGCCGGCGGCTGACGCACGGAAATGACACCCCCTGGCAGCCGTCACTCGCTCTCGATGAGAAAGGCGTGGAAGGCATTGCGAACCGGCGGGATGCTGCCGTCGATGAGCCGACCTGCCGGATAGCGCTCTTGCAGCAGCGTCACCAGCGGCAGCGCCTCCTGCCCGAGGATGACGATGATGCGACCGGGCGGCAGGGCCGTGGCGTCCTTCGCCACGTCCTCGGCCGCAATCGACATGCCGGTGTGGTCGGGCAGCAAGAACTCGAAATCGCGGTCCTTCCAGCCATAGTCGCGGCTGATCATCACGATCGGGACGTCGGCCGGCTGCGCCATCAGGAAGCGGGCGATGTGTGTGCGCAGCTCGACGGAGCGCCCGCTCGTGCCCCACGCCACATAGTCACGCCAGGTGATGCCCATCGACACCCCCACGGTTACCAGTCCGAGCGCCAGCGCGGCGATCGTCCAGCGCCGGCCCGGCAGCAGCACCCGTAGTCCCCGATCGAGCGCCAGCCCGCCGAGCAGCGCCGCCGGCGCGACGATGCCCAGCATCCGCGTCGACCCCGGCGGGTCGACCGTGGTGGCCGCGGCGGCGATGTAGCCCAACCCCCAGCCGAGCAGCAGCAGCGCCGCCGGCTGCCGGCATCGCCAGAGCGTGTAGCCGATGCCCAGCAGCAGCAACCCGCCGGCCAGCGGATCGAGCATCGGCCGCTCGATGCCGAACTGAGTCGTGCCGTCGCTGAAGCGCCAGAAACCCAGCCCGGCGCGCTGGACCTGTTGCCACAGCACGCCGACGACATCGGCGCGCTCCAGGCCGTACTTGGCCGCCGTGTGCGTCCACACGTCCGGCGTGGTCAGCAGCACATCCTGCGTGCGGGCGGTGAAGTCATGCGGCTTGCGCGCGAAGTAGACGAGCGCCGGCCCCATGCCAAGCAGCAGACCGGCCACGGCAACCCCGACCCCGACCCACCGCGACCAGAGCGCCCGCCAGCCGGCCAGCGCTGTCACGACCAGCAGCAGCACCAGCAGCGGCACGATCAGCCGGCCGGGGTAGTAGGTCTGCATCGCCCACGCCGCCAGCACGCCACCGGTAGCCATCGCCCACAGCCAACCATGGCGCAGCCCGAGCACCAGGAAGTAGACGCTCCAGACAACCCACATCATCGGGTCGATATACGCCGCCGACCGGCTGAAGTGCAGGTGAGCGATGGCGCCGGCCGCCAGTGCCAGCGCGAACAGCGCCGGCCGCCAGCCGAAAAGGTCGCGCCCCAGGAGATACACGCCGACCAGCGACAGGAGCCCCATGATCACCGGCGCGGCATTCAACCCGGCCAGGCTATCGCCGAACACCGCCATCGTCGCGGCATACGGCAGATAGCCCATGACCGGAATGCCCGCCCAGCCGACGCCGAAGAAATCGATGGCGTTCGGCTGCAGCATCGCGCGCGCCTGCAGGCCATAGGAGGCCATGTCGCCATGGAAGCGCAGCGGCAACCCCGAGCCACCCCAGAGGCGCATGGCCGCCGCGACCGCCAGCACCGCCACCACACCGACCATCTCCAGCCAGCCGGCGCGGCTGATGGCGAGCCGGCGCGGCGGCCAGGGCACGAAGGCGGCGATCCAGGCGAGCTGCCCCGCCGCCCAGGCAATGATCAGCGCCGGCTGCGGGGCCAGCCCCAGCGCATAGGCCAGCACAGCCACGGCGCCGGCCACCAGCGACACGCCCATCAGCCAGAGCCGCGCCGGCTGCCTGGCCTCCTCATGGGCGACGAGCCAGCGCGCTACCGGCTGCCCGGCTGTGACCAGCACGAACACGACCAGGCTGCCGATCAACCAGGGCCAGGCGCTGTCGAGCAGCCCCGGCCGGTCGGGTGGGCGCATGAGCGCGGCGGCGCGCACCGCCCCCCCCACCGCCAGCACCACGCCCAGCGGCCGCGCCAACGGAACCACATCGACGCCCCGAAACTGCGCCCAGCGCGCACGGACCCCGATGCCAACAGCAGGCTTGCCATTCATCGTGCCGGCCATCCCATCATTCACCTGTTGCGGCAATGCTCATTCCTAGCAATTCTAGCATCTCGCCAGAAGCGCGGACGACACCAGCCGTGGGACGACCGCGGCCAGTGTGGCAGGCCCGATGGCCAATAGCTCGCTTATTGGAACGTACGCGGCAGGCTCGCGCCCGGTTACCGGGGTGCTGGGCATGAGTACCGATGGGTCACAACCCACCCCTGGCTCGCGCTGACCGATCGGCTGCATGTCAACCCGCTGCGTGACGAGGTGCTAATGGCCGAGGGGTAGCTGCGCGGGGGCTGGGCGTGGTGCGACGCCACGCTAGCTCGGAGCGTCAGGTCGCCGCGATCGCGCTCCTCGCGAACATGGTCCTCGTCACCCGCAACCAGCGCGACTTCGAGCACGCGTCCTGCCTGGCCCGTCAAGACTGGACAGCGCCTGGCATGTAGCCGACAAGCGGCGCCCAGTTCCAGCCGCTAGCGCACCCGCTCCAGCATCGGGTTGTCGCCGGGGGCGCGGCCGACCTTGGCCAGCACCGGCCAGTCATCGCCGACACGAACGCGCACGATGTCAGCGGTGAAATCGGTCGAGGTGCCATCGCGGCTGCTCTTGCTGAGCAGGTAGGAGCCGACGCCATAGATGTCGGCCGGCACGCCCTCTCGCTCGAAGGCGGCGATGCGGGCCGGCGTGAAGCCGCCCG
>JADLAZ010000118.1 GCA_020849725.1 Chloroflexota bacterium
GATGACCTCGCAGCGCCCCTACCGGGCGGCGATGCCGCTGGCGGCGGCGCGGGCCGAGCTGGCCCGCTGCGCCGGCAGCCAGTTCGACCCGGCGGTGGTGGCCGCCTGCGCCCGCATCCCCGACGCGACGCTGGCCCTGCTGCTGGAGCCGCCCACCGTTCCCACCGCGACCGAGCGGGCCGCCTGACTCCCTCACCCTGGCCCTCTCCCTCTGGGCAAGGGCCGGGGTGAGGGCCCCTGCCCGCTGGCTGCCTTCGCTATCGCTCCGGCCGCGGAGCGGAGCCGACGCCCTCGTTGGCTGAGCGCAGTCGAAGCCACTCCCAGCACCCAGACTGCTGGCCGGCCGTTCACTGAGCGAGCGCCGGCCAGCGAGCCGCTATACTTCCAGGGGGCTGGCCGCGCCTACGAGGGACACGCGCCATGCGGCTGGTGCTGCCGATGCCGCCGAGCGTCAACAACCAGTACGTCACCGTCAACGGGCGGCGGGCGCTGAGCAAGGAGGCTGCCGCCTACAAGCGCGCCGTGCGCGATCACCTGCGCCGCGAGATCGCCGCCGGCCGCGTCGCCGCCGCCGAGCTGGCGCGGCTGGAGTCGGCCTTCCTGGCGCTGTTCATCGATTTCTACTTCGAGACACCGCTGCGCCGCGACCTCGACGGCGGCCTGAAGATCACTCAGGACGCCATCTGCGAGACGCTCCGCCTCAACGACAACCGCATCGTCGACATCCACCTGATCAAGCGCATCGACCCGCTCCGGCCGCGCATCGAGATCGAACTGGAAGCGGTCGACGGCTGGGAGTTCGACCAACAGTACGTCGTGATGCCTCCAGCGTGAGGCGCGCCGCCGAGGCTCTCCAGGAGGCACGGGATGACCGCTTCGCCCCCCAGCGTTCCCATCGACCAGCACGACGCCGCGGACCCCGCCGGCACGGCGCCGGCCGTCGACACCGTCGTCGTGATCGACTTCGGCTCGCAGACGGCGCAACTGATCGCCCGGCGCGTGCGCGAGCTGCGCGTCTACTGCGAGTTGCTGCCGCACGATGCGCCCTGGGCGCAGGTGGCGGCGCTCCGGCCGCGCGGCATCATCCTGTCGGGTGGGCCGGCCAGCGTCTACGAGCCGGGCGCGCCGCAGTTGCCGGACTGGGTGCTGGCCGCTGGCCTGCCAGTGCTGGGCATCTGCTACGGCATGCAGCTCCTGGCGCGGGCGCTCGGCGGGCAGGTCGCCCCGGCCGAGCGGCGCGAGTACGGCCCGGCTCGGATCCACATCACCGCCCCCGACCCGCTCTTCGCCGGGCTGGTGGCCGATCAGGACGTCTGGATGAGCCACGGCGATCACATCGAGGCCGCGCCGCCAGGCTTCCAGGAGTTGGCGCGCAGCCACAACGGCCACCTGGCGGCAATGGCGCGCGACGGCATCAAGGCCGTCCAGTTCCACCCCGAGGTCGCCCACACCGTCCACGGCATGACCGTGCTGCGCAACTTCCTCTACGACACCTGCGGGCTGACCGGCAACTGGACGGCCGGCTCCTTCGTCGAGCGGGCGACAGCCGACATCCGCCGGCAGGTGGGCGACGGCCGGGTGCTGCTCGGTCTGAGCGGCGGCGTCGATAGTTCCGTCGCAGCGGCGCTGCTGCACCGCGCCATCGGCGACCGCCTGGTGTGCGTCTTCGTCGACAATGGCCTGCTGCGCCAGGGCGAGGCCGCGCAGGTGGTCGAGGTCTTCCAGCGCCACTTCGGCCTGAATCTGGTGGCCGTCGATGCCGGCGACCGCTTCCTGGAAAAGCTGTCCGGCGTGGTCGACCCAGAGCGCAAGCGGCGCGTTATCGGCGAGCTGTTCGTGCGCGTGTTTGAAGCCGAGGCAGCCAAGCTCGGCCAGTTCGACTTCCTGGCCCAGGGCACGCTCTACCCGGACGTGATCGAGAGCAAGACCGCCGACAGCCGTGCCGCCGACCGCATCAAGACCCATCACAACGTCGGTGGGCTGCCGGCCGACATGCGCTTCCAGTTGGTCGAGCCGCTGCGCTGGCTGTTCAAGGACGAGGTGCGGGCGGTCGGGCTGCAACTGGGCTTGCCGGAGGAGATCGTCTACCGCCAGCCCTTCCCCGGCCCCGGCCTGGCCGTGCGCTGCCTGGGCGCGCTGACGCCGGAGCGACTGGCGCGGCTGCGCGCCGCCGACGCGATCGTGCGCGAGGAGATCGACCGCGACCCGATGGCGCGCGACGTCTGGCAGTACTTCGCCGTGCTGCTGCCGGTGCAGACGGTCGGCGTGATGGGCGACGGCCGCACCTACGCCGAAGTGATCGCCGTGCGCGCTGTCGCCAGCGCCGACGCCATGACCGCCGACTGGGCACGGCTGCCGCACGACCTGCTGGCGCGCATCAGCAACCGGATCGTCAACGAGGTGGCCGGCGTCAACCGCGTCGTCTATGACATCAGCAGCAAGCCCCCAGCCACGATCGAGTGGGAGTGAGCGGGCATCGCTAGCTCCCCAGCCGGACAGACCCGTAGTTCATCTGGTGCCCGGACGGGTTAGCCTGGGCCGTTCTGCCGTCAGCCACGCACCAGACAGCAAACGGCGGCTGATGCTCCCACCAGCCGCCACGTGAGTTCGATATCGGTTGACGAGTGAGCCACCCGCGTGGGCGGGTCACCCGTCAGGCGCGTTTGCCCGGGTCAGCGGTTCGGACTCCTGGTCGGTGTGACGCAGCTCGAACCGCCACCACCACCGGTGAACCCATCATCGGCGACGTCCCAGGAATAGGACCTGGTCGGGCACACTTTCGGCGTCGGCGTCTTGGTCGGGGTGCGAACGGGCGTCGGCGTCCTGGTCGGTGTAACGCAGTCCGAGCCGCCACCACCACCGGTGAACGCATCATCGGCGACACCCCAATGGTAGGACTTGGTCGGACACACTTTCGGCGTCGGCGTCTTGGTCGGCGTCTTGGCTACTGTTGGCGTCTTGGTCGGCGTCTTGGTCGGTGTCGACGTCGGCGAGGCGCAGGACTTGGTGCCGCCGTTGTCATGGTCGATCAGGCGGCCCTGCGCACTGTAGGTGACGTGCGGCGGGTTGAACTGAACGATCTTCTCACCGTAGACGAAGTCGATCTGGAAGTAGCACTTCGGCACCTCGATCTTCATCGAGCCCTTGCCGCAGGAGATCACGATCGTCTCGTAATCGAAGACCACCTGCTGGTCGGCCGTGCTCTCGTCCCAGTCCGGGCCGGGCGCTTTGTAGGAGACGATCGTCAGCTTGAGCGTGCCGTTGATGACCTCGAAGAAGACCTCAACGGTGTCGCCCTGACCGACGTTGCCAGCCAGATCGCTGACCCAGATGTCCTTGTTGGTGTACGGGTTGGTGATGTGATACGAGAAGGTCTTGAGCGTGCCACTGCCGATCTCTGGGTTGCAGACGTAGGGCGTAGCCGTGTTGGTTGGCGTCTTGGTCGGGGTGTTGGTCTTAGTCGGCGTGTTCGTCGGCGTGTTGGTCTTAGTCGGCGTGTTCGTCGGCGTGTTGGTCTTAGTCGGCGTGTTCGTCGGCGTGTTGGTCTTGGTCGGCGTGTTCGTCGGCGTGTTCGTCGGAACAGGGGTCTGGGTATCGGCAATAGGTGTGGACGTGTTGGTCGGGGTATTGGTTGGCGTGTTGGTTGGCGTGTTGGTTGGCGTGTTGGTTGGCGTGTTGGTTGGCGTGTTCGTCGGGGTATTGGTCGGGGTATTGGTCGGGGTGTTCGTCGGCGTGTTCGTCGGCGTGTTCGTCGGGGTATTGGTCGGGGTGTTCGTCGGCGTGTTCGTTGGGGTGTTCGTCGGCGTATCTGTCGGCGTGACCGTTGGCGTATTCGTCGGCGTATCCGTCGGCGTGACCGTCGGCGTGTTCGTCGGCGTGACGTAGCAGTCCAGCTCGACGTGGGTGCCGACGCCTCCCTGGCCATTGACACCAGCCGTGACGTTGTTGTGGCCGGTGTTCTGGCGGAAGCGCAAGGTGATCGAGTTGCCGCTGACCACGTTGCTGACCGTGATGGGCGAGGTGGTCGAGCCGGCCGGCTGCTTTGGCGCCAGGCTAGCCGGATTGCTCGTCCCGGTTTCGCCCAGGAAGGTCATCCGTCCGCCGTACGGCTGCCAGCCGACTGCGAGCTGGCCGGGCTTTACGATGTGCGATTGGATGCTGAGCGTGATGTCGATGATCGAGCCGGGGCAGGCATTCAGGAGCTGGTTGCCCCCGCGATAGTACTGATAGTAGAGCGGGTTGTCAGTATCGTCCGGATCGACCGGGATCGGCACACCATTGACGACCAGGCTCATGCGAACGTTGTTTTCGATCGGGAAGGCCGACGTTTCCATGGCGGTGAGCGGCACCAGCACCGGCGCCACCAGCGCAAACAAAAAGGTCATCAAGACCGACAGCGTAATGAACCTGAGTCTGAGCATCCGTACCCTCCTCACCCGACACCGATCAGGTGATGCTGCCGCGACCCGTCGGCCACGGCGCGACCCTGCCACGAGGCTATGGCAGAGAGCGGCGACCGCGTCGAGCACTGTCCGGCGCCGCTCGTCTTCATTTGTAGCATCCCAAGACGATCCGAACGATAGGAACATCGTTTGAAGCCGGTTAGAATCCTGCTCTCCGGCCGCCGCTTCGCCTCCCAGCGCGCTCCTGGCGGGCATGATGACCCGGCGGCCGGCCGATTATGCTGGCGCGATCGCGGCGATGCGTGCGTTTCGCGATCGGTGCGTTGCCGCGCTGGATAGCCGCCTTCATCATCTGGCGCTTCGTCGTTTGATTGCCAGTGAGGCCACGCGGCCCGCCGCCTGTTGCCGAGCGGGGGCGCCGCTCGTTCGAGTCCTGCCAGGGTCGCGGACCGCCCGGTTTCGCGACGGCCGGCTGTACGGTGAAAGGCGCGGAGGAGGGCAGCGTGCGGGTGCTGATCGTTGGCGGTGGCGGGCGCGAGCATGCGCTGGCCTGGACGGTGCGGCAGAGCCCGCGCTGCACGGCGCTCTTCTGTGCGCCCGGCAACGCCGGCACGGCCGCGCTGGCCGAGAACCTGCCGGTGGCGGCCATGGACCTGACCGGGCAGGTTGCCGCGGCACGGGCGCAGCGCATCGACCGCGTCATCGTCGCGCCGGACGACCCGCTCGGCGCCGGGCTAGTCGACGCGCTAACGGCGGCCGGCATCGCCGCTTATGGGCCGACGCAGGCGGCGGCGCGCATCGAGAGCAGCAAGTGGTGGGCAAAGGACGTCATGCGCGCCGCCGGCGTGCCGACCGCCCGTGCCGAAGTCTACGACGACGCGGCGACGGCGCTGCGCGCGCTCGACGGCCGGCGCTACCCGCTGGTGCTGAAGGCGGATGGGCTGGCGCAGGGCAAAGGGGTGCTGGTGGCGACCGAGCCGGCGGCGGCGCGGGCCTGGGTCGAGCGGCTGCTGGTGGACGGTGGCCTCGGCCTGGCCGGCAGTCGCCTGCTGATCGAGGAGTACCTGGCCGGGCGCGAGTTCTCCCTGTTCGGGTTGTGCGATGGCGAGACGGTGCTGACGACGCCCGCCGCCTGCGACTACAAGCGGCTGGCCGACGGGGACGCCGGCCCGAACACCGGCGGCATGGGCGCCTATGCCCCCGTGCCCTGGATCGGCCCGGCCGAGCAGGCCGACCTGACCGCGCGCATCCTGCGGCCGGTGCTAGCCGAGATGGCGCGCCAGGGCGCCCCGTTCCGCGGCGTCCTCTACGCTGGGCTGATCCAGACCGCCGACGGTCCGCAGGTGATCGAGTTCAACTGCCGCTGGGGCGATCCAGAGGCCGAGGTGCTGCTGCCGCTGCTGGAGACAGACTATCTGGAGATCGTCGAGGCAACGCTGGCCGGCCGGCTGGCTGACCTGCCCGTGCGCTGGCGGCCGGGCGCGTGCGTGGCGGTGGGCCTGGCCAGCGCCGGCTATCCGGAGCGCCCGGTGGCCGGCGACCCGATCGACGGGCTGGCGGCGGCCGAGCGAGCGGCGCTCGTCTTCCATGCCGGCACGCGCCAGGATGGGCCGCTCGTGCGCACTGCCGGAGGCCGGGTGGTGTTCGTCGTCGGCCAGGGGCCGGACCTGGCGGCGGCGCGGGCGCGCGCCTACGCCGCCGCCGCCGAGATCACCTTCGCCGGCTGCCAGCAGCGCACCGACATCGCCGCCCAGACGCAGTGACGCGCCGGGTGCTGGGTGATCGGGGTGCGGCTGAACCTGGGCTGACGATGGCACGTTCCCTATACTGGTGTGGGACGGCCGGGGCGTGGTCGCGGGGAGGGTATCGAGGAGCGGATGGCCGAGCGACAGGAGCCAGGGGCCACCCGGGCCGGCACGGGGCGACGCCGGCTGCTGGGATGGATCGGCGGTGGAACCGCGACGGCGCTGCTGACGGCCTGCGGTGGTCAGCCAGTCAGCCCGACCGTCGCGCCGCCCGCTGGTGGGACGCCGCCGGTGGCGACGGCGACCCGGCCGCTGACCGCCGCGACGCCGGACACAGCGACTCGCATCACCGGGCCGTATAACGGCGAAGCGCGGGCGCTGACCGGGGCTGGCGCGACGTTCCCGGCGATCCTCTACACGAAGTGGTTCAGCGAGTACGAGAAATTGACCGGCGTGCGAGTCAACTACCAGTCGATCGGCTCCGGCGCCGGCATTCAGAACTTCCAGCGGCAGACGGTCGACTTCGGCGCGACCGACGCCTACATGTCCGACCAGCGCCTGGCGGAGGCCCGCGGCGGCCCAGCCTTGCACGTGGCAACGGCCATCGGTGGCGTCAGTGTCACCTACAATGTGCCGGGGCTAGCCAGCGCCGGCGGCATCCAGTTGACCGGTGACACGCTGGCGGCCATCTTTCTGGGCGAGATCGAGACCTGGAACGATCCGCGGTTGGTGGCCGACAACCCGGCGCTGGCGGCGATCCACAAGCCGATCATCGTGCTGCGCCGCTCCGACAGCTCCGGCACGACTGCCATCTTCACCGACTATCTGGCAACCGTCAGCGGCGCCTGGAAGACCGCCATCGGCGCCGGCACGGCGGTAAGCTGGCCGGTCGGCCTGGGCGCCAAGGGCAACGAGGGCATCACCGGCGAGGTGAAGCAGAACCCAAACTCGATCGGCTACGTCGAGCAGGCTTTCGCGCTGCAGAACCGGCTGGCCGAGGCACGCATCCTCAACCAGGCCGGTCGCTTCGTCGCGCCCAGCCTGCCCGGGCTGACCGCCGCCGCGGCGGCCTTCGCGCCGGCCATCCCTGACGATCTACGCGTCTCCATCGTCAACGCGCCCGGCGCCGACTCCTACCCGGTCGCCGCCTTCACCTGGCTGCTGGCCTACCAGCAGCAGCCCGACCGCGCGAAGGGCATCGCCCTCAGCCGGCTGCTGTGGTGGTCGGTGACGGACGCGCAGCAGCACAACGAGCCGCTGCACTACGGCCGGCTGCCGCCGGACGTCGTCGCCAAGTGCCAGGTCGCCATCCGGTCGATGACGCATCAGGGCGCACCGGTCTTTCCCGGCCGGTAGGCGCCGGGCGAGCGCGGGCAGGAGCAGCATGACCACCCCGACCGAACCAGCGCTGCGCAACGATGGCGCGATAAGCGGCAGCCGCCAGGCGGATACCGTCTTCTGGCGTCTGACGCAGGCGGCCGGCGGGCTGGTCGTCGCCAGCCTCGTCGGCCTGGTCGTGGCGCTGCTGATCACGGCCTGGCCGGCGATCCAGCGCTTCGGCCTGGCCTTCTTCGTCAGCAGTGCCTGGAACCCGGTCAAGCTCGACTTCGGCGCGGCCGCCCCCCTGTTCGGCACACTAGTCACGTCGGCGATCGCGCTGCTGCTGGCGGCGCCGATCGCCATCGGCGGCGCGATCTTCCTGGTGGAGTATGCACCGGGCTGGTTCCGCACGTCAGTCGGCTTCCTGACCGAAATGCTGGCCGCCATCCCCAGCATCATCTATGGTCTGTGGGGCTTCTTCGTCCTGGCCCCGTTCATGCGCGATTCGGTCGAGCCGGCGCTGCAGGCAACGCTGGGGCCGGCGCCGGTCATCGGCGCGCTGTTCCGCGGCGCGCCACTCGGCCGCGACCTGCTGACCGGCGGCGTTATCCTGGCGGTGATGATCCTGCCGACCATCATGGCCGTGGCGCGCGAGATCATCGGCACGGTGCCGGACACCCAGCGCGAGGGCATGATCGGCCTGGGCGCCACGCGCTGGGAGACCGTGCGCAAGGCGGTGCTGCCCTACGCGCGCGTCGGCCTGATCGGCGCTTGCATGCTCGGGCTGGCGCGGGCGCTGGGCGAGACGATGGCCGTTACGCTCGTCGTCGGCAACTCATCGACTCGGATCACGCCGTCGCTGTTCACGCCAGGCTACACGCTCGCCAGCGCCATCGCCAACCAGTTCCTCGAAGCCGACTCCGCCCTCTATCAGAGCGCGGTCGTCTACCTCGGCCTGGTGCTGCTGGTCATCACCATCAGCGTCAGCATCGTGGCACGCCTGCTGGTCCACCGCCTGGCGCGCGGTCCGGCCGGCGTGCGGGTCTGAACCGCGCCAGCCCCGTCGGGAGAGAGCACGCATGGATCACGCGCCCCCTCTTGCCCCAGTCCCGGCCGCCGACCGCGTCATCGTCCTGACTGCGACGCCGGGCGCGCTGGGGCGACGCAAGGCCGCCAGCGCCGCCATGGCCGTGCTGCTGGGGGCGGCGGCGCTGGCCGGCGTCATCGTGCTGGCGCTCATCCTCGGCTACACGCTGGCACGGGGGCTGCCGGCGATCAGCCCGGCCTTCTTCGTCAACCCACCCCGACCCTATGGCGAGCCGGGCAGCGGCATCGGCCCGGCGCTGATCGGCACGCTGGCGATGACGCTCGTCGCCGCGCTGCTGGCGCTGCCGGTCGCGCTGGGCGCGGCCATCTACCTGTCCGAATACGGCCGCGGCTGGTTCGCCGAGGTGGTGCGCTTCGTCATCGAGCAACTGGCGAGCGCGCCGTCGATCATCATCGGCGTCTTCATCTGGTCATGGCTGGTGATCGGCGTCATGGGCCACTTCTCCGGCCTGGCCGGCGCGGCCGCGCTGGGGCTGATCATGATCCCGATCGCCTGCCGCACCATCGAGGAGGTGCTGCGGCTGGTGCCCGGCTCGCTGCGGGAGGCGTCACTGGCGCTGGGCGTGCCCGCCTGGCGCACGGTGCTGCGCGTCGTCGTGCCGTCGGCGCGCACCGGCGTCATCACCGGCGTCGTGCTGGCGATGGCCCGCGCCAGCGGTGAGACAGCGCCGCTGCTGATGACCGCGCTGGGCAACCAGTACCTCACCCTCAACCTGCTCGAGCCGATGGCGTCGCTGCCGGTGCAGGTCTATAACTACACCCGCGCGCCCTATGAGGAGTGGCACACCCTCGCCTGGGGGACCGCGTTGGTGCTGATCTCGCTGACCGCCGTCCTGAGTGGCATCATACGCTGGACGACACGACCGCGCTGAGCCGCGCCACGGATCGGCAGGGAGAAGGGACCAACGATGACCGATCGGTATCAGGCGGCGATAGCCGCGCCAGCGACGCCAGCGGCGCCGCCGACGCGGCCGGGCGTCGGCCTGCGCATCGAGCAGGTGAGCGCCTACTACGGCAGCCACCAGGCGGTCGGTGACGTCACGATGACGGTCGAGCCGAACCGGGTGACGGCCCTGATCGGTCCCTCCGGCTGTGGCAAGTCGACGCTCATTCGCTGCCTCAATCGCCTGCACGAGATCACGCGTGGCGCGCGCGCTACCGGCAAGGTGCTGCTGCAGGGCCAGGACATCTACGGGCCGCGCGTCGACCCGGTGCAGGTGCGGCGGCTGATTGGCATGGTCTTCCAGAAGCCGAACCCGTTCCCAATGATGTCGCTCTATGACAACGTCGTCGCCGGCATCAAGCTCAACAGCCAGCGACTGCCGAAGGCGCGGCTGGATGAGATCGTCGAGCGCAGCCTGCGCGGCGCGGCGCTGTGGGACGAAGTCAAAGACAAACTGCACGCCTCCGGCGCGGCGCTGTCCGGCGGCCAGGCGCAGCGCCTGTGCATCGCGCGCACCATCGCCGTCGAGCCGGAGATCATCCTGATGGACGAGCCGTGCTCGGCACTGGACCCGATCTCCACACTGCGCATCGAGGAGTTGATCCTGCGCCTGAAGGCCCACTACACGATCGTCATCGTCACTCACAACATGCAGCAGGCGGCGCGCGTCTCCGATGTCACCGGCTTCATGCTTGCCGGCGAGGACCGCGTCGGCCGACTGGTCGAGTTCGGGCGCACGCCCGACCTGTTCACCCGGCCGACCGACAAGCGCACCGAGGCCTACATCACCGGCCGCTTCGGCTGAGAGCGTCCCCGCAGGGCCGGTGATGGACAGCTATTATACATCGCGTTCAGGAGCGCCGGAATTGGCGGGCGAATTCCGGCCTGATTGGCTGGTGACAACCAGCCGTCTGACGCTACAATTCAGGAAGTTCCACCTGAGTGTGCTGTCAGGGCCACCGCTGGCGATGCGCCATGGCCCCGGCCGCCGCACGATTGGCCCACAGGAGTAGACCACCGTGGCCCGTGACTTCTTCGATCAGCAGTTGCTGCGCCTTCAGCACGATGTCGTGCGCCTCGGCAGCATGGTCGACTCCATGCTCGGGCGCGCGGTCACGGCGCTGGTCGAGCGCGATACCGAGCTGGCTCGCCAGGTCGTTGCCGACGACAGCGAGGTCGACGTGCTGACCTACGCCATCGAGGAGGAGGCGATGACGCTCATCAGCCTCCAGCAGCCGGTAGCGACCGACCTGCGACGCATCGGCGCGGCGCTGGTGATCGTCCAGGAGTTGGAGCGCATGGGTGACCACGCCGAGGGCATCGCCAAGCTGGCCAGGCGGCTGTGCGACCAACCGCCGATCGCCGCAGCGATGGACGTGGTCGGCATGGCCGGCACGGCCCGGCACATGCTGCAGCAGGCGCTGCGCGCCTATGTCAACACCGACCGCGCGCTGGCCGCCGAGGTCTGGGCCATGGACGACGAGCTCGACCGCGCCTACAACGAGGCCTATCGGGCGTTGCTGGCGGTGATGATCGCCGACCCGACGACGGTCGAGCGAGCAACCAACTGGCTGCATGTCGTGCACGACCTCGAGCGCATCGGCGACCGGGTGACCAATATCTGCGAGCGGATCGCCTACATCGTGACTGGTGAGGCCGCCTACGTGCACGCGCCCGCCACGCCGGCCGGCTGACGCGCCGACCGGCCGGTTGCCGCCCCCGGGCCGGCTGCTATACTGGCACTGCCACGACCGGCAGCGCCGGTGATAGCGCACGGTCGACCACCACGGCAGCGGCAGGAAGGAACAGCGTGGCGAAGGACGGACGGGCGGCTGGGCCGGTGTCGGAGAAGAGACTGCGCCGGCAATTGCAGCAGGCCGAGGAAGCGCTCATCGCCGCCCAGCACGAGGTGGAGGCGGCCGAGGTCCGGCTGGCCCAGGCCGAGGCGCGGCGGCGCAAGCGTGCCGCCGCGGCACTGGCCGCTCGCGATCACCTGGCAGCGCACACCGCCGCGTCCCGCCCGCCAGCGGCGCCGGTCCTGACGCCGCCCACGCCGCCGGTCATCGCCACCGAGGCCGACGCCGCCGTTGACGCGCCCACCCCGGCCAAGCCACGCCGCCGCCGCCGCGCAACGGCCAAACCGCCCGAGCCAGCCAGCGACGCCGATGGACCGCTCGGCCTCGTCGTCCCGTGAGCGTGCGCCGCTTTCGCCACCGGAGCGCCCCATGAGTCAGCTGCTGGCCGCTATCGACATCGGCACCAACACGGTGCGCCTGCTGATCGCCACGCCGACGCCTGACGGGGGATTGGCCCGCCTGATCGACGAGAGCGAGACCGTCCGCCTCGGGCGTGGCGTCGATGCCGAGGGACGGCTGGCGGCCGATCGCCTGACTGCCGCCGCCGCGGCCGTCGCCACCTTCGCCGCGCGGGCGCGGGCGGCCGGGGCGACCGAGGTGCTGGCGCTGGCCACCAGTGCCGTGCGCGACGCCGCTAACCGGGCCGAGTTCGTGGCCGAGGTCGCGCGTCACAGTGGCCTGACGGTCGACATCATCGACGGTGAGCGCGAGGCACAGCTGACCTGCCGCGGCGCGCTGCTCGGCCGCCCGACCGCCGGCCGGCAGGTGATCATCGACGTCGGCGGCGGCAGCACCGAGGTGATCCTGACCAACGGCGGCGCGCTGACGTCGGCGCGCTCGTACCAGCTCGGCTCCGGACGGCTGACCGAGCGCTGCCTGCCGAGCGATCCACCCACGGCCACTGAGGTTGCCGCCGCCCGCGTCGTCGCTACCGCCATCCTGGCCGATGTGCCGGCCGGAGCGGCCGAGGGCGCCGTGCTGACTGCCGGCACGGCCGAGGCGTTGCGCCGGCTGACACCGCGCGCCGCCGGCGACGACCGGCTGACGCGGGCGATGCTGGCGACGGTTCTGGCCGACCTGCTGACCCGCCCGGCCGCTGCTACCGCCACCCTCGGCATCGTCGACCGGGAGCGGGCGCGCGTGCTGCCGGGTGGCATCGTCATCATCGAAACACTGATGGACCGGCTGGCACTGGACGTGGCGTTCATTAGTCAGGGCGGCCTGCGCGAGGGGGCGCTGCTGGAGCGGCTGGCGACGGCCGCGACCAGGACGGAGTGAGCGATGGCAAAGGAGTGGGAGGTCGAGGGCCTCACGCCGGGAGAGAGCTTCCACGCGGCGGCGGCGAAGATCATCCTGACCAAGTCGGCCGAGATGTGGCACTACGCGCCAGGCACGATCGCCGGTGA
>JADLAZ010000119.1 GCA_020849725.1 Chloroflexota bacterium
CCCACCCCCCACCACCCAACCCCAAATCACCCCCCCCCCCCCCCCGCCCCCCGACCCCCGACCCCCTACCTGATCGGCCTGACCGGCAACATCGCCTGCGGCAAGAGTACGGTGCTGGCGCTGCTGGCCGAGTGCGGCGCGGACACGATCGATGCCGACCGCGAGGTACACGCGCTCTATAATCCGGGCAGTCCGGTGACAGCAGCGATCGCGGCCGAGTTTGGCGCGGGTGTGCTGGCAGCGGACGGCGTGGTCGACCGGCGGGCGCTGGGGGCGATCGTGCTGGGTGATCCGGCGCGGCTGCGGGCGCTGGAGACGATCGTGCATCCGGCGGTGCGCCGGCAAATCGAGGCGCGCATCGCGGCCAGCACCGCACCGGTGCTGGTGATCGACGCGATCAAGCTGATCGAGGGCGGACTGGCCGACCGCTGCGACAGTGTGTGGGTGGTGATGTGTCAGCCGGAGGTGCAACTGGCCCGTCTGATGGCGCGCGACGGCGCCGGCCGGGCCGACGCCGAGCGTCGCATTGCCGCCCAGCCGCCGGCGTCCGACAAGATCGCCCGCGCCGACGTCGTCATCGACAACAGTGGGACGCGGGCGGCGACGACCGAGCAGGTGGCGCGCGCCTGGACCGAGTGGGTCGTGCCGCGGCGGCAGGGGCGAGGGCGAACGAAACCGCGAATAGACACGAAAGAGCGCGACTGATGGGCGCGATGGACGGGGGGCGAGCGATGCGCGTGGTCGATCTGACGGTGCCGATCGCGGGCGACTACCCGCACCGGCCGATCGCGTTCGAGACGATCAGCACCGTCGCGGAGCGCGGCGCGGCAATCACGCGGGTGACGTTCGACACGCACTGGGGCACGCACCTTGATGCGCCGTCGCACTCGCTGATCGGGGCGCGCACGGTCGAGCGGCTGGACCTGGCGCGCTGCTGCGGGCCGGCGCATTGCCTGGATCTGACTCAGCGCGGCGCGGCCGGCAGCCGCATCGACGTGGCCGATCTGGCGCCGGTTGCCGCTCTGGTGACGCCGGGCGTGCGGCTGCTCCTGCATACTGGCTGGAGCCGGCAGTTCGGCAGCGCGGCTTATCACCGCGACTTTCCAGTGCTGACAGTGGCCGCCGCCGCGTGGCTGGCCGAGCGCCGGATCGGGCTGCTCGGCGTCGATGTGCCGTCGGTCGGGCCGACCTGGCCGGCGGACCGAACAGAGCTGATCGCCGTCCATCAGGCGCTGCTCGGCGCCGAGATAGTGATCGTCGAGTGCCTGACGAACCTGGCGGCGCTGCCGGCGGAGGGGTTCACGTTCGTGGCCGCACCGCTGCCGTTCGTCGGGTCCGACGGGTCGCCGGTGCGGGCGCTGGCGCTTGTCAGTGGTGAGAGCTGAGGGATGAGCGCGGGTGCTGGGGCAGGCGCTCGCGTGGTCGTCATTCCGGCGACAGCCGGAATGACGGGAAACGTCACGCTCGACTCAACACTCATCACGCCGGGGTGAGGCGGATGTCAGCCCTCAGGGCGAGGTGGTCGGACAGGAAGACGTGTCGGCCGTTCGTCAGCGTCACCTTGTCGCGCAGCGCGGCGTCGGCGTCGGCCGACAGGTCCCAGCCAGGCGGTGACTGGACGAAGATGAAGTCGATCGCCTGTGCGTAGCGGCCGGGCAACAGGAACGACTGGCGATAGGTCGGCTCCTGGCTGCCGGCAAGCAGGTCCTGCAGGCGACTGCCGGCGAGCAAGCGGTCGTAGAGCCAGGAGCCGCGCGGGAAGTTGAAGTCGCCGGCCAGCACCGCTGGCAGTGCCGGATCGACCGCGTCGACGATGGCGCGCGCCTCATCGACCTGGCGCACCTGCTGGCGGGTATAGTGGTTGAGGCTGGTCCAATTGCCGCTATAGTTGGCGATGAGGTGTGTGTTGAGCACGACCACCGGCTGCTCGCGCACGCGCAGCCGCGCTGCCAGCATACCCTTGTGCAGCAGCCGGTCGGCCAGCGTCAGCCCGACCGGGTGG
Source organism: Chloroflexota bacterium (assembly GCA_020849725.1). The sequence continues at coordinate 2,003 of JADLAZ010000119.1, forward strand.
CCGCGCTCGCTGTAGCGGTTGAAGGTCAGGCCGTCGAGCGGCCAGCGTGAGAATGTGACGAGTCCACCCAGCGGGGCATGCAGGAACCGGGCGGTGACATGGCCCATCCAGGGGTAGCTGGGCAGCAACTGGCGCAGCAGCGGCAGGTAGCCAACCGACTGGACTTCTTGCAGGCAGACGACGTCCAGGTCGGCGGCCTCGAGCAGCCCCGCCAGTGCGACCAGCCGGGATCGGGCGCCGGGCAAGAACAGCCCGCCCAGGCAGTTGAACGACAGGAGGCGCAGGTGCACCGGCGCGGCGGTCATGGACTCCTCGGGCGGCAGGCGATGCGCGGCGACTGGCTGCGCTGGGGCCTGTGGCTGGGGCTGCTGGCCACGGCCGACGCCAACCGGCGTCACTTCGGTCTGCCGACGACGTGGGCCATCCATCTGACCGGCAACTCGGTGGCGTTGCTGCTGCCGGAGCTATACGCGGGCTTGAGCCGGCTGCTCGGCCTGGACGAGCGCGCCGCCCGCACCGGCGGCCTGGCGGCGGCGCTGCACCGCGCCCTGTGCCAAGTGGTGTGCGCCAACCCACAGTATAGCGCCTACGTCGCGCCGCTGACGCTGGGCTATCTGGTGTCGCATCCCAACTTCAACATCTACAAGGGCCGGCTCGGCGCGCTGCGCCTGGCCGGCTTCGGGCTGGATACGATCCCCCACACCTGGACGGCGGTGGCGCTGACGACTGGCCTGCTCGACGGACTGGCGGCACTGGCCGACCACGCGCCGCCGGCAGGCCGGGCTAGAGCCGCCGCGCGCTGGGCCGGCGCGCACGCCATCGACCTCAGTGGGGTGACGCTGGCGCTGCTGACCGCGCTCTACGAGACTGGCGAGTGGTTGATCTACCGCGAGGAGTTGCGGGCTACCGGTGGCGACCACGCGCGCATGAACATGGAGTGGAGCCTGCCGGACTCCCGCCGTGATGTCGTGGCCAATACGGCCGGCTGGCTGGTGGGGGTCGCGCTGCACCGGCGGGTGCGATCGGTTACCGGCGGAGCGCGGACTACACGGTGGCCTTATCGCCGGCCGATAGGTGCGGCACGGTCTTGCCGGTGGCGGTGAAGGTGCGAGTGACGTTGGTGCTGCCGTAGATCCAGAGGATCTTCATTTTCTGACCGCTGCGGTTGAGGAAATGGTGCGGCACGCCGGCGGGAATGAAGGTCGTGTCCGGCGCGGTCACCTCGTACTCGACGCCGTCGATAACGGCGACGGCCGTGCCCTCGAGGATGGTCACCTGCTCCTCGCAGTTGTGGTGGTGGTTGGCGATGGCCGCGCCGTCGGGGAACTCGGTGATGCCGGTGGTAATGTGCTGCGACCCGATCTCGCGCGCCGACAGCAGCCAACTGCGCACACCGGTACCGCGGTCGATCGTCTGCATCTCGCTCGGTCGCAGCACGTGCGCCCCATTCACCAGTTCCATGCTCTGCTCCTCCCCAGGTTGTCGCCCGTGCCGCCCCCGGCTGGTGGCGTGGCGCGCATTGTAGCATGATGCCGGCACACCGCCGCCACGCTGGGCGGCCGCCGGTTCTGCCTGGAGGGAGCCATGCCACAGCTGACCGCCATTGAGACGTTCGTGGAGTTGCTCGCCGCAGCGGGGGTGCGCTACCTGTTCGGCAATCCCGGCAGCATGGAGTACCCGCTCATGGACGCTGTTGCCCGCCAGGACCGCGTGCGCTATGTGCTGGGGTTGCATGAGGTGACCGTCATTGGCATGGCCGACGGCTACGCCCAGGCCAGCGGCGGGCTGGGCGTCGTCAATGTTCACTGCAGCCCCGGCCTGGGCAACAGCATGGGCATGCTCTACAACGCCTGGCGCGCCGGCACACCGCTGCTGGTGACCGCCGGTCAGCAGGACCGCCGGCTGGTGGTCGAAGAGCCGGTGCTGTGGTCGGACCTGGCACGGGTCGCCGAGCCGTACACCAAGTTGTCGCTGGAGGTGTCGCGTGCTGCCGACCTGCCACGCCTGGTGCGCCGCGCTATCCAGGAGGCGCTGACGCCGCCGACCGGACCGGTGTTTCTGGCGCTGCCCTACGATCTGCAGACGGAGGCTGGCGACTACGACCTGGCGCCGCCGGTCGTTGCTGACCGCCGCGTCCGGCCGCCGCGTGACGCCGTCGCCGCTGCCGCAGCGCTGCTGCTCGCCGCCGAGCGACCGGCGATCCTGGCCGGGTCGCGCGTGGCCGAGGCGGGCGCGACCGCGCCACTGGTGGCGCTGGCGGAGACACTGGGTGCGGCGGTGTACACGGACCCGGTGACGACGCACGGCCGGCTGAGCATGCCCTCGGACCACGCGCTGGCCTGCG
>JADLAZ010000120.1 GCA_020849725.1 Chloroflexota bacterium
CGCGTGCGGGCCGGCTCCATCATTGCCGCTGCCGGACTGCCTCCAGGCTCGACCATGCATCCCCCTGTGGGAGTTCGGGTGCTGATCACGCCGTCGATGCCACCGGCGCGCCGCCCGGCCGACCTGACGCCATTATCCGTCACAGCGCCGCCAGCAGCGACTCGACCGCGGCCAGCGTCGGCTCGACGACGACCGGTTGGAAGGCGCCGCTGGTGTGAGCGCTCAGGTTGGCGTCCTGGTCTTTGAGCAGATGCCCGGTCAGGATGCCGACGACCGAGGCGCCAGCCGGCACGATCCCCGCCCCGACGAGCTTGCGCAGCCCCGCCAGCGTCGCCGCCGACGCCGGCTCGCAGCCGATGCCAGCCCGGTCGATCGCCGCCTTCGCGGCCATGATCTCGGCGTCAGTAACCTCCTCGACCACGCCATTCGTCAGCTCGACCGCGCGACGGGCACGAGCATAGCTCACCGGATCGCCGATCTGGATCGCCGTCGCCACCGTCGCTGCCGTCACCGGCTGGTAGGTCGCCCAGCCGCCGCGGTAGGCGCGGTAGAACGGGTTAGCGCCGGCCGCCTGGATGACGCCGAGCCGGGGCAGGCGATCCAGCAGGCCGACCGCCTGCAGCTCCTCCAGCGCCTTGCCGACCGCACTGCAGTTGCCGAGGTTGCCTCCCGGCAGCACCAGCCAATCTGGTGCCTGCCAATTCAGCGCGTGCATGATGTCGAAGGCGATCGACTTCTGCCCTTCCAGCCGCCACGGGTTGAGCGAGTTGAGCAGGTAGACTCCGCCGCGCGACGCCACCGCTTGCACCAGGCGCATCGCTGCGTCGAAGTCCCCCCTCACCTGGACGACCGTCGCCCCGTAGGCGACTGTCTGGCTGAGCTTGCCCATCGACAGCTTGCCATCCGGCACAAACGTGAGGCCGGTCATGCCTGCCGCCGCCGCATACGCCGCGAGCGACGCCGACGTGTTGCCAGTCGAGGCGCAGGCGACGACGCGCGCCCCGACGCGGCGCGCGTGCGACACCGCCACGGTCATACCGCGGTCCTTGAATGACGCGGTCGGGTTCTCGCCCTCGTGTTTGAGCGCGAGCGATGCGATGCCGGCCCAATCGGCCAGCCGGCGGTCGTCGTACAGGTTGGTGTTGCCCTCCGGCTTGCTGACGATATCGTCGTCGGCGAAGTCGGCCACCAGCTCGCGATAGCGCCAGACGCCACTGGCCAGGATGCCGCGCCGCTGGCACAGCCGGCCGTCGAAGGTTGCCCGCAGCATTTCCGGCTGGTGCCGGTGCAGTGGATGCACCACATCTAGCAGGCCACCGCAGGTGCAGCGTGTGACGGCCTCGTCGACACCGTACATCCGGCCGCAGAGCATGCAGCGCACCGCCACCTCGTTCTCCACCGTTGCCTACTCCCTGTCGCGCCGCGTGGTCGCGCCGACGGCCAGTCGCCGGCCGCTACAGATAGCCATCGACCTTCAACAGCTCGGCATTGAGGATGGACGCCCCGGCCGCGCCACGGATGGTGTTGTGGCCAAGCAGCACGAAGGCGTAATCCAACACCGGGCATGGCCGCAGGCGTCCGATGACGGTCGCCATGCCGCGCTCAGTCAGGCGGTCGAGGACCGGCTGCGGCCGGTCGGGCTGGGTGAGGACGACGATCGGCCTGGCCGGGGCGCTGGGCAGGCCCACCTGCTGTGGCCGGGCGCGGAATTCGGCCAGCGCCGCCGCCACCTCATCGATGGCCGCCGGCCGGCGCAGCGCCAGCGACACCGACTCGGTGTGACCGTCACGAACGGCCACGCGCGTGCAGGTGGCGCTGACCGCAAAGTCTGCGTCGACGAACTGCTCGCCCTGGAGCGCGCCAAGCAGCTTGCGCGGCTCGGTCGCCACTTTCTGCTCCTCGCCGCCGATGTACGGGAACACATTGTCGACCGCGTCGAGCGAGGCCACGCCGGGATAGCCCGCGCCCGACAGCGCTTGCAGCGTCGTGACGATCATTGCTCGCAGGCCGAACGCATCGCACAGCGGCTTCAACGCCAGGGTCAGGTGGATCGTCGTGCAATTGGGGTTCGTGACCAGCAACCCGTCGCGCCAACCGCGCCGGCGGCGCTGGTGGTGGATCATCGCCGCATGGTCGGGGTTGACCTCAGGGATCATCAGCGGCACGTCGGCATCCATCCGGTGGTTACTGGCATTGCTGAACACGGCGTGCCCAGCCGCCGCCAGCCGCTCCTCGACCGGGCCAGCGACGTCGCTCGGCAGCGCCGAGAAGACGATTCGGCTGTCCAGTCGGTCGTCTAAGCCCCTCAGCACCAGGCGCTCGACGGCCGCCGGCGGGCCAGCACTAATCTTCCAGGACACCGCATCGCCGTAGATGCGGCCGGCCGACCGATCCGACGCGACGACCTCCGTCACCTCGAACCAGGGGTGGCCGTCAAGCAACTCGACAAACCGTTGGCCGACGGCGCCGGTCGCGCCGAGCACCGCGACTGCCTGCTTCTCTGCCATGGTCGTTCCTCCCCGTGCCAACCGGCGAAGGATTCACCGGCCCGCACCGCGCACCAGCCAGTGCGCGCTGTTGTTCGATTCTATCGGGCCTGGTCAGCCATGACGAGCGACGAGCGACCCAGGACGAGCTCGTCGTGCAGCAGTTGCACCGCTCGTCGCTCGTCAGCGGCATGCACGGCAAACGAAATGTTTAGCTCCGAGCTGCCCTGGGCGATCGCGATGATGTTGACCTGGCTCCGGCCCAGCGCGCTGAAGACGCGGCCGGCCACGCCTGGTGTGCCGCGCATGCCCGCGCCGACGACCGCCAGCACCGACACGTCGCGCAGCACCGTTACTGCCTCCAGGTCGCCCTGGGCCAACTCCGCAGCGAACTCCTGCTGCAGATCGCGCACGAGTTGGTCGGCCACGTCTTCGTTGACGACGAAGCAGACGTTATGCTCGGACGACGACTGGCTGATCATGAACAGGTTGGCGTTGCGCCGGGCGACGCTGGTGAACACGCGGGCAACGATACTCGGGCCGCCCAGCAGTCCGGCGCCGGTTACGGTGATCATGCCTGTCAGGCGAATGCTGGTGATGGCCTTGCTGACGGTTGGCGCCGCCTCCTCACCCGGACCGATCAGCGTGCCGGCATCGTCCGGCGCGAACGTGTTCTTGATCCAAATGGGGATACGGCCCTGAACCGCCGGAATGATTGTGCGCGGGTGGATCACCTTCGCACCGTAGTACGACAGCTCGGCCGCCTCGGCATACGACAGTCGCGGCAGCGTCCGCGCGTCCGGCACGATGCGCGGGTCGGCCGACATGACACCCGGCACGTCGGTCCAGATCCAGATCTCGGCGGCGCCGAGCGCGCCACCGATGATGCTGGCTGAGTAGTCCGATCCGCCGCGCCCCAGCGTCGTGACTGCCCCTTCGGCGGTGGCGCCGATGAAGCCGGTGACGACCGGCACAACGCCGGCATCGATCAGCGGCCGCAGGACCGCCTCGGCGCGAGTCCGCGTTGCCGCCAACTGTGGGTTGGCTGCGCCGAAGTGGCCGTCCGTCACGACGACGTCGGTCGCGCTGATGGGTTCGGCAGGGATCCCCTGGTCGCGCAGCACGCCGGCCACGATCAACGCGGAGCAGCGCTCGCCAGTGGCGGCCACCGCGTCGAGTGATCGTGGGCTTAACTCCCCGAGGAAGACGATGCCGGTGCACGACCGGCGCAGGCGCGCCAGCAGTGCCGCCACTTTCACCGATACATCAGCGCGGATGACCGGGTCGCTGATGGCGCCGTCGATAGCCGTGCGATGGATCTCGCTCAAGCGGCGCAGATTGCCTCGCACGGTGTCGCGGTCGCTGGCGCCGGCCGCCTGGGCTGTCGCCAGCAGCAGGTCGGTGACCTTTGTGATAGCCGATACGACGACTACCGGGCGGCGCGCGTAGTGCGCAGCGACGATGCGCGCCGCTGCCACAATCTGGTCGGCGCCGCCGACCGAGGTTCCCCCGAATTTCATTACCAACATGCGGTACCGTCCCTCTCCTTTCCGACCGGCAGGCCAGGCCGTAACTGCCCGCCTACGGCTCGATGCGCAAGATCGTCGTCGGGCCGGCAGCCGCCAACGGCGCTACCGCAGCGATAACGGCCGCGGCCCGCCCAGCCGGGATGGCCCCGGTGACGATCACCAGGTCCAGCCCGCCGGGCCGGGGCATCGCGGTCAGGCTGACCAGACCGCTCGGGCCAAGGGCTGCCTCGGCGAATGGTCGGGCGCGGTCGGCGGCGCTGGCGTCGTCGATGGGCACGCGCACGTAGTGCGGCGACGCCGTCTCGACGCCGGTATGCACCGGCGCGAGTGGTCCAGTCGTCGGAGCCAGCAGCGGGTCTGGGCCACTGCCGACAATGACCGCCGCTACGTCGCCGAGTATGGCGCTGGCGGTCGGTCCCGGACCGGCGCCGCGGCCGGATAGGAGGACGCGGCCGACCAGGTCGCCGTCGAACTGAATAGCATTGAATACGCCGCTGACGCCAGCCAGCAAGTCACTTTTCGGCACCAGCACCGGCGCGACACTGGCGCTGATATCACTGCCGTCACGCCGAGCCACCGCCAGCAGCTTGACGGCGTGGTCGAGCGCGGCTGCCTGGTGGAAGTCGGCAGCCTGCAACCCGGTGATGCCCTGCCGGCCAATCTGGTCGGGATGGATGTCCTGCCCGAAGCACAGCGTTGCCAGCACGGCCAGCTTGTAGACCGCGTCGTGCCCCTCGACGTCGGCGGTCGGGTCTGGCTCAGCGTAACCGAGTTGCTGCGCGGCGGCCAGCGACTCATCGTAGCCGCGGCCATACTCGGCCATGCTGGTCAGGATGTAATTAGTCGTTCCATTGATGATCGCTCGGACTTGTGTTATGCGATTGGTGCCGATCAGTCCACGCAGTCCGGCCATGACCGGAATGCCGCCGCCGACGCTGGCCTCGAAGCGGAGCTGGACGCCGCGCTCGCGCGCCAGCGCGTAGAGCCGCGGGCCCTGCTTGGCCAGCAACTCCTTGTTCGCCGTGACAACATGCTGGCCGGCGTTCAAGGCGCGGGCGACATAGTCCGCAGCCGGCTGCTCGCCGCCCATCACCTCGACGACGATGTCGATCGTCGGGTTACCGATGATGTGGTTCGGGTCGGTCGTCAGCAATTCCGGCGCGACCCCGACCGACCGCGGCCGGTCGGGGTCGCGCACCAGGATGCCACCCACTTCGACCGGTCCGCCGCTCGCCCGCCCGAGCGACGCCTGAGCCGTGCCCTGGATCGCCGCCAGCACGCCGCCGCCGACCGTGCCTAGCCCGAGCAGGCCGATCCGCCCTCGCGCCGCCATCGTCGCCTCCTCCTGGCAGGCCCGCCTCACGACCGCCCGCCACGTCTCGCTGCTGAATACCACACACCGCCGCGATCGTTCAGGACGAAAGCGGCAGCTTCCGCGGTTCCACCTGCGTTGGCCCCGTGGCGGGACCCGCTCCGGCCGGCCGGTGCGACCAGCGCGCCGACGGCAACCCCTTAACGCGGGGGACACGGCTGGGCCTACTGGGAGACCGTTCGGCCAGCGGCTCGGGAGGGGTTTTCGACGCTCCAGACCTACAGGGCCGCTCGCAGTCGGTGGCGGCCGATTCCTGGGTAGCGGACGTGCGTCTACTCGTCTCCGTCAGTGCCGATGAGGGCTGAGTTGTGCGGCCGCGACGCGTTGCCGCGTGCCACGCCGATCATAGGCGGCTGGCCCGCGACTGTCAACCCACCCACGTCCGTGTTCGCTGCAGGCAGAACCTTCTTGATCGATTGGTTCCGCCACGCTGCTGGTGGTACACTCGCGCTGCCGGGCGCGATGGGCGATCGGCGATGGTGCGAAATGCAGTCCAACGTGCGACGAGGGGTAGTCTTCAGCAAGCGCCGGGACGCGCCGCGGGTGTGACCACACGACACGCGGGGCGTTGACGAGGTGGAGGCGGATCGAGGCATTCGGCGGGTCGCCTCCCGGCCTAGCACAGTCGTCACGGGGCGGCAAACCGGTGCGGTCACGCACCGACAATTTCGTCCTCGACGTGCTCCCCTTCCGTCAGCGAGTCGGCTGACAGCGTGGCCCACGGGCCACGGCTCTCACGTTCAGTCGGCACCGACCGGTCTGGTCGGGTGCGCCATCTGAGCGTCACCAGGCACGCGGGTGCGACCGGCCGTGGGCGGCGGCGGGTAGCAGTTGTCTCGTGGCCAGCAAGGGGAAACATCGTGTGCGGCATATTCGGCTATGTCGGTCCCGAGCGCGCGGTTGGGCCGTTGGTGCTGGCGGGCCTGCGGAAGCTAGAGTATCGTGGTTACGACTCATGGGGCGTGGCCGTGCGCCAAAATGGCCACCTTGCCCACGACAAGCAGGTCGGCAAGATCGGCACGGCTGAGGTAGATCTGCCTGATGGCACCGCCGGCTTCGGCCACACGCGCTGGGCGACCCACGGTGCGGTCACGCGCGCCAACGCGCACCCGCATTTCGACTCGACGGGCCGGCTGGCGCTGATCCACAACGGCATCGTCGAGAATTACGCCGAACTGCGCGATCGGTTGCTGGCGCTTGGCCATCGCTTTCGGTCAGAAACCGACAGCGAGGTCATCGTCCACTTGATTGAGGAGGAGTTGAAGCATCCAGAGCACGGCGGCGACCTGACCGGGGCGACGCGCGCTGCCTTTCGCCAGCTGCATGGCCTCAACGCCATAATCGTCATGCCGGCCGGTCAGGACCGGCTCGTCGCCGCCAAGAACGTGTCGCCGCTGGTGATCGGGCTGGCGCCAGATGCCGTCTATATCGCCTCCGACGTGACAGCGCTGCTCGAACACACCCGCCAGGTCATCTATCTCGAGGACGGCCAGATTGCGACCCTGAGCGCCGGTGGCATCGAAATCCGCGACGTCGCGACCGGCGTCTTCGTCGAGCCCAGGATCGAGCGGATCACCTGGGAGGTCGGCGACATCGGCCTCAATGGCTACCCGCACTACATGGCTAAAGAGATCGCCGAGCAACCGCGCATCGTTGCCACGCTGGTGGAGACCCACGTGGCCGCCGCGCTGGCGCTGGCCGACGACATTCGGGCTGCCGGCGCCACACACCTCATCGGCTGCGGTACGGCCAGCTACGCCGCGCTGAGTGGCAAGTACTTGTTGTCACGCATCGCCGCCCGCCCGGTCAACGTCGCCAGCGGTTCCGAGTTCAAATACCTCGAACACGCCCTCGACGAGCGCAGCCTGATCGTCGCGCTCTCTCAAAGCGGCGAGACGGCCGACTTGATCGAAGCGGTACTGCTAGCCCGCCAGCGCGGCGCGCGCATCGCCGCACTGGTCAACATGCCGGGCTCGACGCTGATGCGGATGGCCGATCACGCCATCCCGCTCCAGTGCGGTCCGGAGCAGTGCGTGCTCTCGACCAAGGCCTACATCGCCAAGCTGGCCGTCCTCGTGCTGACCGCCCACGCACTGGCCGGCACGGTGGAGACGGGCCAGGCGCTGCTGCGGCAGGCAGTGCTGGCGATGCAGGACGTCCTCAACGGCGAGGCAGCACGGCGCGTGCGCGAGTTGGCCCGCCTGATCCGCGACAAAGAGCATCTCTACATCGTTGGCCGCGGTCTCGCCTATCCGACGGCGCTGGAATCGGCGCTCAAGGTCAAGGAAGTGTCCTACATCCATGCCGAAGGCTTCGCCGCCGGCGAGCTCAAGCACGGCGTCATCGCGCTAATCGAGCACGGCACGCCGTGCATCGTGTTCGCGCCCGATGACGATACGCGCGACGATGTCCTGGCCGGCGCCATGGAGATGCGGGCCCGCGGCGGCTTCATCGTCGGGGTGGCGACAACGCCGTCGGATGCCTTCGATCTGCACATCCCGGTTGCCAACGTCGGCGACGCCCAGCCGCTGGTGAATGTCATCCCGGCCCAGATGCTGGGGTATCATCTGGCGCTGCTGCGCAACTATGACCCGGACAAGCCGCGCAACCTGGCCAAGAGCGTGACCGTGAAATAGGACCGCGACACGGCCGCCCGCCCGCTACCCGACTGCCACCCAGCCACCGACCGCCGCCGACGCCTCGGCCGCCGCCATCACCTGCTGGACGCGCAGGCCGTCGTGGAAGGTCGGGCTGGCCGGCGTGCCACTGACGATGCCGCGCACGAAGGCCGCGTCGAGCGATGCCGGCACGCCCGGCGGCAGTGGGCAGGCCATCTCCGACCACAGGAAGTACTTCCGGTTGGCCTCGCCCAGGCAGACCTGCAGCCGGTCGGGGTGGGCGTTGTCGAAGCGCGCCGCGCCCTTGCTCCCGTACAGGCGGAGTTGCAACTCGTCGCGCGTGCCGGCCGCGACCCGGCTGCTGATCAGGACGCCCGACGCGCCGCCAGTGAACCGGGCCATCAGCGTGGCGTGGTCGTCGATGGCGACGTGCGCCAGGTCTGGCGCGCTCGGCGCTGGCGAACGCTGCGCCTTTGTCTCCAGCAGGCCACAAACGCGCTCGATCGGGCCGACGAGGTGTTGAACGAGGTCGATAATGTGAGAACTCAGATCGCCCAGCACGCCCGAGCCGGCTACCCGCCGATCGAGCCGCCAGACGTGGCGGGCCGCGTCGGCGCCCAGGCTGGGCGCGAGCAGCCACGATTGCAGGTAGGTACTCTCCACCTGCAGCACCTCGCCCAATTCACCCGCCGCAATCATCGCCGAGAGCTGGATGATGGCCGGGAAGGGCCGCTTCGAGAAATTGACCATGTGCTGGACACCGGCAGCCTCCACGGCGTCGACCATGCGCGTCGCCTCGGCCACGTCCAGCGCCAGCGGCTTCTCGCACAAGACGTGCTTGCCGGCCTTGGCGGCGGCGATCGCCAGCGGCGCGTGGCTGTCGTTGGGGGTGCAAATGGTGACCGCGTCGATGTCCGGACGCGCCAGCAGCCGCTCAACGGTCGGCTCGACATTCGGAATCTGAAATGCGGCAGCGACGTCAACCGCCCGTTCGGGCGCGACATCAGTGATGGCGATCACCTGTGCCTGGGGGGTGGCCAGGTAGTGACGCGCATGGTAGCTCGCAATGCCGCCAGCGCCGATGATGCCGATGCGTACAGCCACGTGCCATCCTTTGCTCCACTTGCCGTCCCCACCTGTCGCGGACGTGCAGATGGAGCAGATGATACGATGATGTGGTCCTTGCCGATACGGTGACCGCGCGCCGGTCACTCAGGTCACGCCCAAGCGGAGCGCCACATGCGCCACTTGCCCGGCTACTGGAAATCAGCGACGATGGCGGCCACTGGCGTGTTCGCCGACGGGCCGTTGCTGGTCGTTGACTACGCGCTGCGCTTTGCGCGCGTGGTCGTGCTGCTGTCTCTCTGGCGACTGCTGTTCGGAGAGCGGGCGGCGGTGGGGAGCATGACACTGGCGGCGGTGCTGACCTACACCCTGCTGGCCGAGGTCTTGCGCGAGCAACTGGACGTCCGAGCTGGCATCGATGAGGCGTTGTGGAACGGGTCGATCGCGACCCGCGCGCTGAGGCCCGGCGCAATCGTCGGCCACCTCGCTGCTGAGATGGCCGGGCGGTGGTGGCTGGGCATCCTGCTCTGCTCGCTGCCCCTGCTCCTGCTCGCGCCGAGGCTTGGAGTGGACCCTCGGCCGGCCAGCGCGCCGGCGCTGCTGCTGTTCGTGCCCAGCCTGGTGCTCGGCGTGATCGTCGGCCTGGCGCTAGAACTCTTCTTTGGCGGTCTGACGGTGGCCATGGGCCAGCCGCCGTGGCTGATCAACTCGCTCAAGAGCGCGATCGCCGCGTTGCTGTCGGGGCTGGTCATCCCGCTGCCGCTGTTGCCGTGGGGGCTGGGCGAGACGTTCCGCTGGCTGCCGTTCGCCGCGACCGCGGCCGCACCGCTGTCGGTGTTCACCGGCGCCAGTGACGCCGCCGCACTCGTCGCCGCGCAGCTGGTGTGGGCAGTCGCGCTCTGGCCACTGGTCGGCTGGCTCTGGCGCGCGCACCGCGAGCAGGTGACCGTCTATGGCGGGTGACACGTGGCCGGGCACGGTCGCACGACTGGCGCGCTTGTGGCGGGTGTATGCCTACCTCGACTTCATGTTTCTCACGCGCGACCCGCGCGGCTTCTTGTGGTATGCGCTCTCCGATCTCGCGCTCAGCCTGGCCGCCATTACGGCAACGCTGCTGCTGGCGGAGCGCTTCGACGGTATCGGCGCCTGGTCGCGCGAGCAGGTGCTGTTCATGCTCGGGTACGCCGTCGTCGTCGGCGGCATCCACGATCTCTTCTTTGGCTACAACGTCAAGTTCATCAGCCGCCGGATCGGCCGCGGTCAGCTCGACCATCTGCTCGTGCAGCCCCAACCACTGTGGCAGGGGCTGGTGACGGACGGCTTTCTCCCCTTCTCCGCCAGCGGCACGTTGACCGCCGGCATCGGGCTGCTGACCTGGGCAACGCTGCAGGCACCGGTGTCGGCGTCGGCCGGCTGGCTGGCGCTCCTGCTGGTCAACCTGGCCGGCTCGGCGGCCATCGGTCTGGCCTTCTCGTTCACCTGGAGCAGTCTCGCCTTCTGGGCGCCCAGCGCGGCCGAGGAGGTCAGCTCCTCAGCCAACCGGCTCATCCACCAAATGCAGCCATTCCCGCTGGACGGGCTAGCGGCGCCGCTGCAGGCAATCCTGCTGACGGCGATTCCGGCTGGCTTCATCGCCTGGTATCCTAGCCGAGCGCTGCTTGGCCTTGATCCGCAACCGTTCGCCGTCGCCGCTGCGCCGCTGGCCGGCGTGCTGGCCATGGGGCTCGCGATCTGGCTCTTTCGTCGAGGAATGCACCACTATGGTCGGACCGGGTCCCAGCGCTACTCCGCCTTCGGCCATCGCCGTTGAGCTGTGTGGCGTTTCGAAGGTCTATCGCCAGCGCCGCCGGCCGGCAACATTGGCCGCGTTCGCGCGTCAGCTCTGGCGACCGGAGATCGTCCGCGTCGAGGCGTTGCGCGCGGTTGATCTGCGCATTCGACGAGGCGAGATCGTTGCTTATGCCGGCCCCAACGGCGCCGGCAAGAGCACGACGATCAAGCTGCTGGCCGGCCTGCTGGCGCCGGACGCCGGTCAGGTGCGAGCATTGGGGCTGGATCCGGTGCGCGACCGTGCCCGCTACGTCGGCCAGGTCGGCGTCGTGTTCGGGCAGCGCACAGAGCTCTGGTGGGACCAGCCAGTCGCCGCCAGCTTCGAGTGGAAGCGCGTCGTCTGGAACATCCCGTCCGACCGCTACGCGCGCATGAGCCGCCTGCTGCGCGACCTGCTGCGGCTGGACGAATTCTACACCAGCCTGGCGCGGGAGCTGAGCCTCGGCCAGCGCATGCGCGCCGACCTCGCGCTGGCGCTGCTGCCGGAGCCACCGCTGCTGCTGCTCGACGAGCCGACGCTCGGCCTGGATGTGCTGGCCCGCCGCGATGTCCTGTCGTTCATCCGTGATTTGAACCGCCAGCGCAGCGTGACGGTCATGGTCACCTCGCACGACATGGACGAGCTGGAGCAATTGGCCGGCCGGATCGTGATGGTCCATCGCGGCGCCATCGCCTACGACGGCGACTTCACGCAACTGCGCCGCGTCGTCGCCGACAAGCGCCGGCTGGTGCTCGAGTGCGCCACGCCGCCGCCGGCGCTCGCTGGCGCAACGCTACTGGCCAGCGCCGACGGTCGCGCCGAGTACAGTTTCGATGCCGCTCACGTGCGCATCGCGGACCTCTTGCAGCAGGCCAGCGCCGTGACGACCCTGCTGGATGTTGAGACCCACCGCGCGCCGATCGAGGAGGTCATCGCTGACCTGTATGAGCGCTGGCACGCCGAGCCGGCCACTCAACCCGAGGCGATCGGCGTGTCAAGCTCATGACCAGCGCGGCGCCTGGCGTCAGCATCATCGTCGTCACCTGGAACGGCCGCAACGTGCTGGCCGGCTGTCTGGCGGCGCTGGCGATGCAATCTTACGCTGATGTGGAAACGATCGTCGTCGACAATGGATCGACTGATGGCACGGTCGCCATGGTGCAAAGCTGCTACCCTGGGGTGCGACTGATTGAGAACGTCGGCAATGTCGGCTTTGCCGCCGCTAACGCTCAGGCGCTGCCGCACTGCCGCGGTCGCTACATCGCGCTGGTCAACAACGACACGGAGGCGAGCCCTGGCTGGCTCGCCGCCTTGGTAGCCGCACTCGACCAGGCGCCGCGCGCCGCCGGCGCCTGTGGCACGGTCGTTCGCCTCGGCCGCACCGACGAGTGGCTGTCAACCACGCCGAAGATCGATCCGCGCGCCGCGCGCGCTATCTGGGTCGCGCAACCAGCCCCGGCCTGTTGCGTGGATACGCTCGCCGGCAACAGCATGCTCATGCGCCGCGCCGTCATCGACCAGATCGGCTTCCTCGACCCAGCCTATGTCGCCTACTACGAGGAGACTGACTGGTGCGCGCGGGCGATCCGCGC
>JADLAZ010000121.1 GCA_020849725.1 Chloroflexota bacterium
CCTCAGGGCCAGACCTACCCAAGCCTGACTTGGGGCGACACGGGGGTGCGCCTTCCGGGCTTCGGTAACTGCGTGTGGAACTGCACGTTCAGGGGGTTCGGCGACACCTTCAAGTTCGGCCACGACGACAACGGCGCGGGCACCTGGGGCGCGCCGCGCGCCTGCTACGTCTACCGCAACTGGGTGCCGATGGGCGGCGACGACGGCATCGAGTTCGACGAGGCGGGAGGCAATTGCGCGGCCTACGACAACCGCATCGCCAACACCGCGTCGGGTGCATCGTTCGACGGCATCTCGTCCGGCCCGGTGGGGCTGTTCCGCAACGTGTTCGTCAATCAGGCCCGACAGACGCTGAAGTTCACCTCGGCGGCTCGCGGGGTGCGCATCTGGAACAACACCTGGGTGCAGACGAACAAGATGGGGCCGACGCCGATCAACTGGAACGATGCCGCACTCAACGACGCAAGCGGCTCGATCTACGACTTCGACTTTCGCAACAACCTGCTGACCTACCGCGGCAGCGGCGCGCTGATCTCGTTCAACCAGACGCTGCTCGGCAGCACGCTCACCGACTACAACGCCTGGTACCCGGACGGGCGCAACATCTACTTCGGCAGCGGCACCGGCACCTGGACGGGGCTGACCAGCGCCAAGGCCAACCTCGCGCCGCGCATGGCGCACGACGTGATCGTGGCCAGCGATCCGTTTGCCTCGCCGATCACGCTCGGTGCGGACTACACCACCGAGTACACCGGCCACCTCGACGCGCGCATCACCAGCGGCGCTGCGCGCAACGCCGGCGTGCCCATTGCCGGCGTGACCGATGGCTTCACCGGCGCGGCGCCTGACATCGGCGCTGACATCACCGGCCGCACCACGCCGGCCATCGGCGCCACAAGCAATCCGTACATGCCAGAGTGGGCGCGTACTCAGACCGCGCAGACGTGGGCCGAGGTGCCGATGGCCGCCACGCTCGACGATATCAACCCCGCCGCTAACTCTGCGATCAACCCGAACTACCCCAGCAGCCCGGAGTGGGGTGGCACCACAGGGCAATGGTCGATCGTCGGCGCATGGTGTGGCGCAACCTACGACGAAGACGGCGATGTGATGTGGCTCGGCCTGGGCGGCGGACACTCGAACTACGGCGGCAACGAGGTCTATCGCTGTCGATTCTCCGCCGCGGCGCCGGTATGGGAGATGGTGCGCTGGCCCTCGGGCGCAGTCGGCAACCTGCTCACAACTCACGATGGCCAGGAGTCCAGCGGTATCTACTCGGATGGTCGGCCGCGCGCGGTGCACACCTATAACAAGTGGGTCTATGTACCGGGTGTCGGGCCGGCGCTGGCAGTGCATGGCAATACCTCCTACAGCGCCACGGCCGGCAGGGAGTGGAGCGTCTTCATCGATCCGGTGACGGGCGAGGCGTCGTTCTCTGTGGAGCACGGCGGCGGCGCGATGAACGACCACACGAGCGGCCTGGGCGCGTGTTACGACCCCACAAGACGCGCGATCTGGATCGCGCCGTCGGGTCTGTCGTCGATCTACCGCTACGACATTCCAACGAGCGGCAGCCCGGCCGCAGGCTCGGCAGCCAGCCTCATCGGCAACACCGGCAGTGTCCGCTACTACACGTCGGTAACGTACCTGCCCGGGCACGACTGCCTGCTGGTGGGCAACAGCGTAGACGAGTACGGAGACTCCGGCACCTGGCGGGTGTTCGACTGCGCAACCGGCACCGGCTACAACCCGAGTTTCAGTGGACAGGCCCCAGGTGTGGGCAAGACTCAGCCACGCTGGGTGCCCGCGCTCGGCGCGGTGTGCCACTGGAACCACGCGAGCAGCACGACGCAGATCACGCGGCTGACCCCGGGCGCCAACCCGCGCACGGATGCGTGGACGGTTAGCACGCTACCGGTATCTGGCGCCAACGCCGTAACGCCGAGCGCGCGGGTGAGTCAGGGCACCTACGGCCGCTTCGCCTACTCACCGCGCATGGGTGGGTTCCTGGTCTTCAACTCAACCAGCGGACCGCACTACTTCTACAAGATCTGATCCAAGTATGTCGATCACCAGTCCTCGTTACTACGTCAACGCGCAGACGCAGGCGACGCCGATCAACATCGTCACCGGCACCGATGCGCTGACTGGCGGCACGATCTCGCGCGTGGACCGCGGCAGCGGCGTGATGGTGTTCCGCTGCAGCGGCGCCAACAGCACGGCGAGCTACACGGCGCTGACCACCAACAGCAACGGCGTGTGGGAGCCGCCAGACCTGCCGATCGTGTTCGCGGTGCGCGCGGTGGTGCAGGCGGTGCCGTCTGGTTCGTTCCAGCGCTTCATCTCGTTTTGCATCGGCAACGACAACGAGAATGGCTTCACGCTGAGGAAGAACGGCGCCGACAACGCGCAGCAGCTGCGCAACTACGCCGACGGCGACTTGCTGGCGATCGGCAACCCGTGGGGCGGCGGCGTGCTCACGACGGTGGTGGTGCGGCTGGTGCCGGCCGTCGGTGGTGCCGACCATGCCGACGTGTGGATCGAGACGGTCGGGCGTAGCGGCTCGGCGCCGAACTTCACCTCGGCGGGGTCGGTGTACACCGAGTACCGCATGCTGCTGGATAGCTGCGTGGTGTCGCCTGGCACGGGGACTTTTGACGTGGCCCGGCTGGCGCTGTACGCACCTGAGGCGCTGAGCGACGCGGACTGCGCGGCGCTGGCGGATAACTTCGATGCGACGATCAGCCCGAGCGGTGGTGGCGGTCCGCTGCTCGGAGGTCCTGTGCGGTCCAGACTCACGGAAGGTAGGTTAGTCGCATGATCGACCTCGGCAAGGTCACGCCCGGCGCCACGCTGCGTATCCCGTTCGGCAGCTACGCTGCCACGGGCGCAAGCGCCGCCACCACCGGCTACGCGGCCGCCGACGTCCAGATCTACAAGGATGGCAACACCACGCAGCGCGCATCTGCCTCCGGCATCACCGCCAGCACCGACTTCGATTCGCTCACCGGCATCAACCTGGTCAGCATCGATCTGTCCGACAACACCACCGCCGGCTTCTACTCAGCGGGCTCGGAGTATCTGGTGGTGATCGCCGACGTGACGATCGACGCGCAGACCGTGCG
>JADLAZ010000122.1 GCA_020849725.1 Chloroflexota bacterium
CCCGAGACGGTCAAGGCCGCGCTGGGCCGCCCCCGCTTCCAGGCCGAGACGCGCGAGACGATCGATCAGCCGGGCATCGCCACCGGCCTGGTCTGGACGCCGGTCGGTGGCGACATCGTCTTCGTCGAGGCGGCGATTATGGACGGCACCGGCAAGCTCAAGCTGACCGGCCAGCTCGGCGACGTGATGCGCGAGTCGGCCGAGGCCGCATTGACTGCCGTCCGGGCGCGCTCGGTTGTGCTGGGCATCGCGCCGGACTTCTTCGCCACCCACGACATCCACGTCCACGTGCCGAGTGGCGCGGTGCCCAAGGATGGCCCGTCGGCCGGCATCACCATGGCCACGACGCTCGCGTCGGCCATCACCGGCCGGCCGGTGCGGTCGGACCTAGCGATGACCGGCGAGATCACCCTGCGCGGCCGGGTGCTGCCGATCGGGGGCCTGAAGGAGAAGGCACTCGGGGCGCAGCGCGCCGGTATCGGCACGGTGGTGTTGCCAAAGAAGAACGAGGGCGAGGTCGACGAATTGCCGGCGGCGACTCAGCAGGAGATGATCTTCCAGCCGGTTGAGACGCTCGACGAGGTGCTGTCGCTGGCGCTGCTGCCGGCGCTGGCCGACAGCAGCGCCAGCCTGCCGCCGTCAAAGGACCTGGTGCCGCTCGTTCACCCGGATGAGGTCGGCGTGCCGGCCGCTCGCTCGACGCCGGCCGCCTGAGCCGGCACGCCTGACGCGACCAGCACGACCGGTAGCGGCGCCGGTCATGCTGGCGCCGCTCGCGTCATGGCGCGCGAGGCAGCGGCGCTCCGTCCGGCAAGTAGCCCAGTCCCGGCCGCAGGCTGTAGGCGGTATAGGCGGTCTCGCTCCACGGCGACGGCTGGACGACGGCAACGAGCGTGATCTCGATCACGGCCTTGCCACGGGTGTGCGCGGCAGGGATGGCGATGTCCTCGTCGCGCCAGCGCCGCTCGCGGTTGCTGCCGGGCGTGTGCCAGCGCCCGATGGCGACGCCATCGATCAGCACATCGGCCTGCTGGTTGATGTCGGCGGCGTCGAATTGGCGGCGCAGCACGACACCGGCGTTGTCCGGGTCGAGGGCCAGGCGGAACCGGCTGCCGGTGGTCCGCCGGCTCAGCTCAGTGATCGCTGGATCGCTCGGCCCACCGGGGTAGCGCGAGGTGAGCGACGCATCGTACACCGGTCCGAGGGCCTGGTAGGCATGAGCGCGCTCCGAACCCGGGTCGCCGACGTAGAGCACGTCCGTCTGGCGCAGCGCCGGCTGGTCCAGGCTGTACCAGAAGGCGGCGCTGGCGTAGACCTCGTCCTCGGCTGGCTTGTTGCGTCCGAGCGCGCCATGCTCGATGCCGACGACGAGGCCGGATGCGAAGGCGATGGCATCGCCCAGCAGGAAGCGGTAGCCAGCGGTGGTGATGTAGGTGTCTCCCTCGTCCGGCTGCGCCCTCATGCCGTCACGCGGCCCCTTCGGCGGCACCGTGCGGCGCGTGATGCCGACCGAGCCGGACAGCGGCTGCGAGAACGCGCCCTGCTGGAAGGCCCAGGCCGCATTGACGTAATCCTCGAAGCCGGTGCCGTGGAGCTGCGGCGTGTGGCTGCCGTCGATATAGACGCGCTCGTCACCCTCGATGGCCCGCTCGTCGCTGTCGAAACTCAGCACGGTGCCGACGTAGCGGCCCCGTCCGCCGGCGCGGAGGACCACGTAGTCGTCGCCGTAGCGCGGCTCGCGCTCCTGGTTGTATGTCACCCGGAAATAGCCGGTGTCGGGTGTCACCAACCGGCCGGTCGGGTCGGGGTCGAGCGCGATCTCCCAGCGCACCGTCGCCGGCTGGAAGCCGGTGTTGATGAGGGTGATGCGCGCCTCGCGGTGGAACGGCATGGGGAAGTAGCAGTAGGCGCTGTGGTCGGACGGGTCGATGCCGAGCATGAGGCCGCGCACCGGCTGCTCGCCCAGGCCGCTGCCGAAGAAGAAGTCGAGCGGCACATCCCGGTCGACGGCGCGGCCGTCGAACTGAAGCCGGAGTGCCAGACGCCGGTATGGGTCATCGCGCCGCATGTCGGCCGAGAGCCGCAGCGCGCTGACGAGCGCCGGTCCTGGTAGGACGCCGCCCAACAGGGCCTGGCCGCCCGGCGGCAGGAGTACCTCGCCGGTCAGCCAGCGGCGGTCGGGCGAGGCGGGCTTGGGGTCGTCACCCGGGCTGGACAGCATGCGGACCAGGTCGCTGAGATCTTCGCGGCCGGTGAAGGAGTGGACTGGCTGCGTGCCGCTCAGTGCCTGGGCGTTGATCTGATAGTAGGCCGGCGGCCGGGTGGTGGCGATCTTGAGCCGGCGGGCGAACGGCACCGGCACGTAGCTAACCGCGCCGCCGCTGCTGTCAGCCGGCCCCAGCACGAGCGGCGGCACGAACGGCGACTGCCGCCCGGCGAAGAACGCCTCCAGCGGCACGTCGACGCGCGGCGTCGGCTCGTCGTCGAAGAAGAACTGGAGGTTGCCGATCGGGCCGAGCGCGCGCACGCCGGGGAAGCCGGTCATCCACAGCCGCGTGACTGCGCCCGGTCCGGCGCCGTCGAAGATGATGTAGCGCCCCGGCTCGGTGTACAGGTAGGTGCCATAGTCGATGTTCTGGCCGATCGGTTCGGCGCTCGACGCCATCCAGGTCCGGGTGTAGCCGCCGATGCGCGGCAGCCGGTACAGGTCGGACAGGACCGCCAGGCCCGGCGTCACCGGTGGTGGCTCCGGCGCCGTATAGCGCCAGCGCAGGTAGTGCTGGCCGACGTTGCCCATCTCGACGCGACCGGCGGGTGGGTTCGCTGGCGTGTAGGTCAGCACGCGCCGCTCGAACAGCTGCACCAGCACATCGCGCTCGGTCCCGGCGACGACGGCGCGGGTCCAGTATGGCTCGATGATCGGCCGGCCGAGGACGTAGATCGGATTGCCGAAGAAGACCGGACCAATGGCCGGGCCGTCGTCACCCCAGATCGGGCCGACCTGATCGGCGTAGGTGGCGAAGACATCGGCTACGGTGTGTCGCGTGACCGGGTCGTAGCCGGTGACGCGGCGCTCCTCCGGCGGCGTGACGGCGCGCACGTGGCCGGCGCGGTCGATGCCATCGACGATGAGCTGGCCCGGCATCGCTGGCCGACCTCCGTCCGAGTCAGCCAGCGCCTGGAAGCTGGCATAGGCCGGCGCGACCGGATTGCCGCCGCTGTCACTGGGGTCGCCGGCGACGGCGGTCAGGCTCGGCGTCAGCGGTGTGAAGATCGCATCGCCGTCCTGGCGCTGGCCGGTGACCAGCTCCCGCACCAGTAGACCGGTCGTCACGGCGAATAGATCGCCGGCCGGCGCGTCGGGCCGGGCCAACTCCATGCGCGCCTTGTCGAAGTAGGCGACCGGGCGCGGGACGCCGCCGTACACTTCGGTCGCCGGCGCGTCCGGCAGCGCCGGCCCCCAGGTGTAGCCGCGCCCGTCGGCTGCCTGCTGCTCGACCAGCAAGTCAACGCGGTTCCAGACGGCGGTGAAGGCTGGCGCCGCCACCGGCGCGGTCGCGGCGGGCGGGGCGACAGGCATGCTGCCGGCCAGGAGCGCGGCCACGAGCGCCGTCACGAACTGGCGGGTGCGCGCGCTCATCCTGCCTCTCGGTCGATTGCCGGTCACGCCCGCACCGGCGCGAACAGGGCGTCCGAGCCGGCTCCCTTCATTCTACGACCGGGCCGGCTCAGTTGCCGCGCCGGCGATTGGCGGCAGCTGGCCGGGCCCGTGCCGCTATCACGATCGTCAGTACGACGACGCCGGCGAGCGCGACCAGAACCGCAACCGGGCTGGCGTCCGCCGGCGCGACGCCGAATGGGCGTGTGAGCGGCCACAGCAGCGCGCGCGCCACCCGTGCGAACGGCCAGCCCACCGCCGGCAGCACGACGCCGGTGGCAGCCGCCACGGCCGGCGCCACAACGAACAGCACCAGATGGACGAGCAGCAGCGCCGCCGCAATCGCACCGACCAGCACCAGCCCGGCGGCGGCGGCGGAGCGCAGCCGCTCGGCCGGCGTGAGCCGGCCGGCCATCAGCGCACTGCCGCTGTCTCGGCCAGCAGACCCCGGCCGACCGCGGCCGCAACCTGGCGCAGGCGCGGCATCAGCGCCGCGAAGTTCTCCGTCGTCAGCGACTGCGCGCCGTCCGACAGCGCCTCATCCGGTCGGGGATGGACCTCGATGATCAGGCCGTCCGCGCCGGCCGCCAGGGCCGCCAGCGACATCGACGCGACGTACTGCCAGCGCCCGGTCGCCTGGCTGGGGTCGATGATGATCGGCAGGTGGCTCAGCGCCTTGATCGCCGGCACCGCGCTCAGGTCGAGCGTGTTGCGCGTGTGGGTTTCATACGTCCGGATGCCGCGCTCGCAATAGACGACGTTGCGGTTGCCGCGCGCCATGACGTACTCGCCGCTCAGCAGCCACTCTTCGATCGTGCCGGACATGCCGCGCTTGAGCAGCACCGGCTTGTCGACATCACCGACCGCCTCCAGCAGCAGGTAGTTCTGCATGTTGCGCGCGCCGACTTGGAGCATATCGGCGTAGCGGCAGACCAGGTCGACATCCGACGGCGTCATGACCTCGGTGACGACCGGCAGGCCGGTCTCCGCGCGCGCGGCGGCCAGAATCTTCAGACCGTCCTCGCCCAGGCCGCGGAAGTCGTAGGGCGAGGTGCGCGGCTTGAAGGCGCCACCGCGCAGCATGTGCGCGCCGGCGGCTTTGACGGCGCGCGCTGTCTCCAGCGTCTGTGCCTCGCTCTCGACCGAGCACGGGCCAGCCATGATCACCAGATCGCTGCCGCCGATCGTCACCGGGCCAACCTGGACGGTGCTGTTCGCGGGGTGAAAATCGCGGCTGGCCAGCTTGTAGCGCTTCGTGATGCGCACGACCTCGTCGACACCGGGCAGGACCTGGAGCAGGCTCATCAACTCGGACGGCAGCGGCACGCCGACGACGCCGATGATGGTGCGCTCCTCGCCGCGCGAGACGTCGGTCTGGAGGTTCAGGTGATGGATGCGCTCGATGACGTGGTCGATCTCGGCCGCGGGCGCGAATGGGCGCATGACAACGATCATGGTCAATTGCCTCCTGTGGTGGTGGTGGTCGGCGGCGCGGCCACGCCGTTGCTGTCGACGACGGTCACCGTGGCGCGGTCGGGGCGCAGGTTGACGGCCTCGCGCAGATAGATATGCTGGATCTGTTGGGCCGTCTTCGTTGTGTTCAGGTGGATCAGGACGCGGATGCAGCGGCCGAGCGAGCCAGGGCGGGTCATCTCGTGGCCGCACAGCAGCGCCACGTCGGTCCAGCCGAGTTGGCGGGCGGCCACGGCCGGGAACTCGGCTCTCAGGTCGGGCGTGGTGGTGAAAATGGCGCTGGCGACGTCGTCGGCGACGATGTCGTTGCGACGGATCAGCTCCTGGAGCATCTCCCGGGTTGCCTCCAGGATATCCTCGGCCGTATCGCGCTCGACCGTGGTCGCGCCGCGCACGCCCCGGCAGTAGATCGTCACCCCATCTCCTCCTCAAACCCGAGACCGTGCCGGGCGCCCGCCGTCCCGGCCTGCCGATTATGTCGTACCTTGCCGCAGTTCGGCGATGAAGGCCGCGGCGGCCTGCACGCGCTGCTCGGCCGGCGCGGCGTCGATGCGGTTGATGAGCGCCGCGCCGACGATGGCTGCGTCGGCCAGCGCACCGATCTGGGCGACGTGTTCGGCCCGACTGACGCCGAAGCCGATCGCCAGCGGCTGGCTGGCGCGCGCGCGCACCCGGCCAATGTAGGCGCCCAGGTCGCCGCTGACCGTGTCCCGCGCACCAGTGACGCCGGTCACCGACACGCAATAGATGAAGCCGGACGCCCGGCGTGCTACCTCCTCGATGTCGGCATCGGTGCTGGTCGGCGCGAGCATGAAGATCAGGTCCAGGCCATGATGGCGGCAGGCGGCGAGCAGCTCATCGCTCTCGACGGGCGGCACATCCGGGACGATCAGCCCGTCCGCGCCGGCCGCCGCCGCGTCGGCGGCAAAGCGGTCGACCCCGTAGGCGAGCAGCGGGTTGAAATATCCCATGAACACGAGCGGCACGTCAACCAGCGCCCGCAGTCGGGCCGCCGTTGCCAGACAATGCTTGACGGTGACGCCGTTGAGCAACGCCTGATGGCTGCTGTGCTGGATCGTCGGCCCCTCGGCCATCGCCTCTGAGAAGGGGATGCCCAGCTCGATGATGTCAGCGCCGGCCCGCACCAGCGCCGGCGCCAGCTCCAGCGTCGAATCAAGCTCAGGATAGCCGGTGGTCAGGAAGGGGATTAGGCCGGTGCGCTGCTCGGCGCGCAGGCGGTCGAAGGTGGCGGCGATACGACTCACGGGTTGCTCCTGCTGGCCGCGTCCCCGGCGGCCTCTGGGACGACGATCATCATGAACGGGCCTGCTGGCGCCTGGAACGGTTGCTCATTGACACTGCGCGGCTGGCTCGCTGGTTAGAGAGTGACGCCAAGCGCCGACGCGACGGTGTTGATATCCTTGTCGCCGCGGCCGGACAGGTTGATCAGGATGATCTGGTCGGGCGAGAGTGTCGGGGCCAGTGTGAGCGCGTGAGCGAGGGCGTGCGCCGGCTCGAGCGCCGGGATGATGCCCTCGCTGCGGCACAGGCGCTGGAAGGCGTCGAGCGCCTCGGCGTCGGTGATGGCGACATACTCGGCGCGGCCGCTGTCCTTGAGGTAGGCATGCTCCGGCCCGACGCCGGGGTAGTCGAGGCCGGCCGAGATGCTATGGGTGTCGATGATCTGACCGTCGTCATTCTGCAGCAGGTACGAGCGCGCCCCGTGCAGCACGCCCGGCCGGCCGACGCTGAGCGAGGCGGCGTGGGCGGTGGTGTCCAGACCGTGGCCGCCGGCCTCGACGCCGATGAGCTTCACCTGAGCATCGGCGACAAAGGGGTGAAAGATGCCGATGGCGTTGCTGCCGCCGCCAACGCAGGCCAGCACGTAGTCGGGCAGCCGGCCGGCCTGGGTTAGCATCTGGGCGTGCGCTTCGCGGCCGATGATCGACTGGAAGTCGCGGCCGATCAGCGGGTAGGGGTGCATGCCGACGACGGAACCGATGATGTAATAGGTTGAACGGACGTTGGTGACCCAGTCGCGGATGGCCTCGTTGGTGGCGTCCTTGAGCGTGCGCGTGCCCGACGCGACCGGCACGACCGTCGCGCCGAGCAGCTTCATCCGAAACACGTTGAGCGCCTGGCGAGCGATATCGACCTCGCCCATGTAGACGACACACTCCAGGCCGAGCAGCGCACAGACGGTGGCGGTGGCGACGCCGTGCTGGCCGGCGCCGGTCTCGGCGATGATGCGCCGCTTGCCCATGCGCTGCGCCAGCAGGCCCTGGCCGAGCGCGCTGTTGATCTTGTGCGCGCCGGTGTGCGCCAGGTCCTCGCGCTTCAGGTAGAGCTGCGCCCCGCCCAACTCGCGCGACAGCTTGGCCGCGTGATAGGTCGGTGTCGGGCGCCCAACGTAGTCGACCAGCAGGCGGTCGAGCGTGGCATTGAACGCCGGGTCGGCCCTGGCCTCGCGGTAGGCTGCCTCCAATTCAGCTAGCGCCGGCATGACCGTCACCGGCGCGTACTGCCCGCCGAACTCGCCGTAGCGGCCGCGGGAGTCGGGGAAAGTCGTCGCCGGTGCGGTGCTGGTCGTGGCCATGTAGTCCTCCATGATGCGAGCGGGCGCGTCAGACCGCGACCGTGTAGGTCAGGCCAAGCTCGTCGCCGGGCTGGCCACGAATACCCCAGTTGTGCCGCGGCGTCTCGGACAGCGTGATCTCCAGGTCCTGCGGCGCGAGGTCCAGCTCGGCCGCGGTCCGCTCGTAGAGCAGCCGCACCAGCGCCTTTTTCGCCGCGACCGACCGTCCCTCGAACAGACTGATCTCGATGATCGTGTAGCGCTTGGACCGGTCGGCCGGGTAGATGAAGTCGTCGGCCGCCAGCGGGAAGAAGCGGTGGAAACGCTTGTCTGGTGGGTACTGCAGCGCTGCGACGATGCAGCCGTGGATGACGTCGGAGAGCCGCGCCTTGATCGGGTCAAGTTGGTCGCGCCGGCCGTAGACTTTTACCTGGGCCATTCGTTGCTCCTCGCTCGCCTACCCGCCGAGCGGCGCATGAGGTCATCAAACACCAGGAGGCCCTTCGCCTGCCCCGAGTGAGACAGGCGTGGTCCTGGCACGAGCGGCGGCTAGAAAGCTGGCGATCTTGGCCGGGTCCTTGTCGCCGTCGGTTTCGACGCCGCTGCTGACGTCGACCAGCCAGGGCCGCACGGTGGCGATGGCAGCGCTGACGTTAGCGGGCGTCAGGCCACCGGCCAGGCCGCAGGGGTGGACGGCCGCGAGCGCGGCGGCCAGCGTCCAGTCGGCGGTGCGGCCGGTGCCACCGTACTGGCCGGAAACGGCTGGTTCGAGCAGGACGGTCAGACATGCGCCATGCGGCCAGTGGGGTAGCGCGGCAGCGGCGACCAGATAGTCGTCGATCGTCGCCAGCGCGCTATCGCGAGTGGTGTCAGCGGGCAGGTGCAGCGTCTTCAGCACTGGCAGTCCAAGCGCGGCCAGCGCGGCCAGCGCGGCCGGCGGCTCGTGACCGGAGAGGTGCACGGCGTCGAGGCCGGCGGTCGCTGCGACAGCGGCGATCTCGGCCGGGTCGGCGTTGACGAACAGGCCGACCATGCCGGCGGTGGTGACTTCGGCGCGCAGCGCGTCGATGATCGCCCGCGCCGCCTCGGGCGTGATGTAGCGGCGCACCGTCGGGAAGAAGTTGAAGCCGAGGTAGTCGGCGCCGCCGGCCAGCGCGGCGTGGGCGGCGGCCAGCGAGCGGAGGCCGCAGATCTTGGTGCGCGGCGTGGGTGGCTGCGCGAGCGTCATGGCTGGCATACCCAGCGAGTGGGAGGCTGAAGCGCCCGCACCCTGTCCCTCTCCCAGGGTGAGAGGGTCGTTCCCCTATTCATCCGCCTCACCCTCCCCCTCGGCCAGCCCGGTCCGCGCCGGCCGCGCGTGGGCTTTGGGTGGCGCCAGACCCAGCAGCGCCCGCGCAGCGGCGCGGCGGTCGGGCGCGACGATCAGCGACTCGCCGACGAGCATAGCGTCGACGCCGCAGGCGGCCAGCCGCTCGACATCGGCGCGGGTGTGGATGCCGCTCTCGCTGACCAGCAGCGCGCCGGCCGGCTTGCGCGCCGCGAGGCGCTCAGTCGTCGCCAGATCGACAGTGAAGGTGCGCAGGTCGCGGTTGTTGATGCCGATGACCGTTGCACCGACGGCCGCGGCGCGCTCCAGCTCCGCCTCGTCGTGGACTTCGACCAGAGCGGTCAGATTCCAGCGCTGCGCCTCGGCGTGCAGCACCGCCAGCGTCGCGTCGTCGAGCGCGGCCACGATCAGCAGGATCGCGTCCGCCCCGGCCGCCCGCGCTTCGATGATCTGGTAGGCGTCGATGGTGAAATCCTTGCGCAGCACCGGCACGTCGCGCTGCAGTGTGCGCGTCAGCCGCTTGACGTTGGTCAGATCGTCGAGCGATCCCTGGAAGAAGGTCCGGTCGGTTAAGACCGAGATCGCCGCCGCGCCGCCGTACAGGTAGTCGCGGGCGATGACGACCGGGTCAAAGGGGTCGATCAGGATGCCGCGCGATGGCGAGGCGTGCTTGACTTCGGCAATCAGGCTGACGACGGGACCGCGCAGCGCAGCGGCGAAGTCGAGCGGCGTGCCGCGACTGATCGCCCCCTGCTCGACCACCCACAGCGGTCGCTGCTCTTGCGCCGTGGCCAGCTCGCCGCGCTTGCGCCGGATGATGCGCTCCAGAATGTCTGAGCCGGCGCTCATGCGGCGACCTCCCAGGTAAAGGTGATCAGCCGCTCCAGTGTGGCGGCCGCCGCACCGGAGTCGAGCGACCGCTCGGCCAGCGGCAGCGCCGCCTCCAGTGACGGCGCCAGACCCGCGGCCCGCACTGCTGCCGCTGCGTTCAGCAGGACGACGGCGCGCGCCGGGCCGTTGCCGCCGGTGAACAGGCGACGAATGACCGCGACGTTGTGGGCGATATCACCGCCGGCGATGGCGTCGCGCGGCGCGGTGGCGAAGCCCAGGTCCTCCGGCCGCAGTTCGTACTGGCGCATGGCGCCGTCGTGGAACTCCTGGACCAGAGTCGGCGCGGAGATGCTGATCTCGTCCATCCCGTCCAGCCCGTGGACGACGAGCGCGTGGCGCGCGCCCAACTGGCGCAGCACCTCGGCCAGCTTCGGCACCAACTCACGGTGGCCGACACCGATCAACTGATGCTGCGCGCCGGCCGGATTCGTCAGCGGGCCGAGGATGTTGAAGACCGTGCGGATGCCGATCTCGCGGCGGGGCGGGCCGGCGAAGCGCATCGCCGGGTGAAACGCCTGGGCGAACATGAAGCCGATGCCGACCGTCTCGATGCAGCGGGCTACCTGCTCGGGGGTCAGATCGAGCTTGACGCCCAGCCCTTCGAGGACGTCGGCGCTGCCGCACTGGCTGGTCATGGCCCGGTTGCCGTGCTTGGCGACGCGCGCGCCGGCGCCGGCGGCGACGATCGCGGCGGCGGTGGAGATGTTGAATGTGCCCGAGGCATCACCGCCGGTGCCACAGGTGTCGACCAGCGGGCCATCGACATGGACCGGCAGCGCCTTGGCGCGCATGACAGCGGCGAAGCCGGCGACCTCGTCGACGGTCTCGCCGCGCATGCGCAGCGCGGTGACGAGCGCGCCGAACTGCGCCGGCGTCGCCTCGCCGGTCATGATCTCCTCCATGACCTGGTGGGCCTCATCGCGGGTCAGGGTCTCGCCGCCGACCACCCGGGCGATGGCGTCGCGGATCATGGCGCTCCTCCTGACATGGCAGTCGGGACGGCTAACCGCCGAGGCCGACTTTGCGCTTGACATCGGATAGCGTGGCGGCGGCGATGGGGCGGACGCGCGCGGCGCTCTGGCGGAACACGTCCTCGATGTAACCGGGATCGGCCATGATGCGTCGGTACTCGGTGCGCAATGGCCGCAGCCCCTCGATGACCAGCTCGGCCAGCTCCTTCTTCAGGTCGCCGTAGCCCTTGCCGGCAAAGTGTGCCTCGATCTGTTCCGGCGTCTGCCGGCTGAAGATCTGGTAGATCGCCAGCAGGTTGAAGATGCCCGGCCGATCGTGGTCGAAGCGCACCTCGCGACCGGAGTCGGTCGTCGCGCGCATGATCTTGCGGCGGGTCACGGCATCGTCCTCATCGAGCAGGACGGCGTGATTGGAGCCGGGGTCGCTCTTGCTCATCTTCCTGGTCGGGTCGTCCAGGCCCATGATGCGGGCGCCAGTCTGCTTGATGTTCGGGGCCGGCACGACGAAGGTCTGGCCGAAGGCGTTATTGAACTTCTCGGCGATATCGCGCGTCAGCTCGACGTGCTGGCGCTGGTCGTCGCCGACCGGCACGAAGTCGGCGTTGTAGAGCAGGATGTCGGCGGCCATCAGCACCGGGTAGTCGTACAGGCCGACGCTGACGCCCTCGCGATCGTCGCCGGCCTTGCTCTTGAACTGCGTCATCCGGTTGAGCCAGCCCATCGGCGTGATGCAGTTGAAGATCCAGGCCAGTGCCGGGTGCTCGTCGATGTCGGACTGAGCGATGATGGCGCAATGCTCCAGCCGGAGACCGGCAGCCAGGTAGGCCGCTGCCACCTGGCGGGTGCGGTGGCGCAAGTCGGCCGGGTCTTGCGGCACGGTGATGGCGTGCATGTCGACGACACAAAAGATGTTGTCGAACTGCTCCTGCTCCTCGACCCAGTTGCGGATCGCGCCCAGGTAGTTGCCGATGTGCAGGCTGCCGGATGGTTGGATGCCGGAGAAGACACGCGGCTTGGCTTTCAGGGCGGTGGCTCCGGCCACCGTGGCTGGGACGGTCATGGCGCCTCCAGGAATGATGGACACGGCGGGTCGATCAGGCGGATGCGGCGGCCGCCGGGGCCGGCGTCGCGGTCAAGAACGTCTGCAGCAGGGCGTGACCATGCTCGGTCAAGATGCTCTCAGGATGGAACTGGACCCCTTCGACTGGGTGCTCGCGGTGGCGCACGGCCATGATGAGGCCGTCCTCGCTCTCGGCGGTGATCTCCAGGCAGTCCGGCAGCGTGGCGCGCTCGACGATGAGCGAGTGATAGCGGGTGGCGGTGAACGGGCTGGGCAGCCCGGTCAACACGCCCTGGCCGTGGTGCAGGATCGGCCCGGTCTTGCCGTGCATCACCTTCGGCGCCCGGATGACCCGGCCGCCATAGGCTTCACCGATCGCCTGGTGACCGAGGCAGACACCGAGGACCGGCACACGCGGCCCGACTGCGCGCACCAACTCGACCGAGATGCCGGCCTCGGCAGGCGTGCACGGGCCGGGCGAGATGACGATCCGCTCCGGCGCCAGCCGCTCGACCTCGGCAACCGTGATCTTGTCGTTGCGCACGGCGCGCACGTCCGCGCCCAACTCGCACAGATACTGGTAGAGGTTGTAGGTGAAGCTGTCGTAGTTGTCGATCAAGAGGATCATCGTCGCTTCGCTCCTCAGTAGATGAGTGATGGGTCTGGTTAGTCGTAGCCTCGCGGGCGCTGCGCTGGGGCATGGCCGCGCAGCATCGTCTCGGCCTCCTCGATGGCGCGCAGGATGGCCCGCATCTTGCTCATCGTTTCCTGATACTCCGTCGCTGGCACGCTGTCGGCGACGATGCCGCCGCCGGCCTGCAGGTAGGCGACACCGTTGCGATACACCATCGTGCGCAGGGAGATGCAGGTGTCGAGGTTGCCGGTGAACGAGGCATAGCCGACGCAGCCGGCGTAGAAGGAGCGCTGGTCCGGCTCCAACTCGGCGATGATCTCCATCGCCCGGATCTTGGGCGCGCCGCTGACGGTGCCGGCTGGGAAGCAGGCGCGCAGCGCGTCGAGCGGCGTCATGTCGGCGCGCAGCCGGCCCTCGACATTGCTGACCAGGTGCATGATGTGCGAGTAGCGCTCGATCGCCAGCAGCTTGGTGACGCGCACGCTGCCGGGTTGGGCGATGCGGCCGATATCGTTGCGGCCCAGGTCGACCAGCATGATGTGCTCGGCGCGCTCCTTCTCGTCGTGGAGCAACTCGTCGGCCAGCGCGTCGTCGGCCTGGGGTGTCGCACCGCGCGGGCGCGAGCCGGCGATGGGGTGCGTCACAACCGTGCCGCCCTCGACCTGAACGAGCAATTCCGGCGACGAGCCGACGATGTCGAAGTCCTTCAAGTGCAGGTAGAACATATACGGCGATGGGTTGATCGTCCGCAAGGCGCGGTAGATCGTGAACGAATCGGCGAAGGTCGGCACCTCCAGCCGCTGGCCGAGGACGACCTGGAAGATGTCACCGGCGGCGATGTACTCCTTGGCGCGCTCGATCATGGCGACGTAGGTCTCGTAGGTCATGTTGGGCTGCGGCGTGGCCGCCGGCGCGCCCGGCGGCACGGCTGGGCCGTAGACGCGGTACGGCGCTTGCAGGCGCGCGATCATCGCCTCAACGCGGGCGGCGGCGCGGGCGTACTCCGTCTCCAGGTCGACGCCGGCGTCGGCGTGGACGTGGCTGACGACCTTGATCTTGCGCCGCAGGTGATCGAAGACGACCAGCGTCTCGACGAACATGAAGATACCTTCGGGCAGGTGGGCTGTCAGCGCCGGATTGGCCGCCGCCGGCAGGTCCTCGAAGGAGCGCACCGCCTCGTAACCGAGATAGCCGACAGCGCCGCCGTTGAAGCGAGGCAGGTCGGGCACCTCGACGGCCCGATAGGGGGTGAGATATGACTGGAGCGCCACCAGGGGGTCGGTGTAGGCGCTGGTCTGCTTGTACCCCTGCTGATCGGCGTAGGCGACGCCCTTGTCCAGGCGCAGCGTCAGGTACGGGTCGGCGGCCAGGAACGAGAAGCGCCCGAGCCGCTCGCCGCCCTCGATGCTTTCGAGCAGGAAGGCGTAGTCGCTGTCGGCGGCGACCTTCAGATAGGCCGACACCGGCGTCTCCAGGTCGGCCAGGATCTCGCGGTAGATCGGCACCAGATTGCCGCCGCGCGCGAGCGCGCGCACCTCGTCGAGCGACGGCCGGTAGTCCTCCAGCGGGGCCGTGTCGGGCCGGCCGGCGACGGTGCGGATATCGAGCATCATTCCCCTCCCGCGGCGCGGCCGCCGGCGAACACAAAAAACCCTCGTCCCAATCAACAGGGACGAGGGATGCGTGCGCATCACCCGCGGTGCCACCCATGTTAGGCGCGAAGCGCCTCACTCTGCAAGTACGGGACAGGCCAGGCCGGTCCGATACCCAGCTCCCAGATAACGGCGGAGTCGCCGGCGCTATCTACTGGACGCGACCGCGTCGTTCGAGGCGCAACTCCCGGATCCATTCACCATCCGCGCCGGGGTCGGCTCGCACCTGGCCCGACTCTCTTGGCCCGCGCCTGGACGGCTACTCGTTCCGTTCGACGTCTGTGCCATCTTCACTTGGGCAGACCATAGCACGGCACACCGGGAACTGTCAAGGTGCGGCGAATCGGCGCGGCCAGTTGCCGGGCGGCTTGCCTGAACGTACACTGTGATGGTACGGCTGACGTGACGCTGGTCCGCTGTGTGGCCGGGGTCAATGGAGGAGACATGCCCAGTCGCCGCCGTCTGCTGGCCTGGCTGAGCCTGGCGCCCGCGGTGGGAGTGGTCCCGGCCGGCAGCGCGGCCATGGTGCCCGATGACCAAGCCGACGAGCCATTGCTGCAACGACATGTCGTGGAAGGCGTGGCCGTCGGCCTCGCGCTCACCGGCGCTGGCGCGCTGACGCTGACCGGCGAGCCGGCCGCGTGGTCCGAGCAGCCATATGTCGTGGCCGGTGTTCTGGTCGGCCCGCCGCTCGCGCTGAGCGAGCCGGCCACAGCGGTGACCGCCACGTGGGTCGGGGCGGCCCCCGATGGGACGGAGGTGCGCCTGGAGGTCCGAGGTGGCAACCGGCAGCAGGTAACGCCCTGGGTCGAGGCGCCGCGGGGTGGCGGCGTGGTGGGACTGGAAGATGCGGTCACTGCCGTCCAGTACCGGTTGACGCTGCTGGCGATGGACCCGGCGACCGGACCAGTGGTCGAGCGGGTCCAGATCGAGGCGGCCGCGCCAGCCGAGCCGGTGCTGGCGGCGATGCAGGTCAGTGCCGCTTCGAGCTACCGCCTGTATGCCACACGCATCGGCCTGATCGGCCGCACGACCGCCAACGGGACGATCATCGCGCCCGAGGACCGCTTCGTGGCGCTGCCGTCGCGGCGGGTGCTGGCGGTGAAGGGCGGGCGTGAGTACGAGGTGCGCGTCGAGTACAAGGGCCGGAGCATCACCGTGCCGGTGTGGGACATCGGGCCGTGGAACGTGCGCGACAACTTCTGGGACGCGCCGGTTCGGCGCGACATGTGGAACGATTTGCCGGTGGGCCGGCCGCAGTCGGCGGCCGCCTACTTCGACGCCTACCACGGCGGCCGGGACGGATTCGGCCGGCGGGTGATGAGTCCGGCCGCCATCGACCTATCCGACGCTGCCTTCTACGACCTGGGCATGACCAACGCCGACTGGGTGCAGAAAACGCTGCTCTGGCAGCGGCGGTAGGGTCGCCGGCCGTCACGGCGCCGTGGCGAGCGGCGTCGCGGCCCAGCGGCCGCCGTCCAGCACCATGATTTCGCGGTGGCCGGTCGCTCGCAGCAAGGCTGCACCCTCGTCAAAGGCGCGGGCGACATTGGCCGGCTGGTGCGCGTCGGCCGACAGCGTGACTGGGATGCCTAGCTCGGCGCAGCGGCGCAGCAGCCGCGGGCCGGGGTAGGGCTCACCATGGGGCCGGCCGATGCCGGCGGTATTGAGCTCGACGACTAGCCCGCCGGCGGCGATGGCCTGCAGCGCGGCGTCGGCGGCGTCCAGGTACCAGGTGGCGGTCTCGTCGAAGTAGCGCCCGCCGATGTTCCACATCTTGCCCTTGTCGATGTGGCCGGCGATCACCGGCAGGCCCCAGGTCGCGGCCAGCCGCGCCATTGCCGTCACGCGCGACCAGTAGGCCTCCATCAGGTGGCGGATATCGCTGTCGTAGGCGTGCTGGAGCTGGTAGGCGAACTCATCACCCCGGCTGTCGATCGACCACGGCTGGCCGGCGCGCGGCTGGCCGGCGGCCAGGTGGCCAACGTAGTGCATGCTGGCGACGGCATAGTCCAGCCCGGCGGCGTGGATGTGGGCGCGATTGTGGGCCTCTCCGTCGACGGCCACATCTGGCGCCAGGTGTTCGATTTCCAGACCGAGCAGGATCGGCAGTCGGCCGGCGTAGGCCGTCGCGGCGGCGCGCACCTCGGCCACGTAGTCCGGCAGGCTGGCCACCGGCATGTTCCAGCTCGACGCGAACGGCGTCGGCGCGTGGCACGACAGGCCCAGTGACGCCAGACCGGCCGCGAGCGCCGCCTCGGCGTACTCGGCGGCGGCGCCCGCACCGTCACTGAAGCGCAGGTGGTTGTGGTAGCTGCCGCGGCGCGGCACGTCTGGCATCGGTCCTCCTGAGGGCAGGGAGTGAGGGAGCAGTGACCCGACAATGGTCAAATCGGCTCCAGGGTCTGGCGGACGAAGGCGCGGGTCTCGCGGTCGGCCTCGAGGATGTCGGCCAGTGTCGGCTCGCCGACCGGCACGTGCGCTTGCAAGGCGGCCTCGATCAGCCGGGGAATGCCAGTGAAGCGGATTGCGCCGGCCATGAACAACTCCACCGCGACCTCGTCGGCGGCGCTCAACACGGTGGGGTAGGTGCCGCCGGCGCGGCCGGCCTGATAGGCGAGGCCCAGGCAAGGGAAGGCGTCGAGGCGCGGCAGTTCGAAGTCGAGTCGTGCGATGGCCGCCAGGTCCAGGCGTGGTAGCTCGCTCTCGACTCGCTCCGGGTAGGCCAGCGCGACGTGGATCGGGAGGCGCATATCCGGCTGGCCGAGCTGCGCCAGCACCGAGCCATCGGCGAATTCAACCAGCGAGTGGACGATCGACTGGGGATGCACCAGCACTCTGATGCGCTCGTAGGGCTGACCGAAGAGCCAGTGTGCCTCGATGACCTCCAGCCCCTTGTTCATCAGCGAGGCCGAGTCGACGGTGATCTTGCCACCCATGCGCCAGGTCGGGTGATTCAGCGCCTGCTCGGCGCTGACATGCTCCAACTCCGCGACCGGCCAGGTCCGAAACGGGCCGCCGGAGGCGGTTAGGGTGATGTGGCGCACGGGCTGAGCGCGCTGCGCGAAGCCAAGGCACTGCCAGATGGCCGAGTGCTCGCTGTCGACCGGTCGGATCGTGACACCGGCCGCCTGCGCCGTCGCCGTCACCAGCGCGCCAGCGCAGACGATCGTCTCCTTGTTGGCCAGCGCCAGGTGCTTGCCGGCCGCCAGTGCCGCCAGCGTCGGCGCGATGCCGGCGTGTCCGCCACTGGCGGCGACGAGCAGGTCCACGGATGGGTCGGTCGCCATCTGCGTCAGGCCGGCCTCGCCCGCCAGCACCGCGCGGCCTGGCGCCGCCAGCGCCGGCCGGTCGGCCTCGGCCGCGACGACGACGCAGGCCGGCCGGAACTCGTCGGCCAGTGCCCGCAGCGCCATCGACGGATGCGCGGCCGCGAGCGCCACGACCCGGTAGCGGTCGGGCTGTGCCCGCACGACGGCCAGCGTCTGCTGACCAACGGAGCCGGTCGCGCCGAGGATCGCCAGGCGAGTGGGCACGTGCGCTCCTGGGAGATCAATCAGTGGGACAAGGTGGCTCACGCGGGATCGGCCGCGCGCTGCTGGGCCAGCGCCGCCGCGCCGTATAGCCCGACATCGTCGCCCAGCGCGGCCAGCACGACGCGGCAGGTGCGGCGGTAGTTCGGCATGGCATGGGCGGCAAAGATAGCGCGCGCTGGCGCTAGCACCAGGTCGCCGGCCAGCGTGACGCCGCCGCCGAGAATGATCAGGTCCGGGTCGAACAGGTGCGCCAGGTTGACCAGGCCGAAGCCGATGACCGTGCCAGCGCGGTGCAGGATGGCGCGGGCCAGGTCATCGCCGGCGCGAGCGGCAGCCGTGACCAGCGGCGCGGTGATCTCGCCATCGCCCGCAGCCGCCAGCGCAGGGATGCGGGTCGGCCGTCCCTCGGCGATGGCGGCCCGTGCCTGGGCGGCGATCGCCGTGCCGCTGGCCAGCGCCTCCCAGCAGCCGATGTTGCCGCAGTTGCAGACCGGGCCGGCCAGATCGAGCGTCATGTGGCCGACCTCGGTGGCCGCGCCGGCCGTGCCCTCGAACAGGTGGTCGTCGATGATGACGCCGCCGCCGATGCCGGTCGAGAGTGTCACGTAGCAGAGGTTGCGCACCCCCTGGCCGGCGCCGAAGCGATGCTCACCGAGCGCGGCGCAATTGGCGTCGTTGCCCAGCACGACCGGCACGCCGAGCGCCGCTTGCAGGTGGTCGACGACGGGCACATTCACCCACCCGGACAGGTTCGGCGCCTCCAACACGACGCCGGTGCGCGGGTCCAGCGGTCCCGGCGATGACACGCCGACGGCCAGGTCGTCTCGCCCCGCGGCGGCCGACACCTGACGCACCAGGTCCACCATGGTGGCCAGCACCGCTGCTACACCGCGATGCGACGCGGTCGGCGCGGCCTGGCGATGCCGCAGCTGTCCCGCCTCGACGAGGCCGGCTCGGATCTGCGTTCCTCCCAGATCGACAGCGACGACCGGCACGGCCTGTGCCATGGTGGCCCTTTCGTCCAGGCGGCCGATCGGTTCGGCGCCAGCGACCGGCCTGCCGCGACCATCCTACCATGCGCCGGCACGCTGGCGGCGCGCTGGCAATAGTTCGGCAACATCCCCCGATTCTCTCACCCGCCGCGCGTGCGGCGGTAGTGCCCGGCTGCTATCATCGAGGCAGTGACACGAGGACCAGCCGGCGGAGTCTGGGGAAGCAGGATAGCAGGCGACCATGATCGAGGGACAGCGCCGGGACCAGAGCGACGTGGCAACGGCGTCGGAAGCACCGTCGTTGGGTCGCCGGGTTGCGGCAGC
>JADLAZ010000123.1 GCA_020849725.1 Chloroflexota bacterium
GACACCACGGTGCGCATCGCCGGCGACAGCACCGGCGCGCCCGATGTCGGCGGCCTGCGGCTGCTGTCGCGCATCTACCAGTTGACGCCGCACGGCCTGCAATTCGATGCGCCCGCGCGCATCTCGATTCCGTTCGATCCGGCTGCGCTGCGCTCGGGCACCGCGCCGGTGATCGTGCGCGCCCAGGCCGGTGGCACCGCGTGGGAGCTGCTGGCCAGCGACGTGGTCGGCGGCAATGTCGTCGCGGCGGACTCCGACGGCTTCTCGTACTACGCCGTCGGCGAGTGCTTCGTCTCGTCCCACATCTCGGTGCCCGGGCCCGACCCGATCGCGGCCTGCCCATCGTCGCAGCATGCGCTGCAGCTGACGCTGCGCGACGGCTCCGGCGCGATGCTGCCCCAACCGCGATCGGCCAGTGGCGCGCTGCTGCCCGCGATCACGATCGATCAGCCCACGACGATCGGGGTCAACGTGAGCTGGAGGCGCCCGGCGGGCACCAGCCGCACC
This sequence comes from Chloroflexota bacterium, assembly GCA_020849725.1. The sequence continues at coordinate 508 of JADLAZ010000123.1, forward strand.
GACACGCTGCTGACGGGGACCACCGCCAACCTCGTGCCGGCACTGCGCAGGAACGTGAGCGTGACCAGCGACAGCCTCTCGCTGTCGATCATCGACGTGCCGATCGATCCCGCCACCATCTCCGGCGCGTCCGCGCCGGGCGGCAGGCTGCTGACGATCTGGGCGTCGGTGAGCTACACGTTCGATGCCTGGTACCCGGGTTGCCCATGCTGGGGGCCGGCCTCGTGGATCTACAGCACCAGGCTGCTGATCCGTGTCGTCCACCACGGCGTGCAGCCGGCCATCACCCAACAGCCCGGCAACGTGTCGGTGACGGCAGGGCAGACGGCGTCGTTCGCCGTTGCCGCCACAGGACCGGGGCTTTCGTACCAATGGCGGCGCAGCAACGACGGCGGCCAGCGCTTCGTCGATGTGGCCGGCGCGACCCAGAGCAGCTTCAGCCTGGCCGCCGCGCTGGCCGACGACGGCGCGCAGTTCCGGGCCCGCGTCTGTTCGCGCAGCGGGTCTCCGGCGGTGTCGACCTGCCTCGACAGCCAGGCGGCGACGCTGACCGTGGTGCCGGCCGCCGTCGCGCCGGCGTTCACGCAGCAGCCGCAGTCGATGGCCGTGGTCGCCGGCCAGACCGCGAGCCTGAGCGTGGTGGCCGCCGCCACGCCGGCACCGACGGTGCGCTGGTTCCAGGTGCGAGCGTCGCCAATGCCGGCGCTGGAGGGCGGGGCGCCGTGCACCGGCTCGGGGAATCAGACGATCTGCTCGTACACGACGCCGGCGCTGTCGGTGGCGCAATCGGGCATCCAGTACTACGCCGAGGCGAGCAACAGCGCCGGCACGGTCGCCAGCACCACCGCGACCATCACCGTGCAGGCCACCGCGACGGCGCCGGCGATCCCGCCCAGCGAACCGGCCGACGTCAGCGCGGTTGTCGGCCAGAGCGCCACCTTCGCGGTCAACGCCACCGGCACCGCGCCGCTGTCGTACCAGTGGCGGCGCGATGGCGCCGACATCGCTGGCGCCAACGGCGCCGGCTACACGCTGGCCAACGCGCGGCTGGCTGACGGTGGTGCGCGCTTCAGCGTCGTGGTGAGCAACGGCGCGGGCAGCGCGACCAGCCGCGAGGCGACCCTGACGGTCACGCTGCCACCGTCGACAGGCGGTGCCTGCACGGGCAGCAGCGCCACCGGCTGGTGCTTCGCGCAGCCCACGCCGCACGCCATCGACATGATGGCGATCGCGCTCGACGGCTCGCAGCTCTACGCGTTCGGTGCCGGCGTCCGCATGCGCAGTGGCGACCAAGGGGCCACCTGGAGCACCGACTTCCCGAGCGACCTCGCACCGCGCGACGTGCAGGTGCCCGCGGCCGGCGTGCTGCTGGCGGCGGCCGATCGACCCGGCGCACACGGCGTGTTCCGCAGCATCGACGGTGGGCAGACTTGGTCCCAGGTGCTCGATGCCACGACGCTCGCCGTCAACAGCCTGGCGTTTTCGGGTGCCAACGGTGTCGCGGTCGGCAGCGCGATCTGGCGCACCAGCGACGGCGGCAGCACCTGGTCGTTCGTCGACTTCGTCCCCGACAACGGGTTCCTGTGGCGCGTGGCGGCTGTCGGCGGCGATGTGTTCGTCGCCGTCGGCAGTGCCGGACGGATCATGCGCAGCACCGACGCGGGCCTCACCTGGGTCAACGCCAGCTCCGGGTTGAGCGGGGACATCGTCGATGCGGCCTTCGGCTCGGCCACCACGGGTGTCGCCATCGATGCCGGCGGCATGTACACGCGCACGACGGACGGTGGGGTGACCTGGACCGCGGAGGCGCTCGCCGGCGGCTACGCCGGCGCGCCCGCCACCATTGCCTTCAGCGGGCCTGCCGACGTCGTGGTCGTCACGAACGAGGGATGGGTGCTGCGCAGCGCCGACGGTGGATCGACCTGGGCCACGCCCTTCGCGGGTTGGGACACGCGCGGTTCCAACTGGTCGCTGCGACTGAGGTTCGTCAATGCGTCCGAAGGGATCGCGGTCGGCGCCTACGGCACGGTGGTACGGACCACCGATGGCGGGCAGTCGTGGACGCGCCTGGGCGGGGGCGGCACCATGGACCGCCTCGATGCCCTGCGGTTCTCGCCGGCGGGCATCGGCCTGGCAGGCGGGTTCGGCAACGTGATCTGGCGCAGCGTCGATGGCGGGCAGGTCTGGACGCCACATGTCATCGTCGAGCCCGGGCACCCGGCCGGGGACTACCGGTACGTGGGCGATCTCGCGTTCGCCGGTACCGCTGCCGTCGCGGCAGCCGGGCAGGGGCGGCTCTACCGCTCTGCCGATGGCGGCCTGACCTGGGCGCGGGTGCTGCTGGACCCGGGCGTGACCTTCTTCGGCGTCGACTTCGCATCGCCGAGCGTCGGCGTGGCCGTCGGCTCCGACGGGGCCAACAACGTGATCCGGCGCAGCGGCGACGGCGGCCAGACCTGGTCGGTGGTGAGTCTGCCGCCGCAGCCGGGCGGGCTGTTCGCGGTGCGCTTCGCCTCGTCGACGCTCGGCTATGCCGCCGGTGCGCTGCTGTTGCGCACCGCCGATGCCGGCCAGACCTGGGCGCCGGTGAGCGTGACGTCGCTGTACTTCAACGAGCGGATCCAGGATATCGCCGCGCCGGCATCCGGCGTCGTCGTGCTCGCAAGCAGCAGCGGCATCCATCGCAGCACCGACGGCGGATCGACGTGGACGCGCGTGGCCAGTGGGCGCTTCGAGGGCTTGTCGTTCGCCAACGCAACCACCGGGGTCGCCGTCGGCGACGGCGTCGTGCGCACGACCGACGGCGGGGCGACCTGGTCGGCCGTCGGGCGCGGCCTGCCGACGATGGACGCGGTGACGCATGCGAGCGCCAACACGGTGATCGCCGTCGGCTTCGGCGGCGCGATCGTGCGCAACGAGCAAGGCGGTGCGGCGCCGTGACCCCGGCTCGGCCGGCGGGAGATCGAAGATGACGAAGCCGAACCTGCCTGCCGCTGTCGCCGCCGCCCGGCCCGGCGCGGGCAGCATCGCCGCCGATCCGGGTGGCAGCAGGGGCCACGCCGGCGGACGGCGGTTCGCAGGCCAGGCCGGTCGGCTGCGAGCGCGGCCAGTGCGCCAGCGCCGGTCGCAAGGGGCAGGCCGATCCGAAGGGTGACTGAGCGCGCGAGTCGGGCGACGCCGTGGCCACCGGCCCCGGTGTCGAGCGCATTCACTCCGGCCGCCGAGCCTGAAGCAC
>JADLAZ010000124.1 GCA_020849725.1 Chloroflexota bacterium
GGAGCGGCGCCCGGGCGGCGCCCGGCCAGCGAGTGGACGAGGAGCAGCATCCGTGCGCTACCGCGTGGTTGAACGGTCGCAGCAGGTACCGATCCGACTCGTGCTCATCGACGAGTATCAGCAGCGCACCACGCTGGACACGTGGACCAGTGTGCTGCATGACCCGGTGAAGAACTCGTATCTGGAGTTCTACTCCGATTATGGCGTCTGGTATCCGGTGACGGACGACCAGTGGTACTCGCTCGACGAGCTGCGTACCTGGCAGCCCTGACCGCGCGCGCTGGGTCGATAGCGATGGCGCCTGCCACCGATCCGGTAGCAGGCACCATCGCGTGTACAGCCGTGGCTAACCACCGGTCATGGCGCGCACGATCGGGCCGGTGACCAGCACCTCGACGAACGCCGCCACAATCAGCAGCACCGTCACCAGCGGCACGATCCAGGCGGCCTCGAAAACAGTCGCGCGCCAGACCTCCGCGCGGCGACCGGCAGCGCTGGGCAGCAGCCAGGCCAGCCCCATCTTGAGGCCCCAGGCGCCAGCGATGATGAGCGCGGGTACCTCAAAGATGCCGTGGGGCACGACCGATAGGAGCAGCCGGTCCAGCCCCTGCTGGGAGATGATCGCCAGCGCGCCGAGCAGGTAGCCATTGGCGCCGATCGATACCACCGGCATGAATAAGAACACCACCAGCGCGCCGGTGCCCATCACCAACAGCGCAATGCGCAGGTTGTTCCAGAGAATCATGCTGATCGCGCGGTTGCTGTCACCTGCCCGCAGTGCATCTAGAGCGGGGCGCAGGCGCTCGGTAGCCTCGCGCAGGAACTGCGCGTGCTGCTCGGGACGGACCGTCGCGCCGAGAACGCCAGCGACGATGCCCGCGACGAAGAGGAGTATGACGGCCACCAGCCACAGGCGAGAACTCGTGAACAGGGCCGCATAACGCGCCATGACCATAGCGAGAGAGAGGCTGCCCGCGGTCCGGCGGCTTGGCGATGGTTTCATGACCACTCCTGGGGCGCGCAAGTGCTGGTGGGCCACCATGTGGCGCCCGTATTATGATGTACGCTCGTCAATCGTGCCCTGACCCGTGGTCGCCCTCGGTCGTGGCCATGACGCTGGCGGCTGTCGAGCCGGCCCGACGATGGCATCATGCCGGCCGCTCCCAGACGAGGAGGCGATCGCGGCCGGCATGATCGCGCGCCACGGTGGCGGGCCAGTCCGGCGCCTCGTTGGCGCAGGTAGCGAGCGCCAGGTCGCGCTGGTCCGGGTCGATCTCGGCCAGCAGCGTGGCGCCTGACCGCATGCGGTCAGGCGCTTGATGCAGCAGCCGGCGGTAGAGGTCGAAGCCGTCGGCGCCGCTGAACAGTGCAATGGGTGGCTCGTGGGCCGTGCTGGGGTGCGCCTGATCGGGCCGCAGGTACGGCAGATTGGCAGCGATCACATCCACGGGGCGCCCCAACCAGTCGAGCAGCGAGCCGGTCACGAGATGCACGCGTCCGCGCACACCGTGGTCCCGCGCATTGCGATCCGCGACAGCCACCGCGTCGCGACTGATATCGGCGCCGACGACGGTCGCCGCCGGCACGTGCCGGGCGAGACTGACGGCGATGGCGCCGCTGCCAGTCCCGACGTCGACAGCCAGCACCGGGCCAGCCGGGCGCGACCGCAGCGCCGAGATGGCGCGCGCCACGAGCAACTCCGTCTCCGGGCGCGGCACGAGGACGCGCGCGTCGATGGCGAAGCGTAGGCCATAGAACTCGCGCGCACCGACGAGATAGGCGACCGGCTCGCCGGCCTCGCGCCGCACCAGCAGATCGGCGAAGCACTGACCGGCGACCGCGGCCAATGGGCGCTCCGGATGCGCCAGCAACTCGGCCCGGCTCAGACCGGTGACCGCGCCGAGCAGGAGAGCGGCGTCGAGATCGGGCGTATCCGAGCCAGCGGCGCGCAGGCACTGTCGGCTGATGGCCAGAGCGTCGCCAATGGTTGCCGGCAGCCTCATCGAGGTTCCAAATCAGGTGGTGCCGCCTCGATTGCGTCCAGCAGGTGGTCCAGTGCGGTCGGATTGAAGCCAGCGACCGCCGTGCCATCGACCACGGTCAGTGGTGGCAAGCGGCCGCCGAGCGCCAGGAACTCCTGGAGCGCCACCGGATCCCGCGAGACGTCCCTGAGTGCGTACCGCACCCCTCGCTCCTGAAGATACAGCTTCAGGACGCGGCAGGGCGCTCAGCGCTCATCACTGTACACGACGACCCGCGGCTGCCCATGCGGGTCGTGGGGTGGAAGACCAGCCTCTTGAGCTCCCATCAGACCAGTGCCGGACTGGCCACGTACGGCACAGTCAGCGGCCCTTGCGGCAGGATGCACAGGCTCGCGTCGCCCGCCGACGCGGCACGCAACTCTGCTATCGTCGCTTCGATGCTGTGGGTTGGAATGAGGTGCGCGGCGCGCACCGCGTCGTCGTCCAGCGCCGGCGCGTAGAGGTAGACCCGGGCGTGGAGCAGGATCTGGGCCAGGATCTGCACCTGCCACTGGTCGAACATGGCGAAACCCGGCTGGCTGATCTGCTCGAGCAGGCCGGCCGGGTCCGGCCGCGAGCGCAGCAGATTGAGGAACGGGCCATGGCCAATGCCGTCGGAGCATTCGGCAGCGATGACGATCGCGCCACCGGGCCGCACGACCTGCGCGGCGGCTGACATGCCTTTAACGGCCTGATAGAGGTTCAGGTCCAGCGGATAGCCGCTGTTGGTCGTGACGACGATGTCGTAGGGCCGGTCGACGGCCCGCATGACCGAGTCGCGCACAAAGCGGCACCCCTGGTCATGGGCTGGCTCGAGCGCGCCGGCAAAGACGCCGGTGATCGCCTTGGCCTTGTTCAAGGTGACATTGAGGATCAGCGCCGGTGGGCACAGGCGAGCCGCCGCCCGAGTCTCGCGCAAGATGGGGTTGGCGGCGATGTTGCCCCACGCCGCGCCGGGGTCGGCGATCATTGGCGCGCTGTGATTGTGCATCACACTCATGTCGCCGGCGACACCGGGCAGCACACTCTTCGCGCCGCCGCTGAAGCCGGCGAAGAAGTGCGGCTCGATAAAGCCGGTCGTGATGCGCAGGCTCGCCTCGACATAATGTCGATTGAGCCAGACCTCGGCGCCGCCCGGCGTGGAGCCGACGAAGCGCAGGCTGGCATGATCGTGCGCATCGTGGTTCTCGCACCGATAGCGATCGACGATGGCATCGCCCAGCATTTGCCGCAGCTCGGCGTCGGTATTGGGCCGGTGCAGGCCGGTGGCATTGAGGAGCGTCACCCGGTCGGCGGGGACGCCAGCAGCGGCCAGTTCATCCAGCATCACCGGCAGCATGCGCTCGTTGGGGGCGGGCCGGGTCAGGTCCGAGTGGACAATCACGACGGTGTCGTCGGCGTGCGCCAGGTCCCGCAACGGCAAGGAGTCGATCGGCTGGCGCAGCGCCGAGCGCAGTGCTGCCACCTCGTCGGGCAGACCCGGCACGAATGCCGGCTCGACAATCGCCGCGTCGTCCGGCACATCGATCGTCAGGCCATGCCTGCCGTAGGCGAGTCGAACCTGCATTTCGCCCCCTCTCTCCCGCGACCGGGTCCGCGTCTCAACCGTCCATGATACCAGATCGGCCATCGCCGCCGGTGGGTGTCGCGACCGACGGCGGTTGCGGGCGGCTTGCCGCCGGTGATACCATACAGCACGATTAGCGCCAGAGGAATCTGGTCCGGGCCGGGCCAGCAGGCAGTCTGGCAAGGTGGACACACGTGGGGGAGCACCGTGGATGGTGCAGTATTAGTCCTCAATCAGAATTACGAACCACTGAACGTGTGTAATGTTAAGCGGGCACTCGTGCTGATCATCGGCGGCAAGGCTGAAGTGCTGGAAGAGGAGCCGAGGGTCGTCTATACCCCGTCCAGCCGCTACCAGCTGCCATCGGTGATCCGCCTGCACGGCCTGGTGCGTCGCCCGCGTCCGGTCGTCAAGCTGACCCGGCGCGAGGTCTTCCTGCGCGATAGCTTCACCTGTCAGTACTGCGGTATGCAAACCCGCGAGCTGACGATCGACCACGTCGTGCCGAAGTCGCGCGGTGGCAACCACACCTGGGAGAATCTCGTGAGCGCCTGCCGCCCCTGCAACCATCGCAAGGGCGGCCGGCTGATGGCCGAGACGCGCATGACGCTGCGCCGCCCGCCGTTTCAGCCGCGCGCCGGCCGCTACTACAGCATCCAGCGGCGGCTCGAGCGCTCGCCGAACCGGGCCTGGTGCAAGTTCATCCCCGGCTTCGAGGCGCTGACCGCCGACTGAGCGCACGTCGCGCCGCGACCGTTCCACTGAGGCCGGTTCCGGCGGCCTTGGTCGAGTACAATCGGCCGGCGGCGTGCCGGCGGTCATTCCCGGTGATGCCGGCCCATACGTCGGGGAGGAAGAGGCATGCTGGACATCCGCCTGATCCGCGAGCAGCCAGACGCCGTTCGCGCCGCGCTGGCGCGGCGCGGCAACGGTGACGAGGCGCTGGTGGATGCGATTCTCAGCCTCGACACCCACCGGCGCGAGCTGGTGACGCGGGCCGACGCGCTGCGCGGCGAGCGCAACCGCGTCAGCAAAGAGATCAGCCAGTTGCGTGACGCGGCGGCGCGTCAGGACCGCATCGCCGCCATGCGGCAGGTAGGCGACGAGATCGCCGCACTGGAGGCCGCCACCGCCGCCTGCGACGCCGATCTGCAGGCTCGCCAGCTGGAAGCGCCTAACCTGCCGCTGCCAGCGGTGCCCGATGGTCCGGATGAGACGGCCAATGTCGTCGTGCGCGCCTGGGGCCAGCCGCGGCAATTGGATTTCCCAGCCCGGCCGCACTGGGAGCTGGGGGCGGCGCTGGACATTCTGAACCTGGAATGGGGCGTCAAGCTGGCCGGCTCACGCTTCTATGTGCTGGCCGGGGCCGGCGCGCGGCTGCAGCGCGGCGTCATCCAGTGGTTGCTCGACACCCAGGTCGAGCACGATGGACGGCAGGAGCTGTACGTCCCGTTCGTTGTTAAAGAGCAGTGCCTGTGGGGCGCTGGTCAGTTGCCGAAATTCCGCGACAATTTGTACCGCGATGTTGAGGATGATCTCTGGCTGGTGCCGACAGCCGAGATCCCGCTGACGAATATCCACGCCGGCGACATCCTCGGGCCGGAGGCGCTGCCGCAGCGGTTGGTCGCCTACACGCCCTGCTTCCGGCGCGAGAAGATGAGCGCTGGTCGCGACACGCGCGGCATCAAGCGCGGGCACCAGTTCGACAAGGTCGAGATGTACACCTACTGCCGGCCGGAGGAGTCGCCGGCCGAGCTGGACCGGATGCTCGCCAGCGCCGAGGCGTTGCTGCGGCGGCTGGAGTTGCCCTATCGGGTGCTGCAGCTCTGCACCGGCGATCTCGGCTTCGGCGCGCAGATCACCTACGACATCGAAGTCTGGGCGCCCGGTGTCGGCGAGTGGCTGGAGGTCAGTTCGTGCTCGAACTGCGGCGACTTCCAGGCGCGGCGGGCCGGCATTCGCTTCCGGCGCGAGGCGGGCGGGCGGACCGAGTACTGCCACACGCTCAACGGCTCGGCCTTCGGGCTGCCACGGCTGATGATCGCGATCCTGGAGAATTACCAGCAGCCGGATGGTTCGATCCGCGTCCCGGAGCCACTGTGGGCGTACGTTGGCTGTGATGTCATCAGCGCGCCGGCAGCCACGTAGGCGGTGCGCACTGACGGTGAGGACGCGACGAGGGGCGCCCGATGGCGCCCCTCGTCATTGCTGATCGGCCCGGCCGGTGGGGGCGTTTAGACCTCCCGGAACTCGCCCTCGACGGTGTCGTCGCCGTCGCGCCGCTGGCTTCCACTGGCGCCGGCGCCGGCGCCGGCCGCGTTCTGCTCGTCGTACATCGCCTGGCCGATCTTGGACATCGACTGCGCCAGGTCGTTGATGGCCGACCGGATGGCCTCGACGTCTTCGCTGCCGATGGCGGTGCGCACGGCGCTGATGTGCCCTTCGACCTCGGCCTTGACATCCGGCGCGACGGTGGCCGCCGCGTCGTTCAGGCTGCGCTCGGCTTGGTAGGCCAGGCTGTCGCCCTGGTTGCGCGCCTCGATCAACTCTCGCTTGCGTTGGTCGTCGGTCGCGAACTGCTCAGCGTCGCGGACCATGCGCTGAATCTCGCTCTCGGCCAGGCCACTCGATGGCTGGATGACGATCTTCTGCTCCTTGTTGGTTGCCTTGTCTCGCGCCGACACGTTGAGGATGCCATTGGCGTCGATATCGAAGGTGACCTCGACTTGCGGGATGCCGCGCGGCGCCGGCGGAATGCCATCGAGCATGAACCGAGCCAGGCTCTTGTTGTCTGACGCCTGGGCGCGCTCGCCCTGCAGGACGTGGATCTCCACGCTCGGCTGATTGTCTGAGGCGGTGCTGAACACCTGGCTCTTCTTGGTCGGGATCGTGGTATTGCGTTCGATCAGCGGCGTCATCACCCCACCGAGCGTCTCGATGCCCAGCGTCAGCGGTGTGACATCCAGCAACAAAACGTCCTTGACCTCGCCACCCAGCACGCCGGCCTGGATGGCAGCGCCGATCGCGACGACCTCATCCGGATTGACGCCCTTGTGCGGCTCCTTGTTGAAGAAGCCCTTGACGCTATCCTGCACGGCTGGCATGCGCGTCTGGCCGCCGACCAACAGCACTTCATCGATATCCGCCGGCTTGTACTCGGCATCCTCTAGCGCCTGCCGCATCTGCGGCAGCGTCTTCTGGATCAGGTCGCCAACCAGTTGCTCCAGCTTGGCCCGCGTGAGCGCCATCGTCAGATGCTTCGGACCGGAGGCGTCAGCGGTGACATAGGGCAGGTTGATCTCCGTCTGCTGGGTGCTGCTGAGCTCAATCTTGGCGCGCTCAGCGGCCTCCTTCAGGCGCTGCAACGCCGTGCGGTCGGACCGGAGGTCGATGCCCTGCTCCTTGCGAAAGTCGTCGGCCAGCCAGTCGATGATCCGCTGATCGAAATCGTCGCCGCCCAGGTGCGTGTCGCCATTGGTCGCCTTGACTTCAAAGACACCGTCGCCCAACTCGAGGATGGAGATGTCGTAGGTGCCGCCACCCAGGTCGTAGACGGCAATCTCCTCGTCCTTCTTCTTGTCCAGGCCATAGGCGAGGGCGCTCGCTGTCGGTTCGTTGATGATGCGCAGCACCTCCAAGCCGGCAATGCGGCCGGCGTCCTTAGTGGCCTGGCGCTGGGCATCGTTGAAGTAGGCCGGCACGGTGATAACGGCCTTGTCGACCGTGTCGCCCAGGTAGGCCTCGGCATCGGCCTTGAGCTTCTGCAGGATCATCGCCGACACCTCGGGCGGCGAGAACGCCTTGCCGCCCATGATCACCTGGGCGTCACCGTTGGGCGCGGCCTGGACCTTGTACGGCACCAGCTTCAGGTCGCGCTGCACCGCCGGGTCATTGAACTTGCGGCCCATGAAGCGCTTGACGCTGAAGACGGTGTTGTCCGGGTTGACAATGGCCTGCCGGCGGGCGATCTGGCCAACCAGGCGCTCGCCGCTCTTCGAAATCGCGACGACTGACGGGGTCAGCCGGCTGCCTTCGGCGTTTGGGATGACGACCGGCTCGCCGCCCTCCATTACGGCCATCACCGAGTTAGTCGTGCCAAGGTCAATACCGATCGTGCGTGCCATGGTTGCTGTACTCCCTCCGCTGACGAGCGAAATGATTATCTGTCCGGACGGGCGGAACACTCTGCCGTCCGCATGATCGTCACCTTCTATATGGTATTTCCTACGCGCACCATCGATGGGCGCAATACACGATCGCGCAGCCGGTAGCCACGGCGGAGTTCCGCCACGACGGCGTACGGCTCGCTAGCGCCTGGGTCGACCATGACTGCCTCGTGCAGGCTGGGGTCAAACGGCTCGCCCATGGCCGGGATCGGCGTCACCTCTGCGCTCTCCAGGAACGACAGGAGCTTGCGCTGGATCAGCAGGATGCCCTCGACCCACTTCGCGGTCCGCGCGTCGGCCGGCACATGTGCTACGGCCAGGTCGAAATCGTCCAAGACGGGCAAGAGGTTGATGAGCAGCGCGGCGTTTGCCTGCGGCACCAACTCGGTGCGTTCGGCATCGACGCGACGGCGGTAATTGATGAAGTCAGCGCGCTCCCGCTGCCAGCTCTCGCGATACTCGGCGGCGCGCGCCTGCTCGGCCGCCAGTTGGGCGTCGATATCGGCCGATCCGTTGTCGGCGGTGTCAACCGCCGCCTCGGCGACCGCCTCGGCCGGTTGGGCCTGGTCCTGCTTGCGTTTTGCCATGCGCTCCTCGTGCCTCCTGATCGAACCTGAACGAGGGGTGTGAATGCGCCGCGCCGGGCGAGCGCTAGACCGAGTACATATCCATGAGTAGATCGCTCATCAGATCAGCCATGAAGCGGACCGTGGCGATCGACCGCTCGTACGGCATGCGCGTCGGGCCGATAACGCCGACGAGGCCGGCGATCTCCGCCCCGGCGCCGTAGCGTGCCAGCACCACGGCACACTGGCGCAACTCATCCCACGGATTCTCCTCACCGATCAGCACCTGCACGTCACCGATCGCGGTGGCGTGAGGCAGCAGCGCGCGGACAAATCCCCCATCGCGCATCAGCTCCATCAAGCGCCGCGCCCGCTCCTGGTGGGCGAACTCCGGTGTACGCAAGACGTTGGCCACGCCGTCATACACGATCTGCTCGCCCGAGGCGCCGGCGGGGCCGCTGCGTAGCAGGTTGGCCACCTCACGCGTCACCGCCGCTTCCAGCGGCGACCGGGCGCCGATGTCCACCGCGATGCTGTCCGCGGTGTGATCGGCGAACCGGGCGTTGAGCGTGTCGCTCAACGCCCGCAAGTGCGCTTGAGTCACCGGCTCGTCGAGGGCGACCACGCTCTGCTGGACAGCGCCGGCCTGGGTCACGGCGACGACCAGCACCGTCGCCTCCTGAATGCCGACCAGCTCGACATGCTTCAGGCGCGACTGGCGCAACTGCGGCGCGGTCACGACTGCGGCCAGGCCGGCCATGCGGGCCAGCACGGCCGCTGCCAGGCGTGTCCATTGCTCGAGTTGCAGCGCGACTTGATGGAACTGGTGCCGCACGAGCATCTGGTCCCGCTGCGGCAACTCCGGCACCGCCATCAGCGACTCGACGAAGTAGCGATAGCCGAGATCGGTCGGGATCCGGCCGGCCGAGGTGTGGAGGTGAGTGATCAGGCCATGACGCTCCAGTTCGGCCATGTCGTTGCGGATAGTGGCCGAGCTGAACTGGGGCAACAACTCCTGCGAGATGCGCTTGGATGCGATCGGCGCCGTCGAGTCGACATAGGTTTGGACGATGTAGCGCAGCACTTCCCGCTGGCGCTCCGACAAACGCTCGACCATGCCATCTCCCCGCAATTAGCACTCAACCAGGGCGAGTGCTAACCGCCATGGAGTATACAACCTTATACGCCACGTGTCAAGGCTGACCGCCGACAGGCGGATGTTCGGGCTTGGAATCGCCGCACGTCGGGACCGCCAGAAGGCGACTGGCCAGTGCTGAAGAGCCTGATTCCAGGGAGCGTGGGCCATGGCTGACTGGCAGTCGCCATCGCCGGCGGGCACGGTGGCTGACGGCCGACACGGGGCGGCCGTGGTTGGCGGCTACTCCGGGGCCAGTACGCCGCGCTGGCGCAGTGTGGCCTCGCCGGCGGGCGCGACCCGGACGGTGTACTCGTTGCGGTAGGTCACCAGCCCCGGTGGCCCACCCTTGACCTTGCGCACCCATCGGCGCGGCGTCACATCGACCTCGACCCCCGTCGCATCGCGCGCCGGGCTGTAGTAGGCGGCGAGCTGGGCCGCAGCCTCGATCAAGCGTTGCGTCGGCTCGCCAATGCCCGGACGGAGCTGAAGGATGACATGCGCGCCCGGCAGGCCGCGCGCGTGGAGCCAGAGATCGTCCGGCCCAGCCAGGTCGAAGGTCACCTGATCGTTCTGACGCCCATTGCGGCCGACGAGCAGCCGATCGCCGGCCACGGTGCGCAGCCGGCGCGGCGCGCGGCTCACGGGCGCACGGCGGTTGCCGATCGACGGCGCAGACCGATCGCGCCACTCGGCCTCGACAGCTTGCAGATCGGCCAGCGTGTCGGCTTGACGGGCGAATAGGAGGAGTTGGTCGAGGTACGCGAGCTCCTGCTCGACGCCGTCAACCAGGTCGGGCACGTGCGCGGCCGCCGCGCGCGCCCGGCGGTAGCGATCGAAGTACGCCTGGGCGTTGGCGACCGGCGTCAGCGTCGGGTCGAGCGCGACAGCGGCTCCGTCGATCTCCAGCCGCGTTTGGCCCGGCGTCAGCGTGTGCAGATAGGCAAAGATGTGCTCGCCGGCCGCGCGCCACTGCTCGGCCGCCGCCGCGGCGGCCAATTGGTCGGCCAGCGCTGCCCGCCGGGCAGCCACGCGCGCGCGGTCGGCCGTCAGGCGCTCGACGAGCTGTGCCCTGCTTTGCCCATGGCCGGTGGTGGCGGAGATCTGGCCGACGCCGGCCTCAACCGCGACCGACATGCTGGTGACCGGCTCCGTGCGGAGAGCGGCCAGCGACACCAGCGGGAATGGTGAGAAAGCGGCGACGTGGTCGCCCTCGCGGTAGATGTGCGGCGACCAGGCATGCCGATCGACCAGCATCATCAGGTCGGTCACCACCGCCGCCAATGGGGCCGCGCCAGCGACATTGCCGACCAGGGCGTCGGTCCGCCCGGTGACCCGCGCCGCGATCTCGCGTGCCACCTGCGGGCTGATCGCGCGCAACTCGCGCACCAGCAGCGGCGCCAGGGGTTGGGTCTGGGGCGCGCGCGCCAGCAAGGCTCCCCACCAGGCGGCATCGACGGCGCGCGGGTCGGCCTTGGCCTGGTCGGGCGGAGGGACATACGGCCGGCGTGGCAGCACGGTGCGGTAGCGGTTCACCGTGGCCGGCACGCGCTTGATGCTCTCCAGGATGGCCCCACCACCGTCGACCAGGATGATGTTGCTGTGCCGGCCCATGATCTCGACGATGAGCTGGACGACGACCTCGTAGCTAGGGCCGTCGTCGCCTTCGCCCTCCTCGCTGGCCGCGACGTCGACGGACTCGGTCGGAGGGTTGCTGCCTGCGATCGCCACGGCCGGGTCGCCGGTGCTGGCGCCGACCAGGGCGTCCGCGCGCGGCGGCGGCTTGTCCAGTGGCAAGCGCTTGACTATACTCAGCGCCACTGTCCGCTCCAGCGCCGGCTGGGTCATCGCCAGCACCAGCCCGCCCCGGACGTACTTTCGCAGCAGCAGCAGGAACGGCGTCACACGCTCCCGGTCGGCGGTGAGGCGTGCGCCGACGAGGTGGAGGCGAGCGTCGCGGGCATGAGCGCTGATCAGCAGTTGGTGGCGGTGGTGGCCGGCATAGATCTCCAGCCCAAGGCTGAGATCGTCCAGCAGCAGCACGCGCTGCACACGCCCATGATGAATGAGGGGCGCCACCTCATCGACGATGGCAGCCAGGGTGAGGGCATCGAACACGGGTGGCTCCTGGACCAGTCCGCCGGCGCTCGGCTTCGCAACGGCAGGTGAGTATACCAGTGACGGCAGAACCGGCCGGCGCGGCGCGCGGCGCCGACCAGAGAGAGGTCAGGGGTAGGAGCGGCAGCGGCGACGCGGGAGTGCGCGATGGTGGGCGAACTCGTCCATGTTGGTTTCGGCAGCCTCGTCAATGTCCAGCGCGTGCTCGCGATCGTCAGCCCCGACTCGGCCCCGGTCCGACGCCTGGTCCAACAAGCCCGGGAGGACGGTCGCCTGATCGACACGACCTATGGGCGCAGGATGAAGGCGGTGATCATCCTCGACACTGGCCATCTGCTCGTCGCGGCGCTGGAGCCACGAACCTTGCTGCGGCGCGTGCGAGACGATCTGGAGGTGAAGGGAGGCCCTGGTGAGGGACCGTAGCGACCCGGATGAGATCATCGCTGAGTTGCGCGCCCGGCGGCAGCCGCTGCTGCTCGTCCTGTCGGGTCCATCCGGCGTCGGCAAGGACACCGTGCTGGAGGCGATGCGTGCCGCGCACCCCGAGGTCTATTTCACCGTCACGGCCACCACACGCACCCAGCGGCCGGGCGAGATCGATCACGTGCATTACATCTTCCTGACCCAGGATGAGTTCGCCGGGCAGCTTGCCAGCGGCGAGTTCTTGGAGCGGGCCGAAGTCTATGGCAATCGGTATGGCGTACCCAAGACCCAGGTGCGGCGCGCCCTCAGCCGCGGTCAGGACGTGATGATCAAGGTTGACGTCCAGGGCGCGGCGACGATCCGTGAGCTGGCGCCGCAGGCGATCTACATCTTCCTGGCGCCGCCGACCATGGAGGAACTGACGCGCCGCTTGCGCAGCCGGAAGACCGAGGATATCGACGAGTTGCTGCGGCGTGTGCGGACGGCCGAGCGGGAGATGGCGGCAGTGGAATTATTCGACTATATCATTGTCAATGAAAATGATCAGATCGAAAATACGGTGGCGGCGATCGAGGCGATCATGACGGCCGAGCGCCACCGGGTCCACGCGCGCAGTCTCAACCTCTGACTGAAGCGGCGCGCGGCGGTCAGCGGGATGATGGGCCGGCGCCGTGCTATCCTTGGTATCGGCTTCCCGGCGCCATGTGATGCGAGCAGGGCATGGCGGCCTGGCGTTGGACCGCGCGATGAGGAGGGCGAGCAATGTCGCACGAGATGGTGGTCGAGGGCGTCGAAGTGCGCGGGCCGGTCAGCGGTCGCGGCGTGGAGGTGGTGTCGCGCGAGGCGCTCGCCTTCGTGGCCGGGTTGCACCGTGAGTTCAACCCCCGCCGGCAAGAGCTGCTGCGATGGCGCGCGGTGCGCCAGCTCGACCTGGACCGCGGCGCGCGGCCTGGCTTTCTGTCCGAAACGCGGGCCATCCGCGAGGGCGACTGGCAGGTGGCGCCGGTCACGACGGCCGACCTTCAGAACCGGCGCGTCGAGATCACCGGGCCGACCGATCGCAAGATGATGATCAACGCCCTGAACTCCGGCGCCAAGGTGTTCATGGCCGACTTCGAGGACGCCAACTCACCGACCTGGTCGAACATGATCGAGGGCCAGGTCAACTGCATTGACGCCAACGCCCGCACCATCTCGTTCGAGCAGGCCGACGGCCGAGTGTACACGCTGGGCGACGACACCGCGACGCTGCTGATCCGCCCGCGCGGCTGGCACCTGCCGGAGAAGCACGTCCTGGTTGACGGCGAGCCGATCTCTGGCAGCCTGTTCGACTTTGGACTCTACGTCTTCCACAATGGCCGCCGGCTGGTTGAGCGCGGCAGTGGCCCCTACTTCTACTTGCCGAAGCTGGAGAGTCACCTGGAGGCTCGCCTCTGGAACGACGTCTTCGTGCGCGCCCAGGAGCAGGTCGGCATTCCGCGCGGCAGCATCAAGGCCACAGTGCTGATTGAGACGATCCTGGCGGCCTTCGAGATGGAAGAGATTCTCTACGAGCTGCGCGAGCACTCTGGTGGTCTGAACGCTGGTCGATGGGACTATATCTTCAGCATGATCAAGAAGTTCCGGAACCGGTCGGACATGGTGCTGCCGGACCGAGCGCAGGTGACGATGACGGTGCCCTTTATGCGGGCCTACACCGAGTTGATGGTCAGCACGTGCCACCGGCGTGGCGCATTCGCCATCGGCGGCATGGCGGCGTTCATCCCCAGTCGACGCAATAAGGAGGTTACTGACATCGCGCTGGCACGGGTGCGCGACGACAAGCAGCGCGAGTCGCGCGATGGCTTTGACGGCACCTGGGTGGCCCATCCCGATCTGGTGCCGACGGCGATGGAGTGCTTCGACGCCGTTCTCGGTGCGCAACCGAACCAACTTGGCAAGCAGCGACCGGACGTAAGTGTCCAGGCAGCCGACCTGCTCAACACTGCCATCGATGGTGGGCAGATCACCGAGGCCGGCCTGCGCGGCAACATCAGCGTCGGCATTCAGTACATCGCGTCGTGGCTGCGCGGCACCGGCGCCGCAGCTATCTACAATCTGATGGAGGACGCGGCTACCGCCGAGATCTCTCGCTCCCAGGTCTGGCAGTGGGTGCGCAATCAGGCCAAACTGGCCGACGGCCGAACCGTCACCCACGACCTCGTCTTGCAACTCGAAGGTGAGGAGTTGCAGAAGATCGAGCGGGAGTATGGGGAAACCCAGTACGCTCAGGGACGGTTCGGTGAGGCGGCCGCGCTGTTTGAACAGGTCGCGCTCAGTCCGGATTTCGTCGAGTTCTTGACGCTGCCGGCCTACGAGCACATCGACATCTAGCCGGCGCGGCGCGCGCCGGTCACTGGTCGCAGGGTGACGGTCAGCCAGACCGCCGCCATGCGCACCGCCGCTTCGGCGCTGCCGTGCGGTCGCAGGCCGGTCGGGAGGCTGAGCACCGGCACATCGGCGGTCGCCGCCAGGTTGAGCAAGCGCTCGCCGGCGGCATCGCCCTGAAGCAGCGCACCATCAACCAGCAGCGCCGCTGGCCGGTCCGGCTCGTCGAGCGTCTGGATGGCGGCCGCCACGGCGCTCAGGCCGAGCGTGCGGTAGCCGGCCCCTTGCAACTGCCGTCCGATGGCCTGTCGCAACAGGCGATCGCGGTGGACGACGCCAACCAGATAGCGCGGTCGGCCGCTCGCGGAGACGGCCGGGCGCGCCGCCGGCGGCCGGTCGTCCGGTGTGACCGGGCGCGTCAGCGGTAGGCTCGGCGCTTCGGCCAGACCGCGCCCGAGTACCGCGCCGGGCTGACGCTCATCGGGCCAGCGACCGAGTATGCACATCGTGACGCCCTGGCCGCGGCAGCGCCGCGCGCCAATGCAGCCGATGTAGCGGTTGTGCTCACCGCGGCAGGGAAACGGAGTCGTCAACTCGCGGTTGGCGGCTTCCCGCTCGGCGACGATTGGCGTCCATGCCCGCTCATCGATAGCCATGTGCCTCTCCCTCCCGTGGCTTGCTCGTCGCTCGGGCGCTGCCACACGCATCGTCAGCGGCGTCCGCTTGTTCTGTCGGCCGACGCGCCGGCTGGCTGAAGGCATGGGGCGCATGGCCATTGGTACCAGCCACCGCGGGCCAGCACCGGGCCGCTTGACGGGACGCGCATGGGTGCTATCATCGCCGCGCCACCAACCAGCCCCCGGCGCATTCGTCGCGCTCGGGCAGCGGCTGGTGGTAGGCGGGGGTGCGTGTCGGTCTTCTTTCCCGCTGGCCGCCCGGAACCGTACTTCGTCTGGCGCAACGGCGCGATCGAGCCGTGGGCCGGCGCGACCATGCACGTCAGCGCGTTTGGCGCGGCCGGCCACGTCGCCGTCTTCGAAGGCATCAAGGCCTACCGCTCTGCCGACGGCTGCCTGAACGTGTTCCGGCTGAGCGAGCACATCGATCGGCTGCTGGACTCGATGACCGTCACCCGCATGCCGCATCGGTTCTCCCGCGCCGAGTGGACCTCCGGCACGCTAGCGCTGCTGGCGGCCAACGGCACCGCTGCTGACACCTACATTCGCCCGGTGGCCGGCTACACCGGCGCCGATCACGTCTCGTTCGCGCAGACGCTGGACGCGCCGCCGGAGTGCCTCATCTGGAACCGACCCTTCACGAGCCGGCTGCCGGATGGTGGCGGGCTGCACGTCGGGTCGTCGTCGTGGGTGCGCTTCCCCGACAACGTCGTCGCCGCGCGCGTCAAGAGCATGAGCAACTACATCAACGGCCGCTACGCGACGCTGGAAGCGCTGACGAACGGCTACGACGACGTGCTGCAGACCGACAGCGCCGGCCACATCACCGAGATGTCCGGGGCGGCCGTCTTCGTCCGGCGCAAGGGCGAGGTGGCGACGCCGCCGGTGACGGCCAATATCCTGGAATCGATCACGCGTGACACGCTGCTGCACCTGCTGCGCGAGGCGCTTGGCGTGCCGGTGATCGAGCGTCCGATCGACCGCTCCGAGGTGTACGTGGCCGAGGAGGTCTTCTGCTGCGGCACGGCGGCGGAAGTGCGACCGGTGATATCACTCGACCGCATCACCATTTGTGGCGGCCGCGTTGGCGACCTGACCCAGACGGTGCAACGCCTCTACCACGATGTGGTGCGCGGCGCCGAGCCGCGCTACGCGCGATGGCTGACGCCGGCTAGCTGACCGTGGGCGACACCCGAGCCACTGGGCACTCACTCATTTCATTTCATCACCATCACCACACGGAAGGACCAATCATGGCAGACCAGACCAAGTTCCTGCTGTCCGAAGGCGACATGCCGACGCGCTGGTACAACCTGATCCCTGACTTGCCGGGTGGACCGCCGGCGGTGCTGCACCCGGGCACTGGCCAGCCGATCGGGCCGGCCGATCTGGCGCCGCTCTTTCCGATGGCGTTGATCGCGCAGGAGGTCAGCGGCGAGCGCTACATCGAGATTCCGGAGGAGGTGCAGCAGATCTACCGGCTGTGGCGGCCGACGCCGCTCTACCGGGCGCACCGTCTCGAGCAGGCGCTCAAGACCCCGGCGCGCATCTTCTACAAGTACGAGGGCGTCAGCCCGGCTGGCAGTCACAAGCCGAACACGGCTGTGCCACAGGCCTACTACAACAAGCTGGAGGGCACGCGCCGCATCGCCACCGAGACTGGCGCCGGCCAATGGGGTAGCGCACTGGCCTTTGCTTGCGGCCTGTTCGGGCTGGAGTGCAAGGTCTACATGGTGCGCGTCAGCTACGAGCAGAAACCCTACCGCCGCTCGCTGATGGAGGTGTGGGGCGCGTCGGTCGTCGCCAGCCCAAGCATGGATACCGAGGCCGGCCGGCGCATTCGTGCGATTGACCCCGAGACGACCGGCAGCCTTGGCATCGCTATCTCCGAAGCTGTCGAGGACGCCGCGACGCGCGACGATACGCGCTACGCGCTCGGCTCGGTCCTGAATCACGTGCTGATGCACCAGACGATCATTGGCGAGGAGGCGATCCTGCAACTTGCCCAGGCCGACGCGTACCCGGACATCGTCGTCGGCTGCACCGGCGGTGGCAGCAACTTCGCCGGGCTGAGCTTCCCGTTCATTCGTGAGAAACTGGCCGGCAAGGCGATGCGGGTTGTGGCGATCGAGCCGACCGCCTGCCCGTCGCTGACCAAGGGCATCTACGCCTACGACTTCGGCGACACCAGTAAGATGACGCCGCTGGTCAAGATGCACACGCTCGGCCATGACTTCGTGCCGGCCGGCATTCATGCCGGTGGGCTGCGCTACCACGGCATGGCGCCGCTGGTCAGCGCGCTCTACGATCAGGGTGTGATCGAGGCGCGGGCGGTCGCCCAGTCGCAGGTCTTTGAGGCGTCGGTCCAATTCGCCCGCACCGAAGGCATCCTGCCGGCGCCGGAAGCCGGCCATGCCGTTGCCGGCGCCATCGACGAGGCGCTGCGCTGCCGCGAGGCCGGCGAGGCGAAGACGATCCTATTCAACCTGTGCGGTCACGGCCACTTTGACCTGTCGGCCTACGAGCGCTACCTGGCCGGCCAGTTGGAAGACTACGAGTA
>JADLAZ010000125.1 GCA_020849725.1 Chloroflexota bacterium
GCTGGTGGTGATGGGCTTCACCGCCGTCGCCATGCCGCGCCTGGCCGGCTGGCCGAAGCTGCCGCCCATTCCCTGGGAGCGGCCAACCTACGAGGCGATCTTCAGCTACCTCGGCACGGTGCTGACCAACCCGCTGGCGGTCGCGCTGCTGGTCGAGGGCGTCGTCGTGCTGGTGGCGGCGATCGTCGTCATCCGCCAGCTCATTCGTGATCGGCGCGCGGCCGCCGTCAGCCGCGGCGACAAGACAACCCGCCACTGGTTCGACGTGCTGCTGGGCGACTACGAGCCGGGGTCGGTGCCGCACGCCGTCTACACGCTGGCGAAGGACCCGCGCACCTTCTGGGGCGGGGCGCTGCTGTTCGCCGTTATCTTCGTCGTGCTGTTCACGACCCTGTTCTCCAATATGCAGGGCATCCTGTCCGGCCTGTTCGGCGCCATTGGCTACTGGCTCGGCCAGCACGATGTGCGCCGCGGCGAGCAGCCCTGGTTCTACTACCTATCGCTGCTGCCGCAGTATGAGCTGATCGCAGTCACTTTCGGCGGCGTCATGACGGTGCTGACGATCGTGCGCGGCGTGCAGTACTGGCTCGGCCGGCGTGTGGGCAGCCTGCGACTGCTGACGCATGGCCTCCTGGTCTACTGGGCGCTGACGATGTTCGTCATCCTGTCCTGGGCCGGCGAGAAGATGCCCTGGCTGATCACCCACGCCACGCTGCCGTTCACGATCCTGGCCGCCGCGCTGCTGGGCGAGCTCGTCGAGCGGCTGCTGGCGGGAGACGCGCGCCTGAGCGTCGGCGGCCTGACCTGGGGCAGCCGCTACCAGACGGGGCTGACGGCGCTGTACGGCGGCCTGATGCTGCTGATCGCCGGCCTGTTCGTCTACGGCGCGGCCGCGGCCAGCCTGGCCGAGCCGGCCCGGCCACTGCCGGTGCTGCCGGCGCTCGCGGCGATGGCGCTCGTCACCGTCGGCTATGGCCTGCTGGTCGGCCACCGCCGGGCAGGGCTGGTCGCCAGCCTGACGCTGGCCGGCCTGCTGGCGCTGACCCAGGTGCGCATCGGCTGGATGGTCTCGTTCGAGAACGGCGACGTGCCGAAAGAGCAACTGGTCTACGTGCAAACCTCGCCGGACGTGACCCGCGTCATGGCGGAGATTGAGCAGTTGTCGGAGGAACTGACCGGCGGCAAGACGATGAACATCATGTACGACGGTGGCGAGAGCGGCGTCGCCTGGCCGTTCGAGTGGTACCTGCGCGACTTCAAGAACAAGCGCTTTATGCCCGAGGGACCGACCAGCGACCCCGGCCCGGACTGGCCAGTGCTGCTGGTCGGCGCCGGCTACCGCAGCAAGGTCGAGCCGTACCTGACCGAGTACGAGGGCATCGAGTACGTGCTGCGCTGGCACTACCCCGAGGAGGAGACCTATCGGGGCATCGCCATCGCGCCAGAGTTGCGGCCGGGTCGCAGCGCCTGGAAGACGGCTGACCAGCCGCATGGCCTGGTCGACGTGGCCGCCAGCCTGGGGAGCAGCATCGCCGCGCTGCGCGACCCGGCCGAGCAGGCCCGCCTGTGGCGCTACTTCATGTACCGCGAGCCCTACGCCCCGCTCGGCTCTTTCAACTTCATCCTCTACGTCCGCAAAGACATCCTCCGCTACTACAACGCCCTCCGGTACTGATCGTTCCTGGGGCACTCGTTGGCCGAGCGAAGTCGGAGCCAACGACCACCACCTACCGGCTATGGGCCACTGGCCACTGGCCACTGAGGACCGCACATGGCACAGGTGACCGCCGACGAGATGGTTCCACCCGCGACCGTCGGGACCGCCGGGCCGCACTGGCTCGACCGCCCGCTCGCGCTGTCGCGCGTGAACTGGGAGATGATCGCCTGGGCGATCACGCTGCCGGTCGCGTTCGCGCTGCGGGTGATCTGGCTGGAAAGCTGGCCGATGACGGCGGCCGAGGCCGGCATCGCCAGCGCCGCCTGGGCGCTGCTGACCCAGGGGCGGGTCGCGGCGGCGCCGCCGCTCGACGCCGGCCCAGTGGTCATCCTGGTCAACACCTTCGTCAGCTTCCTGTTTGGTGACAATGTCGTGGCGATGCGCCTGGCGCCGGCGCTGGTCGGCGTCGCGCTGGTCGGTGCGTGCTGGTGGTTGCGGCCATTCCTCGGCCGGCTGGGCGCGCTGCTGGCGGCAGTGCTGCTGGCTATCTCGCCGCTGGCCATCTATGAGTCGCGCCGGCTGACGCCGGAGGGGTTCGCCGTCCTCGGTCTGCTGGTGCTGGCGATCTGCCTGCTGCGGCTGCGCGCCGGCGGCGGGCGCGCGGAGTTGCTGATCGGCGCGGCTGCCGCGACGCTGGCGGTGCTGAGCCACTTCCTGGCGCTGCCGCTGGTGCTGCTGCTGGTGGTGATCGGGCCGTTCGCCGTGCGCCTGTCTCGCGCGCCAGCGCCCGCGCCAGCCACGGTGGATGACGTGGAGGACGACGCCGTTGAACCAGCGCCGCCCCTGGCCACGGCCACGGCCGAGCCGAGCCTGGCGCTGCCAACCTTCCAGCGCGCCGACTGGCTGCTGGCGGCTGCCGTCGTCGGCGGCATCACCGCCGCCGTCGCGCTGATGATCGGCGCCGGTGGCGAGAGTCTGCTGGCCAACCTGCTCGCGCCGCTGACCGCCTGGACGGCGCTGGCGCCGCCAGCCGACCGGCCGCCGCTCTACCTGCCGCTGCTGCTGCTCATCTACGAGCCACTGATCCTGATCGGTGCGCTGGCCAGCGCCTGGAGCGTTGGCAGCACGCGCGAGACGCCGTCGGAGCGACTGGGCGGGCTGCTGATCGTCTTCTGGGGCGCCGGCGGGCTGCTGCTGGCGGCACTGGCCGGCGACCGCGACCCGGCGCAGGTGCTGTACGCGCTCGTGCCGCTGGCGGTGCTGGCTGGGCGCGTCTTCGGTGACCTGCTGACCAGCGTGCCCTGGGACCAGTACCGGCGCCAGCGTGGCCCTGTGCTGTCGCTCGTCAGCGCGCTGGCAGTGATCGCGCTGCTGGCCTTCGTCGCCTCGCTGACCGGCGGCATCACCGGCACGACGACGCCGGCCTCGAACACCTACGCGATCACGCTGCTGCTCGACTTCATCATCGGCCTGGCGCTGGTCGTGGCGACGATCTACCTGATGCGGCCGATGGGCTTTGCCCTGGGCGGCCGGATCGTCGCCATCACGCTGCTGGCGTTTCTGGCCCTGTATGGAGTCCGGTCGGCCACGGCGCTGGCCTTCGTCCAGCCGGCCAGCGCTGTCGAGGCGGCCGTCATCGATCAGCCGGCGCCCGGCTTGCTGTCGGTGGTCGACCGGCTGGAGCGACTCTCACGCGACCTGACCGGCCTCAAGCGCACCGAGAGCGACGTCACCGGCGGGCACGGCCTGGAGCTGGCGATCGACCAGTCGCTGGCGCAGCCGTTCAGTTGGTACCTGCGCGACTACCCGGCGCGCGAGCTGTTCGACCCGGCCCGCGGCCTGCCCGGCAACCCGATGGTCGTCATTGTCGCCACCACCAGCGAAGGACCACTGCGCGCGACACTCGATCGCGCCTATGTCGCGCAGCGCTACCCGTTCGCCTGGTCCTTCCCGGCCGGCGGCATCGGCGGCGGTGCGCGCGGCATCGTCCGCTACCTGCTGCTGCGCGAGCCGGCCGCGCCGGCTGTGCCGTCGGAGTACGCGGTCTACCTGCGCCGCGACCTGGCTGACAAGGTACTCTATCGTGGCGACCCGGCCTTGGCTGGCGCGCCCAGCGGCCAGGGGCCAATCGGCCTGCTCGACCGCGCCGGCCGCGGCCGCGCGCCGGGCCAGTTCGACTCGCCGCGCGGCATCGCTGCCGACGCCCAGGGCAATATCGTTGTCGTCGACACCGTCAACGCTCGCGTCCAGAAGTTCGACCCGGCCGGGGCGCACCTGTGGGCGATTGGCAGCACCGGCAATGGCCCCGGCCAGTTCGGTCGCGTCCAGAACGGCCCCGGCCCGACCGGCGTCGCCATCGACAGCCAGGGCAATATCTTCGTTGCCGACACCTGGAACCATCGCATCGTCAAGCTGGACCCGCAGGGCAAGTTCATCAAGGGATGGGGTACGTTCTTCAACACCCAGGGCGACGCGGCCCAGGGGCAGGCCCACCCGAGTGACTTCTACGGCCCGCGCAGCATCGCCATCGGCGCGGACGACACGCTCTACGTGACCGACACCGGCAACAAGCGCGTCCTCGTCTTCGATGCCGATGGCAAGCCGCTGCGGCAGTTCGGCACGGTCGGCTCCGGCCCAGCCAACCTGAACGAGCCGGTCGGCATCGCTATCGACGACGCCGGCACGCTCTACGTCGCCGACACCCACAACGGCCGCATCGCCACCTTCGACACGCAGGGCAAACCGCTGGCGCAGTGGCCAGTGGCCGCCTGGGCCAGCCCGGCCTACCATGAGCCATACATCGCCGTCGCCGACGACCGCGTCTACGTCACCAACCCGCTCGGCCGCAGCGTGCTGGTGTTCGACAAGCAGGGCAAGCAACTGGAGGAGATCCGCCGCGTCGGTACACAGGACCTGATCACCCCGACCGGCATCACCGTCGCGCCCGACGGCAGCGTCTACCTGGTCGATACCGGCGCGCACGGGGTCTACCGGCTACGCTGATCGGGAAGCCGGTGCGGAGCCGGCGAATGAATTCGCGCCTCTGGGGCCTCCGGCCACGAAACCCACCGACGCGGGTTTCGCCGGTCCCAACCCAGCCCGCGGAGGCGGGCTTTGTGGCGCCGCAGCGCCCCACGGGCGGCGTTTCAACCGCCGGCCCACCCCGTCGCGCCGGCCGTGCGGTTGACGCCGCCGCACACCGGTGTGATGCTGCCGGTCGGCGCGGTCGGCGCGCTCGCCAGTGCGGAGGAGGGGAAGCAGCATGAAGATCGTCGACCTCAAGTGCGCCATCATCGGCCAGAACCCGGTCGTGCGCGTCGTGACGGACGAGGGCATCAGCGGCTACGGCGAGATCGAGCAGTTCAAGCCGTATGTCACGCCGCACGTGCTCTTCTTCCGCGACGCGCTCATCGGCCAGGACCCGACCAACGTCGAGAGGGTGATGCTGACGATCCGGCAGCGCGGCGCCTTCAAGCCCTGGGGCAGCGCCGTCAGCGCGATCGAGATGGCGCTGTGGGACATCGCCGGCAAGGCGGCGGGGCTGCCGGTCTACAAGCTGCTCGGCGGCAAGGTGCGCGACCACGTCCGCGTCTACAACGGCGCGTACCGGTTCCCGATGAGCGGCCAGTCGCCGCAGGACTACGCCGACAACATGGCCAAGATGAAGGCGCTGCCGGAAGGCTTCACCATCATCAAGCAGGGCGTCGGCTTCCACAGCCGCATGAAGCGCGACGTGCCGAACTACTACTACGGCGACCCCGGCGCCGGCGGCGGCTTCCACGGCGCGCTCGACCGCGGCCTGCTGACCGAGCGCGGGCTGAAGCACACCGTCGCCTGCGTCGCGGCGATGAAAGAGGTGCTCGGCGACGAGGTCGGGCTGGCGCTCGACTGCGGCCCCGGCTTCACCGTCCCCGACGCGATCCGGCTGGCGCGGGCGCTGGAGCCGCTGAACGTGATGTGGCTGGAAGACCTGATCACCGGCGACTACATCCCCTATGTCAATCCCGACGTCTACCGTGACGTGACGATGAGCACCTCCACGCCCATCCACACCGGCGAGCAGATCTACCTGCGCCAGAACTTCAAGGGCTTGATCGAGGGCAAGGCGGTCAACATCGTCGGGCCGGACCCGTGCGACGTCGGCGGCATCGCCGAACTGAAGTGGATCGCCGAGTACGCCGACCTGCACGGCCTGCTGATGGCGCCGCACGGCACCGGCGACGGCGTGCTGGGCATGGCGGCGCTGGTGCAGGTCTGCGCGACGCTGCCGGCCAACTACATCGCCTTCGAGTACCCGATCGGGCGGCCGGAGTGGTGGTACGACATCGTCGAGGGGCTGCCGAACCCGATCGTCAAGAACGGCTTCATCGAGGTCTGGGACCGCCCCGGCATGGGCGTCGACTTCATCGTCGAGGCCGCCCGCGAGCGCCTGCGCCCCGAGGATCGCGGCTTCTTCGACTGACCGGCGCCGTAGGGGCAGCCCTGGTGGCGGCCCTGAACGACCGCGGCACATCACGATCTGAACCGGTCTACGCCCGACGCGGGCAACCACAAGGGTTGCCCCTACCAGGGTGGCCGCTGCCCCGGGACGGCCGATCCCTTCTCCCACGGCGGTGGGAGAGGGTTAGGGTGAGGGCGCCTCGCGTCGCCCCTGGCACATCTCTGACACAGACGGCTCGCCGTCCAGCCAACGCCGCTTCCTCCGTGCCGACCGCTCCTCCCACTGACAGGCTCCTGATGGTACATTCATCGCATCCGGGCCGAGCCGCACTGACTCGACCGACTCAGTCACGCTCGGCCGCGCGTGAAGGAGCCCGCCATGTCCCGTCAGCCGCGCCCCCGCACCCTGCTCATCAGCCGCCTGCTGACCGTCGCGCTGACGGTGACGCTGGTCGCCGGCGGCCTGGTCGCGCCGCCGCTGACGCCGCCGGTCGCCGCCGCCACTATCGGCGTCACCAGCACCAGCATGGCCGTCGATGGCAACGATGGGCTGTGCACGCTGATCGAGGCGATCATCGCCGCCAACAGCGATACGGCGTCAGGGCCGGCGGCCGGCGAGTGTCCGACTGGGAACGGGGCGGACACGATAGAACTGCAGGCTGGAGAAACCTACGCGCTGATCGTGCCCTACGGCGTGGGCGACGATCTCACTGGTCTGCCAACCATCACGAGTGTGATAACCATCCACGGCAATGGCGCGACCATCGCACGCAGCGACGCGCCAGGAACGCCGAACTTCCGCTTGCTTCACGTGGCCTCAGCCGGCGCTCATTTGATCCTCGACGGCATCTCCTTACGAAACGGCCGACGCGGTAACGATGCCACTCTCGGGGGCGCTGTATCCGTTGAGGGAGCAGCACTCACAGTGAGGAATGGCCGACTTGAGGGCAATAACGCTGGTCGTGGCGGTGCAATTTCGGCTTCTTCCTCGAACCTGGAGATCTTGAACAGCGTGATAGGCAGCAATTCATCCATTCTCTATGGTGGGGGCATAGTGGCCTTCGATGGTTCGCTTGTCATGAATAATGTATCAATTCAGAATAACGATGTCGCTGGCAGTGTGTATGGTGGCTTGGGCGGAGGATTGTGGGCCAGTGGGACAATAGTAGTTATCGAGAACAGCACGATCAGTGGCAATACGGCTGTGACAGGGGGCGGCGGCATCTGGCTCTCTAGCGCCAGCACTACGTTGACGAACACGACGATTAGCGGCAATAGCACATCGGGCAGTGGTGGCGGCATCTCAGCGAACGCGCAAATGACGATTACAAACAGCACAATCGCTGGTAACACGGCGCTTGGTGGTAGCGGCATCTCCAATCCATATGGTATGGGCGACAGGGTGATCACCCTCTCGAACAGCATTGTTGTCGATGCATGCGTCGGCCCTCTCGTCAGCCTGGGACATAACCTGGTGACGAGTGGCAGCAACTGCCCGGCCACCGCGACCGCAGATGTGACGGTCGATCCAGCTACGGTTTTCGCGACAGTCATCGGGCCGTTAGCCGACAACGGTGGCCTGAATTGGACGCATCTGCCGTGGCCGGGAAGCCCGGCCATCGACGCTGGCGATGGTGCCGTCTGTGGCGCTGCTCCAGTCAGCAGCCGCGACCAGCGAGGCTATATCCGGCCGGCTGGCAATGGCTGCGATATTGGCGCGGTCGAGGTCGGTGCAACGCCGGGACCCACGCTGACTCCGACAGCAACGGCAACGCCAACGGCGACCGGCACGCCGACCGCGACGGCCACCAGCACCAGAACGCCAACCAACACGATCACACTAACCCCATCCATCACCGTCACGGCAACGGTCACCAATACACCGACAACAACGAGTACACCAACGCCTACCGCCACCGCCACGACCAGGACGGTCACCCCTCTGCCGCCAGTACTGCTCGCCCCCGCCGCGAACGCCTCCGGCGTTGACCCGTCCAGCCCCAGCCTGTTCCGGTGGCGTGACCCAGGCGTTGGTGGCGCTGCCGCGACACGGTTCTGGCTGACGATCAAGCTGGGTGGGACGATCAAGGTAGAATCCCAGCTGCCGGCCAGCGCCTTCACGGTGCTATCGACGGGTCCCACCGGCACCGAGTACGCCTACACGCTGTCGCCCGCCGAACAGGCGCTGCTGGTGCCGACCACCCGTTACAACTGGCAGGTGCGCTCGACGAACGATGCCATCAGCTACTGGAAGAACAGCAGCCTCTGGTACTTCACGACCGGCGGGGCAGGAGCCGCGCCGACGCCGACCATCACGCCAAGCCTGACACCGACCACCAGCGCCGGCACGGTCACGGTCACTCCCACGCCGACGCTCACCCCCATCTCGACCAGCACGCCGGCCGCCACTCCGACCACGAGCGCCACCGTCCGCCCGACCACGCCGCCGCCGCCGGTCCTGGTCGCGCCGGCCGCCAATGCCACCGGCGTCGACCGCACCCACGCCGTCCTCGCCTGGCAGGACCCAGGGGAGGGCACGGCCGCTGCTGCCAGCCGCTTCCAGGTCGTGCTCCGCGAGAACTGGACGCCGATCCTGACGCTGGAGGTGGCCGCCGCCGACCTGGAGCGAGCGCCGGCCGCCAGTGGGCTGCCGCTCTACCGGCTGCGGCTGGATGCGCTGCCCACGCCGCTGACGCTGGACGCCAGCACCGCCCACCGCTGGCAGATCGGAGCGCGCAACGGCGCCAACCCGACCTCCTGGAAGACGAGCGCGCAACAGGTGTTCACGACCGGGCCGTGACGGGGAAGGCCCTCACCCCCCGCCCTCTCCCACTGCGGTGGGCGAGGGAGCCGGCCGTGCCATTCGACGTGTTCAGTGCTCTCGTGCACCGTTGTGGCCGCACCACGCCGACTTCGCGCTCTGTCACGACAGTTGTTCCTGATCGATCTCCGCGAGCAGGGTCGCCACATGCCGCTTGAGTTCCGGTAGATCCCGCTCGACAACCGACCACACGATCGGAATGTCAATGGCGAAGTAGTGGTGAACGAGGATCGTGCGCATGCCGATGATCTCGGACCAGGGAACGGCGGCATGTCGCTGGCGGAACGCCGGCGTGAGCGCACGGGTGGCCTCGCCGATGATCCGGAGATGATGAAGGACCCAGGTCTGGATCAACTCGTCCGCCTCGAATGCCGTCTGCCCATGCGCGGTGTACCGTTCGATGCGCTCGATCGCCTCCAGGATGTCGCGCAGCCGGTCGGCATCCGCTCTCACAGTGGGATTGCCTCGCGCAGGACGCGGTCACGGATGCGCGCGCGCAGCCCGCGCTCGGTGACGACGTCGACCGGCCGGTCGAGCAGCGTCTCCAGGTCACTCAGCAGGCCGCCCAGGTCGAGCAGGCTGCGCCCTGGCTCCAGGTCAACCAGGAAGTCGACGTCGCTATCCGCGTCAGCCTCGCCGCGCGCGACCGAGCCAAAGACACGCACGTTGCGCGCGCCATGCGCGGCGGCAACCCGGATGATCTCCTCACGTTGCCCACTGACTAACTCGGCGATGCTCACTCAGCGCCTCCAACCGACTGTCATGCGCACACCATTGTACGCGGTGTACGCAGTCGTCGCGTGACGTGAGCAACGCCCTCACCCCCGCCCTCGCCCACGGCGGTGGGCGAGGGCGCCGGCCGCGTCGCCCCAGGCGTGGGTGACGGAGGCCGGAACTGCCGGGATGAGGCGCGGCCGATCCCCTCTCCCTCTGGGAGAGGGTTAGGGTGAGGGCCGTCCTCCTACCCCTGGACGTGTGCCTCCAGGAACCAGAGCGACTTGTCCAGCACCCGCGACTGCCCGATCAGCAGATCGCCGGTGTCCTGGTCCTTGCACTCCTCAATGACCGTGTCGATGGTGGCGCGGGTGGAGGTGGCCAGCAGGCTCCAGCGCTCGATCAGCGCCGCCAGCGCCTGGTCGCCAGTAACGATATCCAGTCCGTATTCCGGCAGCCGCGAGGCGTCGGCCGCCATGCGCGCTGTGCCGTGCGCCAGGCCGCCGAGCGCGCCGGCCCGCTCGGCGATCTCGTCGATGAACGGCTCGATCGCTGCCGCCAGGTCGTCAAACAGCTTGTGCAGGTGATAGAAGTGGATGCCGCGCACGTTCCAGTGCGCTTGCTTCGTCTGCGTGTAGAGATCGAAGGTGTCGGCCAGTTGCTGGTTGAGCAACTGGATAATGGTCTGCCGCGCGGCGGCCGGCAGGTCGTTGTGGGTCTCGAACGTAGTCTGAGCTTTGGTTTGCGTTACCATCGTCTCTCTTCCTGGTGCTGCGACCGGGTTGGTCGGTTGACCGTCAACCGACGCTGACCGAGTCCGCTTCACAATGCGTGCCAGCATGGGCCGGATCAGGCGCCGTCGTCGAGCAGGCGGCGGATGCGCCGGTGGAGGAAGGCGCGGTTGTCGTCCGTCACCAGTGTGATGTCAAGGTCGCCCCAGTCGGCATCCTCCAGGCGGGCATAGCCGACCCCGCTCAGCAGCACCGCCTGCAATTGCTCCACCAGGGTCTCCATCTCCGATCGGGTCAGCACCACGCCCACCTGGCGCAGCGGCTGGTCGGTCTGGTAGTCGAGCAGGCGCATCGTGCCGTCACTCCGGGCGCGGCGCCGGCGGCTGGCCGGCGACCAGGCGCGTTAAGAATATCCACTCAGTGGCCTCATCCGGCAACTCGCCATCGAGTACGGCCCGGCGCAGCGCCGCCAGCAGTGGCCGGTAGGCCGGGCCGGGCGGCAGTCCCAACTGGCGCAACGCCGTGCCGCTCAGGCGGGGTCGGCGCTGGCGCAGGTCAGTGACGTACCAGTCGAGCGCGGCGACGATGGCCGGCTCGTCCTCGGCCAGCCGCGCGGCCGTCAGCGTCGCCGTCGGCAGGCCGTCCAGCGCGGCGGCCACGGCCGCGCCGCCGCCGGCCCGGGCCAGTGCCGGCCGGCGGGCGTGCCAGCGTGGCAGCGCCTCCAGCGCGGTCGTCAGCGCGCCCTCCGGCCGCGTCAGCCCGACGAAGCCCTCGATCGTGTCGATCGGCCAGCGGTAGGCGCACAGCAGCAGGCGTGGCAGCCAGCGCGGCAGGTCGGCCGCCCAGGGCACGGTCCGGTTGAGCCGCGCGGCCAGCCAGGCGTCCCAGCGCAGCGCCGGATGGATCTGCTCCAGAATGCCGTGGGCGCGGGCGTGGGCCAGTGCTGGGCCAGGCCGTGGTTCGGCCAGCAGCAGTTCCAGCTCGTGGCGGCGGCGCTCGCCGGAGACCAGGCCCAGCCGGCCGTGCTCGACGGCGGCCCTCACCTGCGCCTCGGTCTCGGCCGCGAAGCGGCCCGACAGGCGACCGGCCAGCCGCGCGCCGCGCACCAGCCGGGTCGGGTCGTCGTCGAAGCTGGCCGGGTGCAGCGTCTGGAGGCGGCCCGCCGCCAGGTCATCGGCGCCGCCGTAGGGGTCGATCAGTGGGTCGCCAGCGGCCGGCAGCGCCATCGCGTTGACGGTGAAGTCACGCCGGAGGAGGTCCGCCGCCAGGTCGACGCCTGTCGTCACCAGCGGCAGCGCGCCATGACGCGGATACATCTCGCGGCGAGTGGCGGCCAGATCGAGGTGCAGACCGTCCTGGCCGGGCGGCAAGCGCGCCGCCGGGTCGCCCACATCGTCCCAGGTCGGCCAGGGCAGCGCCAGGCTGGCGGTGCTGAAGTCGGGATGCGGCGTGACCGCCGCGCCGAGTGCCGCGCCGAGCGCTGTCGCCAGCGCGCCGGCGTCACCCTCGACGACGAGATCGAGGTCGGGGCCGGGTTGACCGAGCAGCAGATCGCGCACCGTGCCGCCGACGAGATAGGGGTGCGCGTCAGTGGCGCGAGCGCACTGCTCCGCCAGAGCCAGCACCCGCTGCGTCCCGCGCGGCAGCAGCGCCGCCACCAGCCCGCTCACGGCTCGCCCGTCCGTCACCGTCACCCTCCGCCGGCGCCCGCCTCCGCCGGGCAGTATACCGACCGACGCGCGTTCAGCGGGCTGCTGACTGGCGCGGGACAGTACCCCTCTGGCCGGAGCCTGGTTCCCCCTGATAAGGGGTGTCAGGGGAGGTAGCGACCCTCAACCCCGGCGCATCAGGCGGTCGGCGGTGCGGCCGTGCCCGTGGCTGCCGGCGGCCCGCCGCGCGCTGGCTCGGGTTGCGCCTCGTCTTTGCGCGCCGGGCGACGGCGGCGGGAGGTGGCGCGCTTGGAGACGCCCGGCCAGGGTGTGACTTCGCCGCTCGGTGTCAGCAGTGCCAGCACCGGCGGCGTCGGTCCCATCACCGGCGGCTGCCAGCGCCCGTCGAGCCACTGCAGCAGCCGCCCCTGGCGCGTGACCGCCAGCAGCACCTCGCCGACAGCATTGCCGGCCAGGTCCACGACCGGGTCGTCGTCGGTGGTCGCGCCGCCTGGCATCGGGTGCCAGTGCGCGCCAGCGTTCGGGCTGGACTGCAAGCCCGCCGGCGTGGCGGCGATGACGGTGCGCGGCCGGTTCGGATGCACCAGCAAGGCCGTGATCGGCGTCTGGGTGAGGCGCTGCCAGTCCTGGCCGCCGTTGCGGGTGCGCAGCAATCCCGCCGGGCCGGCGGCATAGAGCGTGCCCGGCGCGTCAGGATGCTGGGCCACCGCCACCAGCGGCGGGGCCGCGCTTTCGATCAGCCGCCAGGTCATGCCGCCGTCGGCGCTGGCGAGCAGGTGGTGTGCCGCCAGCGCGTACAAGTGGCCGCGCTCGCCCACCGGCGGCAGCAGGCGCGTCACCGCGCCCGCTGGCAGCGGCGGCAGCGTGGCCGCGCGCCAGGCCGTGCTGCCGTTGTCGCTGGCGATGATGCCGGCCGGCTCCAGCCCAGCCAGCAGCCGCTGCCCAGCCCGTGGCCCGGCCAGCAGCGTTCGCACGCGCGTCGACCGTGGACCGCGACCGATGCGCCGCCAGCGGGTGCCGCCGTCGGCCGAGGTGTAGATGTCGCCGCCGCTGGCGGCAAAGACCAGCTCCGGATGGTCCGGCGTGGCGGCCAGCGCCGTCACCGGCAGGCCAGACAGACCGGCATGGAGCGGCCGCCAGAGCTGATAGTGGCGCAGCGCCAGGACGCCGGTCGTCACGCCCAGGTACAGCAGCGTCGTCCGGCGCACCGGTCCCGGCGCCCGTCGATTGCCACTGCGCTCCACGTCCGTTCCTCTCGCGTGTCGATACCGCCGTCGTCAATCGCCGGTCGGCATCACATTCTACAGCGTCGGGTCGGTCGGCGCTGCCCAGCCCTCAGCCAGTGCATCCACCAGCGGCTGGCGGTCGACCAGCAGTCTGGTTCACAGCGGCCGCTCCATCGTCCGGCCGCCCCGGTGCCGCGCGGGCCGTCGGCGGCAGCGGTCGCGCCGAGCGATGGGCGTGGTATCCTTGCCCGGCCCGGCGACCGGCCGGTGCGACGGCAAGGAGGAGCGGATGGCCCCAAAGATCGCCATGATCGGGGCCGGCAGCGCCGTCTTCGCTCGCCGGCTGATGATCGATATCCTGTCCTGGCCGGAGGTGGCCGGCGCGACGATCGCGCTGATGGATATCGACCCGGCGCGGCTGCGCCTGATCGAGGCACTCGCCCGCCGGCTCGTCGCCCAGGAGCGGCTGCCGGCGCGCATCGAGGCGACGACCGATCGCCGCGCCGCGCTCGACGGCGCCGACTACGTCGTGGTCATGGTCCAGGTCGGCGGGCTGGAGATGTTCGAGCGCGACGTCGCCATCCCGCGCCGCTACGGCATCGACCAGACCGTTGGCGACACGCTCGGCCCGGGCGGTGTCTTTCGCGGGCTGCGCACCATTCCGGTGCTGCTCGATCTCTGCCGCGACATGGCCGAGCTGTGCCCGCGGGCGCTGCTGATCAACTATTCCAACCCGATGGCCATCAACTGCTGGGCGATCAGCCTGACCAGCCCCATCGCCACCATCGGCCTGTGCCACTCCGTGCAGGGCACGTCCGAGCAACTGGCGCGCTATGTCGGCGTCCCGCACGACGAGGTCAGCTACTGGGTCGCCGGCATCAACCACCTGGCCTGGTTCCTCCGCTTCGAGCGGCAAGGTGAGGACCTGTACCCGGCGCTGCGGCGGGCGATGGATGACCCGGCGATCTACGCCCAGGACCCGGTGCGCTTCGAGATGCTGCGTCATTTCGACGCCTTCGTGACCGAGTCGAGCCATCACCTGTCGGAGTATGTGCCCTGGTTTCGGCGCAGCCCGACCGAGATCACGCGCTCGCTGCCAGTGCGCTGGGATTACCTCCAGATCTGCCTGCAGCGGCGCGGCGCGCACGACGAGCAACTCGAGCGCGAGGCGACCGGCGCGACGCCGATCGAAGTCAGCCGCTCGCACGAATACTGCTCGCACATCATCCACGCCATTGAGACGGGCACACCCTACCGGATGAACGCCAACGTGCCGAACACCAACCTGATCGCCAACCTGCCAGCCGGCTGCTGCGTCGAGGTGCCCTGCCTCGTCGACGACACCGGCGTCCAGCCGTGTCACGTCGGCGACCTGCCGCCGCAGTTGGCGGCGCTCGACCGCGCCAACATCGCCGTGCAGGAATTGGCAGTGCGGGCGGCGCTGACCGGTGACCGCCGCGCGCTCTATCACGCCGTCGCGCTCGACCCGCTGACCGGGGCGCTGCTGCGGCTGGGCCAGGTGCGGGCGCTGGTCGAGGAGATGATCGCCGCCGAGATCGAATACTTGCCGATGTTCCAGCCGCGCGGCCTTGTCGCCGTGTGAGACGACAGTGATGAGTGATGAGTGATGAGTAACCGGATTGACCCACAACCGACGACGCACGATGCGCTGGACCCAGCCCTCGCGACTCATCACGCATCACCCATCACGCATCACTCGTCCCTGGCGGTATCAACCTGGAGCCTGCATCGGGCGTTGGGGCCGGTCTATCCCGGCGTCACGCCGGCGGGCGACCGACCGGCGCGCTTCCCCTACGGCGCGGGCAGCCTGACGCTGCTGGACGCGCCGGCGGCAGTGGCGGCGCTCGGCGCGCGCGACCTGGAGATCTGCCACTTCCATTTCCCGCGCACCGACGTCGACTACCTGGCGGCGCTGCGCGAGCGGCTGGCGGCGGCCGGCGTGCGCCTGCTGACGCTCCTGATCGACGCGGGCGACATCAGCGCGGCCGATCCGGCAGCGTGGGCGGGGGATCTGGCGGCCCTGCGCGGCTGGATCGACGTGGCGGCCGCTGCCGGCGCGCGGCAGGTGCGCGTCGTCGCTGGCGAGGCGTCACCCGATGATGCGGCGGCCATCCAGCGCAGCGTCGCCGGGCTGGCGGCGCTGGCCGCGTATGGCCGGGGGCGCGGCGTCGGCGTCATCACCGAGAACTGGCGGCCGCTGGCGTCGCGACCGGCCGCGCTGCTGACCATCCTCGATGGACTGGCTGGCCAGGTCGGGCTGTGCGTCGACTTCGGCAACCTGGCCGAGCCGACGAAGTACGCCGACCTGGCGGCGCTGCTGCCGCGCGCCACGACCATCCACGCCAAGGCGCGCGCGACGGCGCCGGGCCAGATGGACGAGGCCGACTTCCACCGCTGCCTCAATCTGGCCCGCGCGAGCGGCTACGATGGTCCCTACGTGCTGATCTTCGACGGTGCGGGCGATGAGCGCGCCGGCCTGGCCCGGCTGGGCGATCTGGTGCGTGGCCACCTGGCCGACGGAAACTGACCGCACGACGAGCGCGACCACGACGAAGGGGTCGACATGCCACGGCTAGACAGAGTCATTGAGTAGCTTGAGGCGGGCCAGTGCGCCTTTGGCCCGTTCCTGCCGGCCGGGTCGATCCCGGACGCGGTCTGGATCGCCGGCTCGCAGTTCGACGCGGTCGTCTTCGAGATGGAGCACAGCCCGTTCGACCTGCACGCTGACGACGGCGGCCACAATGACCGCGATCGGCACGCCCGCGATCGTCGTTGCGCGGCCTTGAGCAGCATCTCCGCAACTTCGGCGTTATGCCCGGTCGGATCCGTATATCGCACCGGATTGTTGAGCACATACGCGTACCGATTGAGCGCTTGCGGATTGGCCGGTCCCGCACTCGGCGGCGTCTCTCGGCCAAAGAAGCCGTTGGCCAGCAGCGCCCGGTGCTCTGCCCCCAACTGTGCCCCGAACACTGGCTCATGGAACCCCACCGTCAGCGCCGCCAGCCCCGCCTGGGCATCCGGCCCGACGGTGTCGGCCGCCCCACCGGCTCCGCTGGCCGTGCCCGGCACGATCGTATCCGGTGACACGAACAGGCCCAGCCCGGGGTCATAGTACCGCGCCTGGTAGAACAGCAGCCCCGTCCCATCGCGCCGCTGGCCGGTGAAGTCCCGCGTCGGCTGCGGGATGTCGCCCGTGCGCACCTCGCCCCACGGCGTGTAGGTCTGGACGTTGACCACCGCCCCACCGCTGGAGGTGGCCGCGCTGACACTGCCCAGGTGGTGCCGTGCAGGTAGGTGATGACGCCAGCGCGCGTACTCGCCAGACACGCGTTCACGGCATGGTCGCCGTTGGCAGCAGGGTATCGAGCGGAGGAAGCTCATAGCGAAGGAGGCCACGCGGCTTCTCGTCGCGGGGCTCGACCGCCGGCACCGCCTCCATCGTGACCACGATCGATCGCCCATCCAGCGCCCAGCTGGCACCCCCGATGTCGCCGCCCTCCAGCAGCCAGACGCGGCGCCGGGTCGCGGGCTCCACCAGCCACAGGCCCCGCTGACCACCACGCAGATGCATCCCCACCAGCAGCCAGCGGCCATCCGGCGACCAGGCCGGCAACCCGACCCAGGTGGCATCGTCGACGAGTACCTCCATCTCCCCGGTCGCCACCGCCAGCCGGTAGAGCTGCTTGGGCAGATCGAGGCGGTCGACGCCGTCCGGCGGCCGGCCGGCCACCGGCGCGGCGCCGCCGAAGGCGATCCACCGGCCATCCGGCGACCAGCGCGGCCGACCCGCCCGTTCGAGCGGCAGGGCCAGCGGCTCGAGCCGCAGCGGGCGCAGCCACTGCAGGCGCTCGTACAGGCCCTGACCGTCGTTGATGATGCCGGCTGACTGGTCGGGCGCGACATCGAACACGTTCGCGCCGAACGGCAGATAGTAGGGGACCAGGCGGGTCGTGGTCGTCCCCGCCAGGTCAGTGACCAGCAGGCTGACCGCCTCCTCCGGGATCCGCCGGGCCGGGGTCCGGCTGCCTTCGCAGCGCTGGAGAAAGCCCACCCGGCCGTCGGGCAAGAGGCGGGGCACGTACTGCGAGGTCCCGCGACAGTCCGGGTCGTCGGGGAGCGGCAGGCGGATGACCGGCCCGCCGTCGAGTGGGACGGTCACGAGATACAGGTGACGCGACTGGTCGGTCGGCCCGGCGGTGGGCAGGCTCCGTTGGGCGATGAGGTGCTGGCCATCGGGCAGCCAGGACGGGAAGTCGAACCAGCCCTCGGTGGGCATGACGATGACCTGACCAACCGTCCGGTCCAGCACGGGCCGAAGGCCGGGCTGGCGCGCCAACGGCACGCACTGCAGCAGCAGGATCGCGGCGGCCAGGATGAGCCAGGCCCACAGCACCGGTGGCAGGCGGCCGGCCATCGTTCGGTCCTTACCCGGCAGCAGCGACGGTAGCCGTGACACCGACTTCGATAAGGGTGGCATAGACGTACACGGCCAGTTCGTCCTTGCGCGGGTCGACCTTCCACTGGCGTACCATTGGATAGCCGCGTGGTCCGGGCGCGATCATGGGAATGCTGGCATCGTTTGCCACCGCCGTTCGGTAGACGTTGCCCATGGCCACAAAGCTCTCTGTAAGCAGTTGCTCTTGCCTATCCTTGTAGGGAATGCGCTCAGCCAGGCGCATGCCATAGTTCACCCCCGCTTGCTCAGCCGTGCCCCAGGCCTGGCGTAGTTCGGCACCCGGTGCAGATTCCCCAGGTTTGAGCAGCTTATTGAAGAAGCTCGACCAGTGGCCAGCCGCCTCCGCTACCGCTGCCCCGAAGCCGTCTGGGCGTGATCTGAGGACAATCGAGCCAGCTAGCCCCTCCTGAATCGCATGGAGAACCCCCGCGTCAGCGAGGGACATGCGCTGGCTGTCACGGAACGTCGGCGAGTCGGCGAAGTAGCGAATGATGCCCTTCACGTTGTTGAACCAGCCCTGCAGGCTGAAGGCGTCATCCAGCCAGTCGATCCAGTCGAGCCGCTCCTGCCACGACGCCGTGTCAAAGTCATCGACAGTGCAGTTCGTCTGGCAGTCCGCCAGGGCGGTCAGACCGTCAGGGTCAGTATAGCGGAGCGGGTTATTGAGGCCGTACCCAAAGCGGTTCAGCGTCTGTGGGCGTGACCGCCCTGGTGCCGCCGGATCGGGACTGAGGAACAGCCCCAGCCCGGGGTCGTAGTACCGCGCCTGGTAGAACAGCAGCCCGGTCCCATCCCGCCGCTGGCCGGTGAAGTCCCGCGTCGTCTGCGGGATGTCGCCCGTGCGCACCTCGCCCCACGGCGTGTAGGTCTGGACGTTGACCACCGCCCCACTGCTGGAGGTGGCCGCACTGACACTGCCCAGGTGGTCGCCGTGGAGATAGGTCACCACCCCCGCGCTCGTCCGCTGCGCCACCACCTGCCCGCCGACGCGGTACGACACCCGCCACGCCCCACCCGGCGCGTCCACCTCGTCGTCGTCCCCGACATAGGCCGTCGTCACCCCACCCACGGTCCGCCGCGCCCGCGTCCCGTCGGCATCATAGGCGTACGTCTCGGTCACCCCACCGCTGGTGATGCTCGTCGGGCGCTGCGCCGCGTCCCAACTCAGCGTCCGCCCCCCACCGCTGGTCAGGGTGCCGACCGCGTCCCAGACATACGCCTGCCCGCCCACACTGACCGGGGCATGCGGCCGGGGCTGGCCCACCGCCGGGTAGCTGTAGGCCACCCCGGCCTTGCTGGTCAGCCGCCCCAGCACGTCGTAGGCGTAGGTCTCGTCGTAGGCATTGGCCGGGTTGCCGCTCGTCCAGGCCCGCGTCAGCCGGTCGCGCTGGTCGTAGGTGTAC
>JADLAZ010000126.1 GCA_020849725.1 Chloroflexota bacterium
CGGCGGCCAGGCGTAGACGCCGTCGGCCCCCGCGACCGACGCGGTGATCCAGCCGTCGCCGCCGCCGAATGTGGGGTCGAGCGCGCCGTCGGCGGTATAGGCGGCCGACAGCCAGTCGCAGACCACGTAATCGACGTCGCAGATCTCGCCCGCCACTAGATAGCCGCCGCCCTGCCGCGGGCCGATGCTCCACGGTGCGTTGGGCAGTTCCGGGTCATCGCCGAAGCGGGTCATCACCTTCCCGCCCTCGCCGAAGGTCCAGTCGAGCGAGCCGTCGGGCCACAACCGGGCCACGCCGAACGCGCCCGGATAGCCGTCGACCCAGCCGGCGACCACCACCCGGCCGTCGGCATCCAGCCGGCCGGTGGTCGTGAGATCGCCGTTCTCGCTGAACAGGACGCTCGCCAACCCGCCGTCCCCCCACGTCGGGTCGAGTGCGCCGGGGTTGGCCCGCGCATGGCCGATTGCCAGAGCCAGAGCCGCCACCCCGACGACAATGAATAAAAACGCGACTGACTTTTTCACTGTGGTTCTCCTTGCATGAATCAATGGTCACCGCCGCGCGACGCGGCGAGAATCACGCCGGAGGCATGAGCCGGCCATGATACCGAATAACAAGATGTTTTTGGGGAAGTGTTATCCCCCAAACCGGCACGAGACGCGCTGCTGCCGGGGTGGCGGCCGCGAACCGGCGTCCGCGGCCGCCCGCTCCCTGAGTTGGCAGCATTTGCAACCATTATTTAACCATAAACCCGGCCGATAATCAGGTGGCATTTTGCCACCATTCCGAAAATGACGTATTATAGAGACATTTGTCGCGGGCTTTTTTAATCAGAAGCCTGATCACGCAGGAGAAACGATTTATGGCGTCATCGTCCGCCGGGGAGGAGTTCGGTGACTTGCTGGGCCGCTATCTGACCGAGGCGCGCACCAGCGTCCGCCGGCTGGAGGCGCTCAGCGGCGTGTCGCGCCGCACCATGGAGAACTGGCTCCACGGCCCCGTGCGCCGCCCGCGCCACTGGGAGCCTGTCCTGCGCGTCGCCCATGCCCTGCACCTGCCGGCAGCCGACACCGACGCCCTGCTGCGCGCCGCCGGGCTGCCGCCCCTGTCCGCCCTGCGCGTCTCCGGCCTCTCCCGCGCCCAACTGGAGCTGATGATGCGCTGGGCCGCGCCGCAGTCGCCCGACGCCCCCCTTCCCCCCGGCAACCTGCCCGCCCCGCTCACCCCCTTCGTCGGCCGCGACGGCGAACTGGCCGAGCTGGTCGCCGCGCTGGGCGCGTCCGGCGCGCGGCTGGTGACGCTGAGCGGCGAGGGCGGCAGCGGCAAGACCCGCCTGGCGCTGCAGGCGGCCGGCGCCCTGCGGGCCGCCTTCCCCGACGGCGCGTGGCTGGTCGAACTCGACGCCCTGAGCGACCCGTCGCTGATCCCCTCGGCCGTGGCCTCGGCCCTGGGGCTGGTGGAAGACAGGAACCGGCCGTCCCTCGACGCGCCAATCGACTTTCTGGCCGGGCGGCGGGCGCTGCTGCTGCTCGACAACTGCGAGCATCTGGTGGCCGCCGCGGCCGATACCGCCCATCAACTGCTGCGCCGCTGCCCCCGCCTGCTCATCCTCGCCACCAGCCGCGAGCGTCTGGGCGTGTCCGGCGAGACGGTGTGGCTGGTCCCGGCCATGACCCTGCCGCCGCCCGACGCCACCGACCCGGCCGAACTGGCCCAATACGACGCCGTGCGCCTGTTCGTCGCGCGCGCGGCCGTGGCCCTGCCCGGCTTCGCCCTGACGCCCGACAACGCCGCCGCCGTGGCCCAGGTCTGCCGCCGCCTCGACGGCATACCCCTGGCGCTGGAACTGGCCGCGGCCCGCGTGCGGCGGCTGCGCGTCGAGCAGATCGCCGCCCGGCTCGACGACCGCTTCACCCTGCTCACCGGCGGCGACCGCACCGCCACCCCCCGCCAACAGACGCTGCGCGGCCTCATCGACTGGAGCCACGACCTGCTCCCGCCGCACGAGCAGCGCCTGCTGCGGCGGTTGTCGGTGTTCGCGGGCGGCTTCACCCCCGCCGCGGCCGAGGCGATATGCGACCCCGAAGGGGAAGGCGGCGTGCCGGACGCGCTGGAGATGCTGGCCGACAAGTCGCTGGTGGTCGCCGCCCGCGCCGCCGGCAGCGAAGCCCGCTACAGCCTGCACGAGACCATCCGTCACTACGGCCGCGAGAAGCTGCGCGATGCGGGTGAGACGGCGGACATGCAAACCCGCCACGCGGCCTACTACACGCAACTGCTGGAAGACGCCCTGCCCCGCACCGACTACGACGACCGCTGGTTCGAGCGGCTGGCCTGGCTGGAGGCGGAGCACGGCAACTGGAGCGCCATGCTCAATCGCGCGCTGGGCGCGGGCACAATCGACGCCGCCTGGGGCGTGCGCGTGGCCGCCCGGCTGGCCCCTTTCTGGCTCATGCACGGCCGCCTCATCGAGGGGCGGCTGCACATGCAGGCCGCGCTCGACCGGGCCGGCGCCGCGCCGCCGGCCATCCGCGCCGCCCTCACGTTGTGGATGGCAACCCTGATGATCCGCGAGTGGGAGCCGCGGGGCAAAGCTCTGGCCGCGCGGGGGGTGGCCCTTTTTCGCCAACTGGATGACCCCACCGGCGTGGCCTGGGGGCTGATCGTCCTGAGCCTGAGCGACCTGAACGCGCGCGAGACGGCGGCGCAGCCGGCCGAGGCGCTGGCCCTGGCCGAGGCGGCGGGCGACGACTGCCTGCGCATGGGCGCCCACTACGTGCTGGCGCGGCTGGCCCTGCGCGCCGGATCATTCGACGAAGCCGCCACCAACGGCGAGCGGGCGCTGGCCCTGGCCCGCGCCACCGGCAACCGGCTGCGCGAGCCGTATCTGCTGCGCGTGCTGGGCGTCATCGCCTCATGGCACGGCGACAGCCCGCGAGCGAGGAGCCGCTTCGATGAGGCCCTGGCCCTGACGCGGGAGCTGCACGTGCAGGGCTGGATGCAGGCCCACATCCTCAACTCGCTGGGCGAGGACGCGCGCCGCCACGGCGACTTCGACGGCGCGCTGGCCCATTACCGCGCGGCGCTGGAAATGGCGACCCGCATCGGCGACCGCTTCCTGATGATGGGCGAGCAGTTGAACATGGGGCTGGTGCTGGTGCGCGACGGCGACGCGGCCGAGGGCGAGGCGCTGCTGCGCCGGAACTTGCGCGAGCACGCACGGATCGGCCTCATCAACAGCAATATCGTCTGGAATCTGTGGGGGTTGGCCGTGGCCGCGACACGGCGCGGCGACCCGGAGCAGGCAGCGCGGCTCTATGGCGGCGCGGCGCGGCTGAGCGAAACGACCGGCTTCGCCGTCGCCCCTGCCGACCGGGCATTGTACGAGACCGACATAGCCGCCACGCAAACCGCGCTGGGCGACACAGCCTTCGCCGCCGCCTGGGCCGAGGGGGAGGCGTTGGGATGGGAGGAGATGACGACCACTGACCCACTGACCCACTGACCCACTGACCTACTGACCTACTGACCACTGATCACCGACCCACACAAGGAGACCCATCATGCGCAAGGTCACATCCGGTTTGTTTATCTCGCTCGACGGCGTTGTGGAAGCGCCCCACCTCTGGCAGTTTGACGTGTTCGACGCGGACATGGAAGACGCCATGATCAAAATGCTGGCCGACATCGACACCATCCTGC
>JADLAZ010000127.1 GCA_020849725.1 Chloroflexota bacterium
AGACGTCGGGATGGCGGCTCAGGTAGTCGTAGCGCGCGATCATGGCGTCCTCCGCTGGCTCCACCCGCGCCGCCGCCCGGCGCGTGGCCGGCAGCTTACCATAGGCTTATTCTGAGCGAACTCTACTCTCAGTATACTACACCGACAACGAACACGAAAGCGGCGCGTTTCACTGTGGGCGAACAGCATCAGGCCGGGCGGAGAGGTCGGAATGAAGCTCTACGAGCGACTGGCGGCATTGCGCCGCGACCAAGGCTTGACGCTTCGGGAGCTACGGGAGCGGATTGCAGAGCACACCGGCGAGCGAATGTC
The DNA here is from genome assembly GCA_020849725.1 of Chloroflexota bacterium. Next base: position 313 of record JADLAZ010000127.1, read on the forward strand.
GATCTCCTATCTGTCCGAGTTGGAGCGGACCGACTCCTTCCCGTCGGTCGAGACGCTCGCGCGCATGGCGCGCGCGTACGATCTGTCGCTGCAGCAACTGGTCGAGCCGGTCGAGTTCGGCCCCGAAGCATCAATCGTCGCCGACCGTGCCGTGTCCTATCCGGAGGGTCTGCTCGCCCTCCACCGGCAAGGGAGAATCGACGACGACTGGCTGGCGTCACTGAACAAGATCGAGTTCCGCGGCAAGCGGCCGGAGGCGGAGGACGAATGGCTGGCCGTCTACGCCGTGCTGAAGGCGCTCATCGAGCCGAAACTGCGACGATGACACACGTGCTCGACTGGCTGACACGGCGGGAGGAGGAGCGCCGGATCGTCGAACTTGTCGACCGGGTGCGCCGGGAGCACCGCCTGGCGGAGGGCTGCTCAGCGGCCGACGTCTGCGCCTGCCTCGGCCTTGAGGTGACTCGGGGTGTGTTGGCCGATGATATCGACGGCCTCCTGTCCGGGCGGACGATCGTCGTCAACGAGCGACTGGCCTGGCCCCCACGCATCGAGTTCACTATCTTCCACGAGATCGTCCACCACCTGCTGGATGACGACGGCGAGCTCATCGAGTACTTCACTGGCGTCTTGCGCCGCGACCCGGCGGCATACCGGGCGGCGATCGAGCGCTGCTGCAACGCCGGGGCCGCCGAGTTCCTCCTGCCGGAAAGGGGCGTTCGCGATTTGATCGCCAGCGATGGCCTCTCGGTCGACCTGGTTGAGCGCCTCGCTCATCGGCAAGGCGCTTCGATCGTCGCGGCCGGCTTACAGGTCGCCTGCTGTGCGCCCGTCGAGTGCTACATCGTGCTCGTCGCCGAGGGGCCGATCCCGCGCGTATGGCCGCCGCGATCGGGGCTGTACCTCGAGTATGCCTTCGCGCAGCCGCGGGTCAGATACCCGCTCGGCCGGTTCAGCCCCGTCCCACACGACCATCTATTGACCGCCGCCTGGCGGGAACAGTGCCCGATGACCGGCCCGACGTACGTGCCGTTCCGTACCGGCACGCGCGTGCCATGTCTCGGCGAGGTCAAGCCGCTCGGTCGTCGCGTCATCGGTCTGCTGACACTCGGACGTCTCGTGCCGCGCGAACAACTCGCCTTGCCGATCTAGCGGCTGCAGCAGCGACATGACCTCACTGGGCCACCGTCGGGCATGACCAGCCAAGTCGATTGCCATCGAGCCACGGTTCGCCCGATCGCGGGTCAATCGCGCGACCAATTGTCTTGGCGTGGCCAGACGCAGTGCCGTGGCTCGAAGCGCAATCACGGCAAACAGGAGCACGGCGTCAGCAGATCACCGTTCTAGCGGATCTAGTCGTTCGTGACGATGCTGGCCCCGTGGCCTATACTCAACGCATTAGGGGAGGCAGACCATGGCATCCTCCAGGCCGTCCGGTCCACGTGCTAGCCCGAGCGCGACCGCGCTCATCCGGGAGGCTGAGGCACTGGCGACGCTGGTCGACGTCGTCGCTCGCACGGCCCCGCCCGCCACGCTCGTTGCTGTCCATGAGGTGCTCCAGCAGGCCCAGGCCGCCGTCGCGGCCGTCGGGACACCGGCGGCTACCGGCGACGAGGTGATCGTCACGCCGGCGCGGCTCGCCGCGTACGCCGCCGCCGACGCCGGGCCGGCTGGCGCTCGGCCCGCTGCTGGTCCAGCGCCGCCTGGGCGCGGTAGCTGGCCACCAGCATCAGGTCGAGGATGACCGCGTGGTGGACCACCCGGTCGATGGCCGCCAGCGTCGTCAGCGGGCTCTTGAAGATCTGCACCCAGTCGCTGAAGACCAAATTCGTGCTGATCCCGACGCTGCGCTTCTCGTAGCGGTCAGCCAGGACGGCGAACAGGACCTCCATCTCGGCCTGGTCGTGCTGGACGTAGCCGATGTCGTCGAGCACCAGGAAGGCCACCCGGTCGAGTTGGGCCAGCGCCTGCGGCAGCCGCAGGTCGCGCTTGGCCGCCAGCAGCCGCTGGACCAGCAGTGCCGCCGACGTCCACAGCACCGGCTGCCCGCGGGCCACCAGGTCCGCCGCCACGGCCGCGAGCAGGTGACTTTTCCCTGCCCCTGGCCGGCCGACCGCGATCACGTTGACCGCCTCGGCCAGGAAGGCCCCCGACCGCAGCCGCTCGACCTGCTGGCGCACCAGCGGCGGGAAGCGCGTCAGGTCGAGGGTCTGGAAGGTCTTCTCGGCCGGCAAGCCCGACCGGCGCTGGAGCCGGGCGATGCGGCGCGCCTCGCGCTGCTCGACCTCGGCGCGGACCAGCTCGTACAGGAAGGCCTCGTGGGTCAGGTTGGCCTTGGCCGCCTTCAGCGCCAGGTCCGCCACCTGGTCGACCATCGCCGGCAACTTCAGTTCGCGCAGCATCGCCAGCAAGTCGGCGTGGCGGTCAGGCATGCTCGACCGCCTCCCCCACCAGCCGGTCGTAGACCGCCAGGTCGAGCGGGGCCGCCGTCAGGACCGGGATGAGGGCCGCCTCCGGCGGGCGGACCAACTCGCGCACGGCGTCCAGGGTCGGCGCCACGCCCTGCTCGAGCAGCAGGCCGAGCGCCGTCTCGACCTCGCTCTCGGTCGCGCCGGCCGCCAGGTGCAGCACCCGCACGTACTCGCGGTCGGCGCGCTCCGGCCGCCGCCCCACCAAGGCATCGTAGGCCCGCCGGAAGACGAGGCTGGGGAAGAGCTCGTCGCGGTAGCGGTAGTTGGCGAAGGCGCCCGGCTTGCGCGCCAGCGACCAGATGAGGTGGCGGTAGTCGATGCGCACCCGCCCTGTCCCGGCCAGCCGCGGCAGCGTCAGCAGGTGGACCGTCCCCTGGAAGACTTCGAGCGTCTCGGCGCGCACCCGCACCAGCACGCTGGCGCCGATGAGCCGCGACGGCACCGAGTAGGTGTTGCGCAGCACCGTCAGCGTGCTGAAGCGGGTGACCGTCAGCCGCAGTTCGCGACACGGCCGCAGCGGCAGCGCCGGCAGCGGGCGCAAGGCCGCCCGCTCCTCGGCCCAGCGCGCCGCCCGGCTGGCGTTGCGCCGGCGCGCCAGCGCCTGCAGGAAGCGGCCGTAGGCGGCCCGGTCGGCGAAGTCGCGGCTGCCCCGGACGCGCAGCGCCTGGTCGAGCGCCTGCTTGAAGCGATGATGCGCCTGCTCGACGTCGCCGTTCTCGTGCGCCTCGCCGGCGGTATTGACCGTCGGCTCCAGGCCGTAGTGGCGCATGACGGCGGCGTAGCGCTCGCGCGCCTGGGCCTGGCCGGCGGCGTCCAGCGGCCGGATGGCGGCCCCCAGGTGGTCGGTGCGGTGCTGGCGGGGGACGCCGCCGAGCTGCCACAGCGCCACCTCCAGCCCCTCGACCAGCGCCTCGAAGCTCTCCGAGACGCTGACGCGCACCGCCTCGACATTCGAGTAGGTGAAGACCAGGTGGTAGAGCAGATGGGGGAAGAGCACGCCGGCGATGGTGATGCCCAGGTCGGCCAGGTGGGTGAAGTCGGACTGGGCGACCATGCCCGGCTGATGGACCTGGGGGAAGACGACCTCGCGCTCGGGGCCATGCGCCAGCCGCCAGGCGGCGATGTGGCGCTGGAGCGTGCGCAACTGGGCCGGCTGGTAGTGGCCCGGCCGGCGCTCCGTGAGCAGGCCGAACAAGGTCTTGGCCTGGAGGGCGGGGTCGCGCGCGAGCTGCTCGACGACCCACGGCCAGTCGTCGGCGAAGGGAATGGGTCGCGTCCGGTAGGTGCGTGGCCGCTTGAGGTCGGTGGGCACGGCGCCGAGCCGCTCGTAGGTGCGGGCGGTGCGCACGCCCATCCCCATAGGCGCGAACTTAAGGAAGAAGAACCGGCACGGGCCACATCTGGTAGGGTTCGGCTGTCATGACCAACCACACCAGAAGGAGGGTTCCGTGCCAGTTCCACCCAAGCCTACCGACCCAGGCACG
>JADLAZ010000128.1 GCA_020849725.1 Chloroflexota bacterium
AGAGGTGGCCGAGTGGTTGATGGCGGCTGTCTTGAAAACAGTTGAGTGATGAGCTCCGGGGGTTCGAATCCCTCCCTCTCCGCCATCAATCGCCAGCGCGCCGCGCCGTCTCGGGGAGGTGCCAGAGGGGTCGATCGGGGCCGCCTGCTAAGCGGTTGTGGGCCTTCTCCGCCCACCCAGGGTTCGAATCCCTGCCTTCCCGCCATTCACACAGCGTCTGCATCGCGTGCCGGTGCAGGCGCTGTCTGATTCTCCAGGTTGGTTTGGCTGGCGGCGTCGCGGAATGCAGTCGGCCTACGTTAGAATCGCCGCCTTGGCCAGGATCGGCCGCCATAGTGATCGCGGAGGGATGCGACGATGAACGCCGCCGATTATGACCGGTTCGCCGTTGTCGTCTTTGCGCCGCCGCCGGTGCGCGACCAGGTCGAAGCCATCCGCCGGCAGTTGCCGCCGTCGGGGCGGCCCATTATGGCGGCGCACGTCACCGTCAAAGGCACCTTCGTCCAGCCGACGGACCTCGCGGCCGTCGTCGCGCGCATCCAGCGCTGCTGTCAGTCGGCGCGGCCATGCACCCTCACCACGGGCGAGGTCGTCGCCAACCAGACTGACGAGTACGCCGGCATTGCCCTGGCCATCAACGCGGTCGAAACCGTGACCGACCTGCACTGGGCGCTGGTGGCGGCACTGACGGACCTGGGCCAGACGGTCTATGCACCGGAGATCGCGGGCCGCTTCGCGCCGCACCTGACGCTGGTCGAGCAGATCCCGGCCAGCTCGCTGGAAGGGGCGCTGACGATCATTCGCCGGCGCCAACCCCAGTTCACCTTCGCTGCTGACGAGATCACCCTGGCGGGCCGGCGCGGCGGGCTGGTCTGGGAACCGCTTCACACCGTCGCGCTGGGCATAGCCTGAGTCGGCCTACTCGGCGCGGAATGACGCCCGCGCCCGCCCCGCCATCGCGTACAATCCCCGCTGGAGTCCAGCCCGCCGGAGGAGCGCCGCGTGCAGATCGACTTCTACTATTGGGAGGACTGCCCCTCGCACGAGGAGGCATTGGCCCGGCTGCGCAGTGTGCTGGAGGAGGAGGGCATCGCCGCCGAGCCGCGCATCACGCTGGTCGAGACCGAGGCACAGGCGCAAGCGCTGCGCTTCCCCGGCTCGCCGACGATCCATGTCGACGCCGTCGACATCGATCCGGCCGGCGACCACGGCGAGTACCTGCTGACCTGCCGCGTCTACACCCGGCCCGATGGGCGCATCTCGCCGCTGCCGCCACGCGAGACGATCGCCGCCGCGCTGCGGGCGGCCCGCTGATTCGATCGTATCGCCAAGGAGGGTGCCTCATGTCCACGCTGACGATTGGCACGACTGCCGCGCCGTTCCGTCTCTCTGCGCCGGCCACCGGCGATGTGGTGAGTTTGGATGACTTTGGCGGCCTGCCGGCGCTGGTCGTCGTCTTCACCTGCAATCACTGCCCCTACGCTCAGGCCTGGGAGGAGCGACTCAACCAGATCGGCCGCGACTACGCCGGCCGCGCCGGCATGGTGCTGATCAACGCCAACGACTCGGTCAAGTACCCGGTCGACAGCCCGGAGGCGATGGCGGCCCGCGCCCGCGAGCACAACTTCTCTGTGCCCTACCTCCACGACGCCGACCAAGCGGTCGCCCGCGCCTATGGCGCCGCGCGCACGCCGGAGGTGTTCGCCTTCGATGGCGAGCGCCGGCTGGTCTACCATGGCGCGCCCGACGACAACTACGAGGAAGCATCGGAGGTGACCACCGCCTACCTGCGCGACGCGCTCGACGCCGTCCTCGCTGGCCGGCCGGTGGCGACCCCGGAGACGCCGGCGCGCGGCTGCACGATCAAATGGAAGACCGCCTGATCGCGGCATCGTAGCCGGCAAGTCCGTGCATGCCGGCGCACGCCGGCATCGAGGCATTGCCGGTGATCTCACGCGCCCCAGCCCACGGCTGGGTCCCGGCGTGCGCCGGAGTGACGGCGTCGGTGGGTGACGCCGGGTGACATCGCGCCACGACCGCCACGGGGCGGCCGCGTTCCACTGCTGAGCCGGCGTGGCAAACCTCGGCCGGAATGGCGGTGGCAGGAGCGGTGGCATGACGCGAGAGGCAGGGCGCGCGACGATGCCATCGTCAGAGGTGTCGCCAGCGCGCATTGCCGCCAGCGAGGTCGGCGACTACCTCTATTGCGCCCGCGCGCTGGCGCTGCGCCGTCTCGTTGACGGAGCGGCTGACCCGCTGGCAGCCATCTGCCGCGCCCAAGGGCTGCCGCGGAGCGACCCGGCCGCCGCGGCGTGGCTGGCGGAGCGCACGGCCGCCCGCCAGGCGGCGCTAGCCGGTGGTGCGCGGGCGCACGCGCGTGGCCATGCTCGGGCGCGGCTCGCAGTTGCATTGCTGCTGCTCGGACTGGTGTTGCTGCTGACGGCCGGCGCGCTGGCGGTTGCCCCCATGCTCGCGCTGCCGCGCTGACCGCTCACGCTGGAGGTTCGCGTGCTGCTGCCGTTACTGCTGGTCGTCGGCCTGGCGCTGGTCCTGATTGCTGGCTTGTTGTGGCGGCGCAGCCGGCTCCCAGTCGGCCGCATCCTGACCAGCGATGCCGGCGCGCGGCCGGGCCGGCTGCTGGTGTCGGAGCACCACCGCCTGCACGGCCGGCCCGACTACCTGATCCGGCGTGGCCGGCAGGTCATCCCCGTCGAGGTGAAGCCGACTCAGACGCGCGTCTACCCGTCGGCAGTGATGCAGTTGATGGCCTACTGCCTGCTGGTCGAGGAGCATCACGGCCGGCCCCGCCACGGTGTGCTGGTGCTGGCTGACCGCGCCGAGACGATCCCCTACACGGACGCGCGCCGCACCGAGCTCCTGACGCTGCTGGCGACGATGCGTGCTGCGCCGCCGCTGCCGTCGCGCAACCACGACCACCCCGGTCGCTGCCGCGCCTGCGCCTTTGCCCGCGTCTGCAGCGAGGCACTGCGGTAGGTGTGGAGCACCCAGCACGTCCTCAAGAGGGGTCACGTATGACACGCGACGAAACAGACTTCGGATCGCTGGTCGCGCGGATAGAGCGCATCACACAATTTCCAATGATCATTCTTAGTGTTATCTACCTTGCGATATTCACCATCGGCCTGTTCCCGCGCATACCTGACGAGATTCGCGGTGCTGCGGAATTCATGGATTACACGATTATTGCAGTGTTTGCAGCCGAGCTTCTGCTTCGTGTTGCTGTCGCGGACCACCGCCTGGCCTATCTCCGCTATCATTGGCTCGATGTCGTCATCGTCGTCATTCCCTTCCTCCGCCCGTTGCAATTCTTGCGCTTGCTCCGTGTGCTACCCATGCTGGCGCGGTTGGTCGTGGCACTTCGGCAGGTGATGGGGCCGTATCGCGGTTCCTATGTCGTGACGATCGGTATCCTGTCGGTCCTGGTTAGCGCAGGATTGATGACTATTTTCGAGAGCGAGAGCGACGGGAACATTCAGGACTTCGGTGATGCCTTGTGGTGGGCGATGGCGACCGTTACCACGGTTGGGTATGGCGATGTGGCTCCGATCACCGTGGAGGGGCGGGCGGTGGCTGTGTTCCTCATGGTGATCGGCATCGCACTGTTTGGTCTCACTACGGCTTCCATCGCTGCCTTGCTCGTCGAATCAACGCGCGCCACAAGTGAACCCGCGAGTGACAGCGGCCTGAGCGACCGAATCGCCGCGATGGAGCAGCAGGTCGCGGAGCAGAACCGGCTCATTGGGCGTCTCATTGAGCAGTCGACGCCGAACAGCGACGAGTAAGGTTCTCATCGCAATATTGCCATGGCGGGCGCTGGAGAGACCCGAAGGAGGAGATGACGATGCAGATCACGCGACTGGTAACCCGAGCCGAGTCGACGCTGCGACCCCGGCCGGTGCGCGATGCGCTGCAGACGCTCGACACGCGCGCCGCGTGCCACCTGACGATTGAGACGGACGCCGGCATCAGCGGCCAGGCCAGCATCGGCTTCGGGCGGCTGGCGGGCGCGCCGGCGGTGCTGGCGCACCTGATCGAGGCCGAGCTAGCGTCGGCGGTGATGGGCAAGGACCCGTTCCTGATCCGCGGCATTCGCGATGAGTTGTGGGCGCTGACGGACTACCACGGCGCGGTTGGGCTGGCGCTGCTGGGCATCGCCGCCGTCGATATCGCGCTGTGGGACCTCGTCGGCAAGGCGGTCGGGCAGCCGGTCTGGCGGCTGTTGGGCGCGCGCCGTGACCGTGTGCCGGCCTACGCCATGGTCGGCTGGCTCGACTACGACCTGGACGAGTTGCGCCGCGTCTGTGCCGCGGCGATGGCGCAGGGGTTCCGCGGCGTCAAGATGAAGGTCGGCGCGCCGACCCTGGACGAGGATATCCAGCGCATCGAGGCGGTGCGCGCCGAGGTCGGCCGCGACGCGCTGGTGATGGTCGACGCCAACCAGGTCTTCTCGCTGGCCGAGGCGCTGCGGCGCGGCCGGGTCTACGAGGATCTGGGCTGCTTCTGGTTCGAGGAGCCGCTGCGCGCCGACGACAGCGCCGGCCTGGCCGAGCTGGCGCGCGGGCTGACGATCCCGATCGCCTCGGGCGAGAACAACTATGGCAAGCGCCAGTTCCGCGATCTGCTCGAGCGGCGGGCGGTTGACATCGTCCAACCCGACTTGCGCCGGGCCGGCGGCGTGACCGAGTGCCTGGAGATCGGCCTGATGGCTGACGCCTTCAACGTGCCCTACGCCTCGCACGGCGGCGGCGTCCACCTGCACGTGCTGGCGGCGCTGCCGAACACGCTGTTCATGGAGAGCGGCCCGCTGCCGGCCGGCGCGCCGCCGCTCGTCGACGGCTGCTTCCCGCTGCCGGAGACGCCCGGCTTCGGCGCCGCCGACTGACCGGCGACCAGGACGAATAGGAAACCGCGAATGAGCGCGAATGGACGCGAATGCGAGGGAAGGGACCATTTATTCGCGTCTATTCGCGTTCATTCGCGGTTTCCGTCTAATCCCTGTTCGCGGTCGGGCGAGGCTCGGTCAGCGAGAGGGAGCGCGTGGCGACGATCGGCGTGACCCAGGCGATGAAGTCGGCCAGTGGCTGCGGGCCGGGGTTCTCGCCCGAGCGCAGCCGCACCGCGACTGCGCCGGCCGCTACCTCCTTGTCGCCGACGACGAGCATGTAGGGGATCTTCTCCACCTGCGCCTTGCGGATCTTGTTCTGCATCCGGTCGGCGCCGTCGTCAACGTCGGCGCGCAGAGCAGCCGCCGCCAGCCGAGCGACGACCTGATTGGCGTAGTCCACGTGGCGGTCGGCAATGGGGATGACGCGCGCCTGCACCGGCGCCAGCCAGGCCGGGAAGGCGCCGGCGAAGTGCTCGATCAGCACGCCCAGGAAGCGCTCGCTCGAGCCGGTGACGGCGCGGTGGATGACGACCGGCGTGTGCGGCTGGCCGTCCTCGCCGATGTACTCGCAGCCTAATCGAGCCGGCTGGATGAAGTCGACCTGGATCGTCGACAGCTGCCACTCGCGACCGAGCACGTCGCGCGCCAGGAAGTCGGCCTTCGGCCCGTAGAAGGCTGCCTCGCCCTCGACTGGCGCGTACTGCACGCCGGCCGCGTCCATCGCCGCCCGCAGCGCTGCCTCGGCCCGCGCCCACTTCTCGTCGTCGGCGACGTACTTGCCCTGCTCGCCGCGCAGCGACAGCCGGATGCGGTAGTCGGTGAAGCCGTAGGTGTCGAGTACCTCGGTGATCAGGTCGAGCGCCCGTCGGAACTCGACCTCGATCTGGTCCGGTGTGCAGAAGATGTGGCAGTCATCCTGGGTGACGGAGCGCACGCGCGTCAGCCCGTTCAGCTCGCCGCTCTTCTCGTAGCGGTAGAGTGTCGCGAACTCGGCGTAGCGCAGCGGCAGGTCGCGGTAGGAGTGCAACTGCTGTTTGAACAGCGTCATGTGCGATGGGCAGTTCATCGGCTTGAGCCGCAGCCGCGTCTCCTCATCCTCCATGACCGGGAACATGACGTCGGCGTAGTTCTCCAGGTGGCCGGAGCGCCGAAAAAGGTCCTCCTTCACCAGATGGCCGGTCCAGACGTGCTGATAGCCGTAGCGCGTCTGTGTCTCGCGCACGTAGCCTTCCATCAGGTAGCGCAGCATCTCGCCCTTGGGGAAGAAGATGGGGATGCCGGCGCCGATGTCCTCGGAGAAGGTGAACAGCCCCAACTCGCGCCCGACGCGGCGGTGATCGCGCTTCTTGGCCTCCTCCAGCCGGTGGAGATAGTCGTCCAGATCGGCCTGCGCCGGCCAGGCGGTGCCGTAGATGCGCTGCAGCATCGGCCTCTGCTCATCGCCGCGCCAGTAGGCGCCGGCGACGTTGAGCAGCTTGTAGGCGCCAATACCGGCCGTCGTTGGCACGTGCGGCCCGCGGCAGAGGTCGAGGAACGGGCCGTTGCGATAGGTGGTGATGACCTCGCCCTCGGGGAAGGCATCGATCAACTCCAGCTTGTAGACCTGGCCGGCGAAGATGCGCCGCGCCTCGTCGCGGCTGACCTCGCCGCGCTCGAACGGCTCAGCGGCGGCGATGTGGGTCGCCATGCGCCGCTCGATCTCGCTCAGGTCCTCCGGCGTCAGCGTGCGCGGCAGGTCGAAGTCGTAGTAGAAGCCGTCCTCGATCGGCGGGCCGATCGCCAGCCCGGCGTCGGGGAACAGCTCCAGCACCGCCGTCGCCATCACGTGCGCCGCCGAGTGGCGCATCTTGTAGAGCAGGTCGCCGGCCTCGGCCGCGCCCGCGCCCAGGGCCTGGGTGATGTCGATCTTTGCCATAGATATCCTCCTGGTGGGGGTCGGGGGTCGGGGGTCGGGGGTCGGGGGTCGGGGGTCGGGGGTCGGGGGTCGGGGAGCGGGGGTCGGAGATTAGGGAACGGAGTGGATGCGACTGGTGATGGCTGTGTAGAGGGCGGTGAGTTGGCGTCCGAGCGATCGGATGTCGGTCAGTTCGGTGTCGCAGGCTGCACGTGAGAGATAGCCGAGCCGCACGGCGATCTCCAATTGTGTCTCCACCTCGGCGAGAGAACCAGGAGCTACCGAGAGATGATGCAGATACTCTTTGGTGTGCTGGCGGGCGTGGCCTTCGGCGATATTGGACGGCACGGACACAGCAGCGCGCTGGAGTTGACTCGCTAAGCCATAGGTCTCACTCCGGGGAAAGGCGCGGGTCACGGCGTAGACACGTTCAGCCAGACTCAATCCCGCCTGCCAGACCCGCAGATCTCGGAAACTACTGATCGTCGCGCTCATATCTTGCTCCAGGCCCATGCCCTTTCCCGCTCCCCGACCCCCGACCCCCGACCCCCGACCCCCACGCAAAAAGGCCCACATCCCGGCGCGGGGACGTGGGCCTGACGTGGTTCCACCCTGCTTCCGGCGCGTGGTCGCGCCGCTCGTGTGGCCGGTCACGGGGCCATCCGGAGACCCCTACCGGCCGGGCGGCGTTCGGGGTTCGGCTCGCAGGCGGTGTTCGACGGTGGGGCGCCGGCGAGGGCTTGCAGCCAATGGCCCTCGGTCTCTGCGGGGCCTTTGTGCGCTGCCCCGGGTGGTCGCCCGACACCGGCTACTCGTCCTGGTCAGCGCCGGTGACGATCTTCACTTGTGCCGCGATCCTAGCCTCAGGCGGGCGCGCTGTCAAGCCGGGACCATCGTCAGGGAGCGTCAGGTTCGTGCGAGGCTGCCGATGGCCGGTAGTTGGCCGCGCCGCACGACCCTGACGCCCACCTCCATTGTCAAGAATGCTGGCACGAAAGATGCTAATGACAGCATTGACAGATCATGGTACGGTGGCGACGGCTGCGGCTCAACTCAACATCGCGGGCAGATGGTGGTATGCGTCCATCGAACCCGGCCCGGCGTATGCTGGTATAACTCGCCAAGGTTCTGATCCCGCAACACATGTAGATGGACGCACGATCGTTGACCTTGACGCAGACGTAATCTATACTCCGCCTGTCACAATTTGTCGTCGTTCCCTGGCGTGCTCCTGGCTGCGTGTGCCTGGGGCTAATTAAGGAGGCATCTGGCATGGGCAAGAGCGACGTGTCCTCGACCGTCACGCGACGGCGCATTCTCCTGGCGATTGGTGGCGGTGGCGCGGTGGCGGCGCTGCTGGCGGCCTGCGGCGGGGCAGCCACTCCGACCGTCGCGCCGACCAAGCCGGCTGCTGCCGCCCCGACGGCCGCGCCGAAGCCAGCCGAGCCGACGAAGCCGGCCGCCGCTGCCCCGACGACCGCCCCGGCCGCCAAGCCGGCCGAGCCGACCAAGCCGGCCGCCGCTGCTCCGACGACCGCCCCGGCCGCCAAGCCGACCAGCGCACCGGCTGCCGCCGCGCCGGCAATGGACCCCAAGTCGGTCAAGCTCAACGGCACCTTCAATGTGCTGCAGGAGCGCGGCTTCAACCCCAACCAGACCAAGTACATCACCGACCTCGTCGAGAAAAAGGCGAAGGAGTTCGGCTGGACCGCCGATATCTCGACGAAGGAAGGCTTCACCGGCGGCACCAACTTCATCGAGAAGTTCACCGCCTCCGTGCGCGCCGGTCAGGGTCCCGACCTCTACCTGCCCGGCACCGACTCGGTGCTGCTGCTCTGGAACAACAAGACGCTGCGCCCAGTCGATGACATGGCCGCCTATGCCGAGGGTCAATTCGGTAAGGCGGCGCGCGTCTTCCAAGTCTCCAACAAGATCGAGGGCAAGTGGTGGGCCGTGCCGATGTTCATGGCCTCCGGCGGCTGGTGGGCGCGCAAGAGCTGGTTCGACAAGGTCAACTTCGATATCACCAAGCTCTACGACCTCCAGCAATGGCTCGAGGCCTGCGTCCAGGTGTCGAACCCGGATGCCAAGCAATGGGGCTGGGGCAACACCGTCAACCGTTCCGGCGACGGCAACACCAACGTCGGCGTTCCCTTCTACAGCGCCGGTGGCCGGCTCACCACCGCGGACAACAAGCCGGCCTTCAACTCTGAGCAGGCCGTCATGGCGTTCGAGTGGCTGAAGGACGTCTACACCAACCCGAAATGGGCCAAGGCGCTGCCAACCGGCGTCAATGCCTGGAACGACACCGGCAACAACGAGGCCTACCTGGCCGGTACCATCGGCTTCAGCTCCAACGGCGGTACGATGTTCGCCACCGCCGTTGCCAACAAGCCGGATGTCGCCAAGGACACATTCATGGTGCCCTGGCCAACCGCGTCGGTCGGCAAGAAGGAAGACCTGCCCGGCGGCGCCGGTACCTTCCAGTTCTTCCTTCCGGAAGGCTCGAAGAATCCCGATGCGGGCCGGGTCATGATCCAGGAGCTGCTGAAGAAAGAGGCCCAGAAGGAAGTCTGGAAGAATAGCCCATCGCACTCGCTGCCGGCCTACGAGTGGGGCTGGGATGAGCCGGAGGCCAACACCGGCCCCAACGAGGTCGCCAAGGTCTTCCGCAAGCAGGCGCTGAGCCCGAACTACTTCATGGACTTCATGCCCGGGCCGGAGCCGAAGTTGTGGATCTCCGCTGTCGGCCAGGAGGTCGTCCTGACCGACACCATGGCCGAGGTGCTCAAGGGCACGCCGGCCAAGGACGCCGTCAAGAACGGCCACGACCGCGTCGTCAAGATCTGGGAGAAGTTCCAGGGCAAGTAGCCGCCTGACGGCTCGCGCGAGCGCCAGGGCGACGGCCGTACGCCGTTGCCCTGGTGGGTCGGCTTCACGGTCGCCGCGCGGGCGGCCAGCGGAGCGAGGAGGTGGCGATGGCCAGCAAAGGCGAATCTCTGCCAAGCGCCTCGCCGGCGCAACTGCATCAGGGCTTCGGGGCGCGCTCCGAGGCCGCGCTCGGCCGCGATTGGCGTGCCGGGTGGCTCTTCTTCCTGCCGACGTTCGTACTCCTGTTCGGCTTGATCGCCTGGCCGTTCGTTCAGGGCATCTACATCAGCTTCACCCGTACAATCGGCACCGTCGCCGATATCGGGCCGTTCGTTGGCCTGCAGAACTACATCGACCTGCTGACCGATTCTGCCTTCTGGGATGCCTTTTGGCTCACGGTCCGGTTCACCTTCCTGACCGAGTTGTTCAAGCCGACGCTCGGCGTTATCGCGGCGCTCTTGATCCATAACCTGGTCCGCTGGCGTCCGATCGTCGCCGCGCTGATCCTGCTGCCCTGGATCGTGCCGGCGATCGTCCAGGCGCTGATCTGGCGGGCGATGTTCAATCCGATCTTCGGCGCGCTCAACGCCATGCTGAGCATGGTCGGCCTGCCGGAGCAGGTGTGGCTGGGCGACCCGGCCTCGGCCGTGTGGTGCATCGTCATGGTCAACGTCTGGGCCGGCATCCCCTTCTTCACCGTCACCAACCTGGCCGGCCTGAAGTCGATCGATCCCGAGCTCTACGATGCCGCCGCCGTCGACGGCGCCAGCGCCTGGCAGCGCTTCCGCTACATTACCCTGCCGGGCCTGCAGTACACGCTGACCATCTCGATCCTGCTGTCGACCATCTTCACGATGAACTCGTACGGCTCGATCTACCTGCTCACCTCCGGCGGGCCGCTGGCGGCGACGCGCGTGTTGGGTATTCTTACCTACGAGCGCGGCTTCAATGCCAAGGACTTCGGCTCCGGCGCGGCGATCGCGTTGATCACGCTGCCGCTGTTCGCCATCGTCATCTGGTTCCTGGCGTCGTACATGATGGCGGGCGTCCGGGGGACGAGTGCCGACACGCGCGCGATGCGCACGCTGCGGCCGCTGATGACGCCGTTCCGGATGGTGTTCACCGGGCTGTTCGACGCCGGTGAGTGGGTCGCCCGGCAGATCAGCGGTGGCCTGCGCCGGCTGCTCGGCCGCCGCCAGGGTGAGGCGACCGCCAGCGCCCGCACCGGCCGGATCGCCATCGGGATCATCACCTGGGTGACGCTCGGCGCGCTGCTGCTGTTCGAGCTGTTCCCGTTCTACTTCGGGGTCGTCTCGGCGTTCAAGACGAATGCGCAGATCATGTCGGTCAACAACATCCTCTGGCCCAACCCGTGGACGCTCGACCAGTTCTACTCGCTGTTCGACGAGACCAAGTTCACCACCTGGTTCCAGAACACGGTCTGGGTCGCGATCGTGGCCAGCGTGATCGGCGTCGTCGCCGCGACGGCCGGCGCCTACGCGCTGGTGCGGCTGCGCTGGCGTGGCGCGGCCGTCTTCTCGACGCTGATGCTGATCAGCTACATGATGCCCGGCATCGTCATGCTGATCCCGCTCTACCAGATGGCCGTCCTGGCCGGTCTGCAGAACACGCTGACGGCGCTGATGCTGATCTACCCCAGCTTCCTGCTGCCGTTCGCCATCTGGCTGCTGATGGGCTACTACAAGTCGATCCCGGAAGAGTTGGAGGACGCCGCCCGCATCGACGGCGCCAACCGCTTCCAGATCTTCTGGAAGATCATCCTGCCGCTCGCCCGGCCGGCGATCATGGCGGTGCTGCTCTTCTCGATCACCAACGCCTGGAACGAGTTCTTCCTGGCCTACATCATCCTGACCAGCACCCGCAACTTCACCTTCTCGGTCGGCCTCTACCAGATCGTCTACGCCGACGTCTACCCGCTCGGCCAGATGATGGCGGCGACGATCCTGATGAGCATCCCGATCCTCATCTTCTACGGCATGGCCCAGAAGGCGATGACCGAGGGGCTCACGGTCGGAGGGGTCAAGGGCTAGCCGAGACGCGGCACGACCGACGCGAGCGGGCCGGTGGCGCATGCCGCTGGCCCGCTTGGTGCTGCCGTCCGTGTGGTATCATCCAGGCCGGTTTCCAGGTCGCGCTAGCCGTCCGCCGTGTCCGGTCTGTGGATGGTCAGGCGGTGGGCGCTCCGAGGCGCTGCAGTAAGTAGATTCAATGAAGAGGAGTGCGGGATGGTCAGCCCAACTTCGACGCCACTGACTCGCCGGTCGTTGCTGCGTCTGTCCAGCCTGACGCTGGCCGGCGCGGCGCTGGTTGCCTGTGGCGCGCCGGCGGCACCGACGGTCGCGCCGACCAAGCCGGCCGCGGCGGCGGCGACGGCGCCGGCGGCCGCGGCCCCAACGACCGCCCCGGCGGCGGCCAAGCCGACCGACGCCGCCAAGCCGGTCGCGACGACTGCCGCCGCGGCCGCCCCGGCCGCCGGCAAGGCCAAGGGTGTCACGCTGCGCATGCTGGCCTGGGCTGGCTACAAGGGCGACGGCCTCAAGACCTGGCTCGGCGACTGGGAGAAGGAGGGCGGCGGCAAGGTCGAGCTCGACCTCGTGCCCGGCAACAACCTGACCGAGAAGCAGATGGTCACCTTCTCCGGCAAGACCGGCGACTTCGACATCACGCCCGTCGACGAGCCGAACCTGCCGGCGATGGCCCCGTTCCTGGTCCAGCTCGACTCGATGGTTGCGACGGACAAACTGGATAAAGAGGACTGGGTGCCGGTGATCTGGGATGCCGGCGTCTGGGAGGGCAAGACCTACCTGATCGCCTTCGACCCCAACGTCCAGATCCTGTTCGCCCGCAAGGACATCCTCGACGCCAAGGGCCTCAAGGTGCCGGAGAAGTGGACCGACCTGCACGAGATCGCCCGCAAGGCGCAGGAGCGCGACAAAGATCTCTTCGGTCTGTCGATCATGACCAAGCGCGATATCCAGACCGGCATCAACGCCTGGAACCACATCACGACCTGGGGCAACGAGATCTTCGACGCCGATTACCGCGCCGCCTTCGACAACGACAAGGGCTACGCGGCGATGACCGAGTTCAAGTCCATGGTCGATGAGGTCGCCCAGCAGGGCCACCTGGGCTACGACTACGCTGGCGTCAACACCCTCATGCAGCAGGGCAAGGCCGTCTTCCTCCAGAACTGGGCGTCGGTCACGCTGTCGATCGTCGCGCCGCCGGACGGCAACACCAAGGTCAAGGACAAGGTCGTCTTCGCGCCGGTGCTGGGCCAGGAGAAGCGCCATTCGATGCGCGGCGTCTGGAGCATGGGTCTCAACACCGACAGCAAGCAGCGCGAGGCGTCGTGGGAGTTCACGCGCTGGTTCACGACCAAAGAAGGCTCGCTCAAGTACGTCAAGGGCGGCTCGGGCAACTCGCCGCGCCAGTCGATCCTCAAGAGCGACGAGTTCAAGAAGCTGGCGCCGCACGCCGAGGCGCTGTCGACGACGATCGGCATGGCCAAGAAGCGCCCGATCTTCAAGGAGTACCAGGAGATCCAGACGGTGCTGGACATCATGGCCTCCAAGATCACCGCCGGCGAGGCGCAGCCGAAGGATGCCGTCAAGGAAGCCGCCGGCAAGCTGAACGAGATCATGAAGCGCGCCGGCCACCAGAAGTAGGAGATCCACGGGCCGGTGGTCCGTAGGGGCAGCCCTTGTGGCTGCCCGGTCACTCTAGACCACCAGCGATGGGCAGCCACAAGGGCTGCCCCTACAGCCTAGATGGGCAGCCACAAGGGCTGCCCCTACAGCCTAGCCCTCCTCATTTGGAGATGCGGATGGAGACGCCCGCGACCTCGGTTTCGATCCCGACCCACCCGGTGCGGCG
>JADLAZ010000129.1 GCA_020849725.1 Chloroflexota bacterium
CGGGCGACAACATCAACCTGGCGGTGGAGTTGATCGTGCCGGTGGCCATCGAGGAGGGCCTGCGCTTCGCCATCCGTGAGGGGGGGCGCACCGTCGGCGCTGGCGTCGTCACCGCCATCAGCGATTAGGGCGAGGGAGAAGAGATGGTTGCCACGACCAGCCGGCGGCCAAAGAGCAGCCAGGCAACGCAGAAGATCCGCATCCGGCTCAAGGCCTACGATCACAAGATCCTGGACCAGTCGGCGGCGCAGATCGTCGAGACGGCGGAGAGCACCGGCGCCCGGGTGGCCGGGCCGGTGCCGTTGCCGACGCGCATCGAGCGCTACTGCGTCATTCGCTCGCCCTTCATCGACAAGGACTCGCAGGAGCATTTCGAGATTCGCACGCACAAGCGGCTGATCGACGTGCTGGAACCCAGCCAGAAGACGATCAGCGCGCTGATGCGCCTGAACTTACCGGCCGGCGTCGATATCGAGATCAAGCTGTAACCGTGCGACGTGCCGCGTGATGGGCGCCGCGTCCACCGTGCATCATCACGTATCACGCATCACGATTGGGGTATCGGATGGTAGAAGGGCTGTTGGGCACCAAGCTCGGCATGACGCAGATCTTTGACGATCGGGGCGAGGTGACGCCGGTCACCGTCATCGCCGCCGGGCCGTGCGTCGTCACGCAGATCAAGACGAAAGCGACTGATGGCTACGAGGCTGTCCAGCTCGGTTTTGGTGCGGCCAAGCGCCTGACCCAGCCGGAGCGCGGCCATCTGCAGCGCAGCCAGTCAGTTGGCCAGCCGGAGCGCTTGCTGAAGCATCTGCGCGAGGTGTCGGCCAACGACCTGGGCGAGCTGACCATCGGTCAGGAGATCACGGTCAGCATCTTTCAGCCGGGCGACATTATCGATATTAGCGGCGTCTCAAAGGGCAAGGGCTTCGCCGGTGTCGTCAAGCGGCACCACTTCCGCGGCGGCCCGAAGACGCACGGCCAGTCCGACCGCTGGCGCGCGCCCGGCTCCATCGGCGCCGGCACGACGCCGGGGCGCGTCTACAAGGGCACACGCATGGCTGGCCGGATGGGCAACGAGCGCGTGACGGTGCAGAATCTGCGCGTCGTGCGCGTGGACGAAGAGCGCAACCTGTTGCTGGTCAAGGGGTCGGTGCCCGGCGCCAACGAGAGCGTGCTGCTGATCCGCCGCGCGGTGAAGAGCGGCCGGGGTCGGTCGTAGCCGCGCCCGAGCGCGGTCGAGGAGTAGGGGCAGTGCAGACGCAGGTCTTCAGCACCACCGGTGAGGTGGTCGACCAGATCGAACTGAGTGAGTACGTCTTCGGCATCAGGCCGAACATCCCGGTGATGCACCAGGCGCTGCTGCGCCAGCGAGCGAATGCCCGCCTCGGCACGCACGACACCAAGACGCGCGGCGAGGTGCGCGGCGGCGGCCGCAAGCCGTGGCGGCAAAAGGGCACCGGACGTGCTCGTCAGGGCAGCACCCGCGCGCCGCACTGGCGCGGCGGCGGCACTGTCTTCGGCCCCCATCCACGCTCGTATCGGCAGGACATGCCGCGCAAGATGCGGCGCCTGGCGTTGCGCTCGGCGCTGTCGGACAAGGCGGCCAGCGAGGCGATCACCATCGTCCGCGGGCTGGAAGAGATCGAGCCGCGCACCAAGGTCATGCAGCAGGTGCTGGAAGCGCTGGCGGTGACGTCCAGCGTGTTGATCGTGCTGCCGGCTAGGACGGCGTCGGTCGAGCGCGCGGCCGTCAACCTGTCAACCGTCAAAACCCTGCTCTACTCGAACCTGAACCTGGCGGACCTGCTGAAATACCAGCGCCTGATCCTCACGCCGGCCGCCATCGCCGAGATCGAGCGGGTCTGGGGCGACAAGGAGGCGACGGCATGAACGCGTACGAGATCATCCGCCGGCCGATCATCACTGAGAAGAACACCTATCTCATGGACCAGGGGCGCTACGCCTTCGAGGTCGCGCTCAAGGCGAACAAGCCGCAGATTGCCGAGGCCATCGAAACCGTTTTTCCGAACGTCAAGGTTCGCGCCGTCAACACCATGATCATGCCCTCGAAGGAGCGCCGGCGCGGCCGCATCGTCGGTCAGACGCCAGCCTGGAAGAAGGCGATCGTGACGCTGCGGCCGGGCGACCGCATCGAGTTGTTTGAGGGGGTGTAACATGCCACTGCGCACCTACAAGCCAACCACCCCCAGCCGGCGCGGCATGAGTGGCTCGACCTTTGAGGAGATCACGCGGTCCCGGCCCGAGAAGAGCCTGGTCGAGCCGCTGAAGAAACATGCCGGCCGCAACGCGCATGGCCACATCACCGTGCGGCACCGCGGCGGCGGCGCGAAGCGGATGTACCGGATCATCGACTTCAAGCGCAACAAGCTTGGGGTGGCTGGCCGCGTCGCCGAGATCGAGTACGACCCGAACCGCACGGCGCGCATCGCGCTGATCTTCTACGCGGACGGGGAGAAGCGCTACATCCTGTGCCCGAACGGGCTGCGGGTGGGCGACATGATCCAGGCTGGCACGGGCGCGGAGATCCGCGTCGGCAACGCCCTGCCGCTGCGGGACATTCCGCTCGGCACGCAAGTCCACAACATCGAAATGCACAAGGGCAAGGGCGGCCAACTGGTGCGCAGCGCCGGCGGCTCGGCCCAGCTGATGGCTAAGGAAGGCAACTACGCCACGCTGCGCATGCCCTCGGGCGAGGTGCGGCTGGTCCACCTCGATTGCATGGCCACCCTGGGCCAGGTCGGCAACGTCGAGCATGGCAACATCCGGCTGGGCAAGGCCGGCCGCAGCCGCTGGCTTGGCCGGCGCCCGACCGTCCGGGGCGCGGTCATGAACCCGCGCGACCATCCGCACGGCGGTGGCGAAGGCCGCGCTCCCGTTGGTATGGCGCCACCGAAGACGAAGTGGGGCAAGCCGGCGCACGGCGCCAAGACGCGCGCCAACAAGGCGACCGACAAATACATCATCCGCCACCGGGGGAAGAAGTAGCCAGTTGCCAGTTGCATGGTCCCGCTAGCAACGAGGAACTAGCTACTCGTATGAGGAGGCCGACAGGGTGTCACGATCGTCGAAAAAGGGGCCATTCATCGAGCCGAAGTTGCTGAAGCGGGTGCAGGACCTGAACAGCACGAACCAGAAGCGGGTGCTGAAGACGTGGTCGCGCGCCTCGACCATCTTCCCCGACATGGTCGGCCACACGATCGCGGTGCATGACGGGCGACGGCACGTGCCGATCTACGTCGCGGAGAACATGGTCGGCCACCGTCTGGGCGAGTTCGCGCCGACGCGGCTCTTCCGCGGCCACAAGGACCAGGAGAAGTCGTCGCGGTCGCGCTAGCGGCGTGGCGAGTGGGAGGAGATGGCCATGGAGGCTCGGGCAAGCCTGAAGATGCTGCGCGTGTCGCCCCGTAAGGTGCGCCTGGTATGCGACGCTGTGCGGGGCAAGCCGGTCAATGAGGCGCTGGCGCTGCTGCAGTTCCTGCCGCAGGGGTCGGCGCCCGACCTGGCCAAGCTGATCCGGTCGGCGGCGGCGAATGCCGAGAACAACTACTTCATGTCGCGTGAAGACCTGCGAGTGAAGACGATCTATGCTGACGAAGGCCCGACCTTCAAGCGGTTCCTGCCACGCGCTCGCGGGCGGGCCGACCGGCGCCTGACTCGCACCAGCCATGTGACGGTCATCGTCGACGACGGGGAGGAGTAGGCGTGGGACGCAAGGTCAACCCGATCGGGTTTCGCCTCGGGATCACTCGCACCTGGGAATCCAAGTGGTTCGCCGATCGCGGCTACACCGAGCAGTTGCACCAGGATCTCAAGATCCGCGAGTCGGTGATGAGCGAGTTGCGCAACGCCGGCGTTGCGCAGGTCGAGGTGGAGCGGGCAGCCAACAAGATCGACGTCACCATCTTTACGGCCAAGCCGGGCATCGTCATTGGCAAGGGCGGCCAGAATGTCGATCGGCTAAAGAACGTCATCGAGCGCGTCGTCGGTAGCGACAAGAACCGACGCGTGCATCTGCGCATCGAGGAGATCAAGCAGCCAGAGCTGAACGCGCGGCTGGTGGCCGAGAGCATCGCCGAGCAGATCGGCCGGCGCGTGGCGTACCGGCGCGCCGCCAAGCAGGCGGTGCAGCGCGCCGACCGGCTCGGCGCCAAGGGCGTGCGCGTCAAGCTCAGCGGCCGCCTCGGCGGCGCGGAGATGAAGCGCGAGTACATCGAGATGACCGGCCGCGTGCCGCTGCAGACGCTGCGGGCGAATATCGACTACGGCATGGTCCATGCGCACACGACCTACGGTCGGATCGGCGTGAAAGTCTGGATCTACCGCGGCGACGTGCTGCCGCCGCGTGAGGCGCCGCCACGGCCGCGGCCCGCGCCAGAGGCGGCGCCGGCAGCCGACTAGTGGACCGGGCGCGCCGGTACGGCGCCTGACCCAAGGTGGAGGGGAGGACGACAATGTTGATGCCCAAGCGGACGAAGTTCCGCAAAGAGCACCGGAACGTTACCGGTGGCGTCGCTACGGCCGGTCATACAGTCGTTTTCGGCGACTTCGCGCTGCAGGCGACCGAGGCTGCCTGGGTCAACAGCCGCCAGATCGAAGCAGCCCGGCGCGCGATGACGCACCATGTCAAGCGTGGCGGCAAGATCTGGATCCGTGTCTTCCCCTTCAAGCCGGTGACGGCCAAGCCGGCAGAGACCCGCATGGGCTCCGGCAAAGGCGCGCCCGATCACTGGGTGGCCGTCGTCAAGCCTGGCACGATCCTGTTTGAGATGGCCGGCGTGAACGAGGACATCGCCGCCGAGGCGATGCGGCTGGCCGGCCACAAGATGCCGATGGATTGCCGCTTCGTGACTCGGGCCGAGTCCGAGCCAACGGCGGGAGAGTAGACGCGATGGCGATGCTGAGGATTGGCGAGATCCGGGCGATGACCGATGCCGAGTTGGCGGCGCGGATCGATGAGGGGCACCAGGAGTTGTTCAGCCTGCGCTTTCAGCGCGCGACGGGCAACCTGAGCAACCCCATGCGCTTCCGCCATGTCCGCAAGGACCTGGCGCGCATCAAGACGGTGCTGCGTGAGCGGGAGCTGGCCACGGCGCTGACCCAGCCGGTCGAGACGGCGGACGAGGAGTAAAGGGATGGCAGAAGACCAGGCGCCGGTGACGACCGCGCCGGCGAAGGCACGCAAGCAAACCAAGGTCGGCCGCGTCGTGAGCAACACGAATGCAAAGACGGTCGTCGTGGCAGTCGATTACCTGCGCCGCCACCGGCTGTACCGCAAGATGCTGCGGCGCACCACCCGCTTTCATGCCCATGACGAGAACAACGAGTGCCAGATGGGTGATCTCGTGCGCATCGTCGAGTCGCGGCCGCTCAGCCGGCTGAAGCGGTGGCGTGTCGAGGCGATCCTACAGCGGGTCGAGCAAGTCTAGGACGCGCCGGCGCGACGGGCGCGGATGACGGAGGAGCGACGGTGATTCAGCCAACAACGCGCCTGAAGGTGGCCGACAACACGGGGGCGCGCGAGATCATGTGCATCCGCGTCATGGGCGGGTCAAACCGCAAGTATGGCTCGGTCGGCGATGTCATTATCGCCGCCGTCAAGCAGGCCCAGCCGGGCGGCCAGGTCAAGAAGGGTGATGTCGTGCGTGCGGTCGTCGTGCGCACTGCCAAGGAGTATGGCCGGCCGGATGGCTCGCACATCCGCTTCGACGATAACGCCGCCGTCCTGATCACCCCCCAGGGCAGCCCGCGCGGCACGCGCATCTTCGGCCCGGTCGCGCGCGAGTTGCGCGAGAAGGCCTACATGCGCATCGTGTCACTTGCGCCGGAAGTGCTGTAGCCAGCACCGTTGCGCCGGCCGGCGACCCCGCCGCGACCGTGCCTGAGGAGAGACCCGCGTGAAAGTACTGCGCAACGATACGGTCGAGGTCATCGCCGGCAAGGACCGGGGCAAGCGCGGCGCCGTCCGGTCGGTTCTGCCAAAAGAGAATCGTATCGTCGTCGAGAACGTCAACATCTATAAGCGCCACTTGCGCCGCGGGCGTGCCCGCCAGGCCGGCATCGTCGAGTTCGAGGCGCCGCTGCAGGTCAGCAACGTCATGGTCGTCTGCCCCACCTGCGACCGCGGCGTGCGCATCGGCTACGAGTTCACCGAGGACAACGTCAAGATCCGCGTCTGCAAGCGGTGCGGCACCGAGATTCCGCGCCGGGTCATCTAGCCGGCTGGTGGGCCTGGCGCCGCAGCGCCAGCGGCAGCTCCAACCGGACACACCGGCCCGATGCCGGCCCAGGAGAGAAGTACACCATGGTCGAGACAGCGCGCCTCAAGACCCTGTACCAGGACCGGATCGTGCCGCAACTGATGCAAGAGTTCGGCTACAGCAGCGTGATGCAGGCGCCGCGCCTGAGCAAGATCGTCGTCAACATCGGGCTGGGCGAGGCGACCCAGAACCAGAAGGCGCTGGAGGCGGCCTCGGGCGATCTGGCAACGATCACCGGCCAGAAGCCGGTTATCACCAAGGCCAAGAAGAGCATCGCTCAGTTCAAGCTGCGCGAGGGCATGCCCATCGGCGCGACGGTGACGCTGCGTGGCCAGCGTATGTATGAGTTCTGCGACCGCCTGTATAATATCGCGTTGCCGCGCATCCGCGACTTCAGCGGTGTGCCGGCGCGGTCATTCGATGGGCGCGGCAACTACACGCTCGGTCTGCGCGAGCAGTTGGCCTTTCCCGAGATCGACTACGACAAGGTCGACAAGGTGCGCGGCATGGAGATCTCGTTCGTGACGACGGCCCGCACCGATGCTGAGGGTCGCCGGCTGCTGGAGTTGCTCGGCATGCCGTTCCGGGCGGCCTGATCGCCCGCGCGGTTCCCGGCCACGCGCACATGACTGGATAGGAGAAGGTATGGCCAAGAAGGCGGACATCATCAAGGCGACGCGACCGGCCAAGTACACGGTGCGGGCGCACCATCGCTGTACCTTGTGCGGACGGCCACGGGCCTACATTCGAAAGTTCGGCATGTGCCGGATCTGCTTTCGGGAGCTAGCCTCGGTCGGCAAGCTGCCGGGTGTGGTCAAGGCAAGCTGGTAGAAGTGTCAGGCGCGAGTGACGAGCGTCGAGAGAGCGGGTCGGCACGCCGGCACACGGTCTCGGCACTCGTCCCTCGGGCCTGCCGTCACGGCAGGAGGTATTCGTGTCCGGCGTCATCAACGATACCATCGGCGATATGCTCACCCGGCTGCGCAACGCCGGCATGGCCCGCCTGGACGAGGCGACCATGCCCAAGACGAAGCTGCTGGTGGAGATCGCGCGCATTCTGAAGGCGGAAGGCTTCATCACTGACTACCGCCTGATCCCCGGCACGCCGTTCGACAAGCTTGCCGTGCGCATCAAGTACGGCCCAGACCGCCGGCCGGCGATCGTCGGCCTCAAGCGGGTCAGCAAGCCGGGCCTGCGCATCTACACCAAGGCCAAGGAAGTGCCGCGTGTCCGCGGCGGCCTGGGCATCGCCATCGTCTCGACCTCGCGCGGCGTGATGACCGGTAGCGAGGCCTACCGCCGCAACCTGGGCGGCGAGCTGCTGGCCCAGGTCTGGTAGACACGACGCCGCAGTCGGCCACGGCCGCCGGCAGCGTGGCGCGGAAGGGAACGAGCCATGTCGCGAATTGGGATCAAGCCGGTGCCAGTGCCGGCGACCGTCGAGGTCTCCATCACCGGCACGCATGTCCAGGTGAAGGGGCCGAAGGGCACGCTGGAGCGCACCTTGCCTCCAGAGATGATCATTGACCGAGAAGATGGCACGTTGGTCGTGCGTCGGCCGAGTGATGCGCGCCGCCACCGTGCCCTGCACGGCCTGACGCGCACGCTGCTCGACAACATGGTCGTCGGCGTCACCACCGGCTTCCGCAAAGACCTAGAGATCACCGGCGTCGGCTACCGGGTGCAACTGCTGCGCAACGCGCTGCTGCTGCAGCTGGGGTTCTCGCACCCGATACGGGTGACGCCACCGGATGGTGTTACCTTCGCCATCGAGGGCCAGAACCGCATCGCCGTGTCGGGTATCGACAAGGAGCTGGTCGGGCAGGAGGCGGCCCGCATCCGGTCGGTGCGACCGGTCGAGCCGTACAAAGGCAAGGGCGTGCGCTACGCCGGCGAGCGGGTGCGGCGCAAGCCTGGCAAGGCCGGCAAGGTAGGCAAGTAGCTGCGCCGCCACCGGGCGTGGGCAGGTGACGGTCCGGCGCGGGGCGCCGCCGACGAGGAGCCAGGAGAGCTGAGGTGCCGAAGCGACGCCATATCAACCAAGCGACTTTCCGGATGAC
>JADLAZ010000130.1 GCA_020849725.1 Chloroflexota bacterium
CCCGACCACGGGCGCGCGCATTCAGGTCGTCCAGTTGGTCAGCGGTCAGGGTCACGCGGATGATCTTCGGCATGGCGGGCCCTCCTGCCCGCCATTGTACGAGACGCTTACCCGAAGCTGCTTAGGCTCATCATGCGCGTCACGGAGATGCTATGGCTCATGATGTCCTCATCATCGGCGCTGGCCTGATCGGCGCCGCTATCGCCCGCGACCTGGCTGGCGCCGGCTTGAGCGTGGCCCTCATCGATCGTGACCGCCCGGGCGCGGGCGCCAGCACAGCCGCCTTCGGCATTCTCCAGACCGAGGCGCGCCCACACGCCCCGGCCCAGCTGCTGCGGTTCCATCAGGCCGCGCT
Source organism: Chloroflexota bacterium (assembly GCA_020849725.1). The sequence continues at coordinate 356 of JADLAZ010000130.1, forward strand.
GGCAGGCTACCCCGACTTCGTGGCGGCTATCAATGATGAGACGGGCCTGACGGTCGAGTTCCGCACCGAAGGCCGCCTGCTGGTAGCCCTGACGGAGGCCGTGGAGGCCGCCTGGGCGGCGTACGTGGCCGACCAGCAGGCCGCCGGCATCGCGGTCGAGCCACTCACCGCCGCCGCCGCGCTCGCGCTGGAGCCTGACCTGACGCCGGCCGTGCGCAGCGGCGTCTATCTGCCGCACCAGCGCCTCGTCGACAACATCCAGCTCACGCAAGCGGTGGCGCTGGCGGCGACGCGTCGAGGCGTCGAGCTGGTCACCGGCCAGCCGATCACCAGCCTGCTGGTCGAGGGCGACCGGGTGACCGGTGCGCTGGTGGCCGGCGAGCCGTGGCGTGCCGGGGTCGTCGTCAATGCCGCCGGCTGCTGGTCCGGGCGACTCGATCCGCGCTTTCCAGCGCCGGTCGTGCCGGTGCGTGGGCAGGGCGTGGCGCTGGATGATACACCGCCACGCCTGCGGCACGTCGTCTACAGCGGGCGCTGCAGCCTGACGCCGCGCGCCGACGGCCGCCTGCTGATTGGGACGACCACCGAGCCGGGCGTCGGCTATGCCGCGACGCCGACGGCCGCCGGAGTTGGCGAACTGTTGACCGCGGCGATCGAGCTGGCGCCGCGGCTGGCCGCGCGGCCGGTGCTGCGGGCGTGGGCGGGCCTGCGCCCGGTGACACCGGACGGCCTGCCCATCGTCGGGCCGTCGACCCGCGCCGCCGGGCTGCTCTGGGCCACGGGCCACGGTGGCATGGGCATCCTGCTGGCGCCCGTCACCGCCGCGATTGTGGCTGCCATGGTTCTTGGCCAGCCATCCCCCATCGACGCCGCCCCACTCACACCCGCGCGCTTCGACCCGGCAGCTTGAGCCGACGGTCGCCGCTGATACGACTGGTTCCAGGCGAATGAGCATCATGTCGCCGCCTCCTGTGTTGCATCATGGCGCGCGTCAACCCATGTGCCGGTGAGTCTTCCACCCGCACATCGTCGGAGACGTCGAGGGGCCGCGGTCGTGGGTGTGCTTCACGTCAGTGGCGCTGGCGCGCGGCCCATGCGCCAGCGCTCGTCGTGATGCACAATCACCCCAACGGCGAACCGCGGTGGGCGTCGGCGACGGGTACCTGAGCAGGGTGAGGATGGGTGTGACGAACGGTGGGATGGATGACCTGACGCTGGTGCGCTTCGACGCCGACGGCCTGACGCCGGCGATCGTGCAGGACGCCGACACCGGGCGCGTGCTGATGCTCGGCTACATGACCGCCGACGCGCTAGCGCGCACGCGCGCGACTGGCCAGGTCTGGTTCTGGAGCCGCAGCCGAGGCCGGCTGTGGATGAAGGGCGAGACGAGCGGCAACACGCTGGCGCTGGTCGAGCTGCGCCTCGACTGCGACGGCGACGCGCTGCTGGTGCTGGCGCGACCGGCCGGCCCGACCTGCCACACCGGTCAGACGAGCTGCTTCTACCGCGCGCTCGACGGTACAGATATGGCCGAGCCGGTCGGGCCGGGCGTGGTGGGCGAGGTCTGGCGGACGCTGGCGCTGCGGCAAGAGCAGATGCCGGAAGGCTCCTACACGACGTACCTGCTGCGCGAGGGTGTCGACAAGATCGGCAAGAAGGTCGGCGAGGAGGCGGCCGAGGTCATCATCGCCGCTAAGAATGGCCAGCCGGGGCCACTAGCGAGCGAGACGGCCGACTTGATCTACCACGCGCTGGTGATGCTGCTGGCCTGTGGTGTGCCGCCGGAGCGGGTCTATGCCGTGCTGGCCGAGCGCCACCGAAGTTGAGTCATGCTCAACTGTTGCGCCAGAGGAATCGATTGATCCGCACGTTGGTGAGGCGAAATCCGATGCGCCGGTAGGCGCCGACGCCCTCATCGCTGGCAAACAGCGCCGCGTACCGATAGCCCGCGTCGCGGGCTTGCAGCAGTGGCGCCAGCGTGATCGCGCCGCCGATGCCCTGGCCGCGCGCGTCGGGCACGGTGGCGACGCCGTAGACACTGGCGACGCCGCCACCGTTGAACAGCATGGTCGTGGCGACCGGCCGGCCGTGGAGCCGGCCCAGGATCATGCGCCACGGCGTGCGGCCGAGGCCGAAGGCGCGCGCGGCCTGGGCCCAGCCATCGGCCAGTGGCGCGGGGATCGCGTAGCCGGCAACAAGCACGGCGATGAAGTCGGCCAGGTCCAGGTCGTCGGCCACGTCGGTGATCGTCAGGCCGTCGGGCACGGTGGTCAGCGCGGACTCCTGCATGTCGGTGAGGTCGGCGACCATGCCCGGTGCGCCGAGCGCGGTCGAGCGGATGCCGGCCGCGAGCTGGTCCATCTGCGCCTCCATCGACAGTAGACCGCGCGCCACCAGGCGCTGGCCCAGGTCGGTGGGCGTCGTGTCCGGGCCGGTCCACCAGAAGAAGAACGGCGCTTGCCGCTCGCGAAACCAGGCGATCGTCTCGTCGATGGCCTGGTCGGCGTCGGACTCGCGCAGGCGCGTGCGCCAGACGCCCTTGTACATCGGGTTGGTCGGCGGCGCGAGATGACGGCTGCCGGCCGCGTCCTCCACCAGCTCGCTGCCGGACAGCCGGGCCATCGCCCGGAACAGCGCGTACAGATTGTCCTCTACCGTATGCGCCAGGTCCGGCTCGCTGGCGTGGCGCAGTGGCTGATCGGCAAGCATCCTCGCTCCTTCTGGTAGGCGGAGATGAGTCCGAATGATCGCGCCCAGTGTCGGTGACCGTCGCTGCTCTGCCCGTTGATACGTGATCGCGCCGTCGGCGGAACATCCTTGATCCGGCAACCAGTGCGGGAGCAGGGGTCAGGCGACAGGTTGCGTGGCCAGCGCCTCGATGGTGTCGGCCAGGGCCTGCACACCGGGGATGAGCTGCTCGAACGGTGTGAACTCGGCCGGTGAGTGGCTGCGCCCGTCGCGGCTGGGCACGAACAGCATGACGGTCGGGAAGCGCCGGGCCAGGATCATGGCGTCGTGGCCAGGGCCGCTGATGAGGCGGCGCTGGCTCCAGCCGCGCCGGGCGATGACGCCCTCCAGCCGTGCCACCAGCTCAGGGTCCATTGGCGAGGGCGGCTGATCGACGATGACCTCAGTGGCCAGCGCGAGGCTGTGGCTGGCGGCGATGGCGCCGCAGCGCTCGTGCACGGCCGCGACCATGCGCTCCTGGCCGGTGCGGTTGGGGTGACGGCAGTCGACGATCAGCTCGGCCTCGCCGGCGATGATGACCGGCTGATTGGGCTGCACCGTCAGCCGGCCGACCGTTGCTCGCGCCGGCTCGCCGGTCTCCAGCGCCAGGGCGCGCACCATCTGGACCATCTCAGCCGCTGCTAGCAGCGCGTCGGCGCGCATCGCCATCGGCGTCGAGCCGGCATGGTCGGCGCGCCCGGTCACCCGCAGGCGCGTGCGGGTGACGCCGCTGACGGCCTCGACCACGCCCAGGGCGATGCCGGCGGTGTCGAGGACCGGCCCCTGTTCGATGTGCAACTCCAGAAAGGCGGCGATGTCGTCGCGGCGCGCGTCCGTGATGCGGTTTGGATCGAGGCCGACGCCACGCATCGCGTCGGCCAGTGCGATACCGTCGGCGTCGTGGTAGCGGTCCGGCTCGTCGGGAGCGATGCCACCGGCGACGGCGCGCGCACCCCAGAAGTTGCAGATGAAGCGGCTGTTCTCCTCTTCGGCGCTGACGAACACCTCGACCGGTCGCGCCGGCCGCGGGTAGCGCGACCGCAGCGCCCGCACGGCGGCGATCGCGCCGACGACCCCGAGCGGGCCGTCGAACTTACCCCCCGCGTACACACTGTCGATGTGCGAGCCGGCGAGGATGACCGGTCCAGAGACCGCACCGTCCAGCCGGCCGAACAGGTTGCCGGCGGCGTCCTCGCGCACGCTCAGCCCGGCCTCGCTCAGCCAGCCGCGCACGACCTGCCGCGCCTCGTCCCACGCCGCTGAGTAGGCGCCGCGCCAGACGCCGCCGCCCGGCAGCCGCCCGATCTGGTCCAGCTGCTCCAGATAGCTCGCCACCAGGTCCGGCTCGATCGTTAGCGGCTGGCTGCTCACCGTGCCCTCCGTGCGCGGTATCCAGAGCGGGATGGGCGGTAGTCTGCGGTGTGGCGACCGGCAACGCCGGGCGAGATTGCGTGCGCCGCTGGGGGTGTTCGTAACCGGCCCTGGTTGGATATCGGACGGGGCGGGACCGTTCGCGAACGGCCCCGACGGGCTACGAACGAGCCGGTTCAGCTGTCCTTGCGACGCCAGACCGCGCCGCCGAGACCGACGGCAAACGCGAGACGGTCTTTGGCGTAGGTGGGCGAGAGTGCCAGCGCGACGACCGAGGCCGGTTCCAGGCCATCGCTCCAACTGTCGAACGATTCGCCGCCGTCGCGCGAGACGAAGACGCCGCCGCTGCTGGCGGCGAACACGGTGCTGTCGGTGGCGAAGGCTGGCGAGATCGCCAGCGCGGTGACGCTGGCGCTGCCGTCGCCCAGTTCGACGCTTTGCCACAGCGGCCGGCGCGCGCCGCCGCGCACCTCTTCAATGTTGCGGCGCGGGCGCAGCACGCGGTTGCCCAGGCCGACGAACAGGAGGCGGTCAGCGGCAAAGGCTGGCGACAGCACCACCGGTAGCACGTTCGAGCCGCGCTCGACCAGCCAGCGCTCCCAGCGCGCACCACCGTCGGTCGTGCGCCAGAGGACGACATCGGTGGCGCTGCCGTCGGGCAGGGTCTTGCTGGTGCCGGCAAAGATCGTCTTGTCCTCAGCGAACGCCGGCGAGATGGCAAGCGAGATGACGTCAGCGCCGCCGAACGGCTGGCCGAGCGGCCGCCAGGTTGTCCCGCTGTCGTCCGAGGCGAGCAGCCGACCACCCAGTTGAGCTGCCACCAGCGGTGCGCCGGGGGACGCTGCCAGTGCGCCGGTGGTCATGGCCTCGCCGGAGCCGCGCGCTGGCTCCCAGCGCCCGCCGGCATCGGCGCTGCGATAGACACCGGTCGCGGTAGCCGCGTAGAGCGTCTTGTCGGTGGCAAAGGTCGGTGAGGCGGCGATGGCAAAGACCGTTGTCTCATCCAGGCCGGTGCTAGCCGGCGTCCAGGTCGCGCCGCCGTCCTTGGAGCGGGTGACGCCGTCTTCCAGACCGGCGGCGTAGAGCGTCTTGTCTTTGGCGAAGGCCGGCGACGGCGTCAGCCCGACGAGCAGGGTGGCGCTCAGGCCGTCATTGGCGCCGATCCACGTCGCGCCGCCGTCCTCCGAGCGCGCGATGCCCTCCTTCGGCAGGCCAGCCAGCAGCACAGCGCGCTCCCCCTCGGTCACCCAGCACAGGCTCAACACCGGGCCGAGCGACGCCCCGGTGGCCCGCCAGGTGGCGCCGCCGTCGTCAGAGACGGCCACGCCGGCGACCGTCGCCGCGGCGATGCGCGGCTCGTCCGGATACTGCGGCGCGAAGGCGATAGCGGTGATGCCCTGCTGCGCCAGCTCGGGCACGACCTCCCAGGTCGTGCCGCCATCGTCGGAGCGCAGCAGGCCATCGGCCTCGGTGCCAGCCAGCACCAGCCGGTCGTCGGCAAAGGCCGGCGAGACGGCCAGGCACTGGACGGCCGGGTCCTCCAGGTCAAGCTCGGCCGGCCGCCAGCTCCGGCCACTGTTGCGCGTCCGGTAGATGCCGGAGGCCGTCGCCAGGAAGCCGACCTGGTCGCGGTCAAAGTCGGGCGACAGCGCGAGCGCCAGCACGGTCAGATCAAGCAGGCCGGCATTCGCGCCGGTCCAGGTCCGGCCGGCGTCGGGCGAGCGCAGCGCGCCATCGGTTTCGGTGCCGACGAACAGGACATTCTCGCGGGCATAGCCGGGCGCTAGAGTGACGGCTAGAATGCGACTGCCGACGAGCATCAGTTGCCACGAGGCGCCGCCGTCGAGCGAGCGGTACAGTCCGTTGCGCGCGCCGGCAAAGAGCGTCTGGTCGCGCCCGAAGTTGGGCGATGCCGCGACGACCTCGACGAACGGCGCGATGCTGCCGATGCTGGCGGGCGCCCAGGTGCGGCCGGCATCGGTCGACCGATGCAGGCCAACCGCCGTCGCGGCGAAAACGATCGGCGCGCCATCGGCCGTCACGGCCACCGTCAGGCTGGCAATGGTGCCGCCTGACCGGCCGGCCAGCCGCTCCCAGGATGATGCCACGCTCTCCTCCTCACCGCCGATTGGCGCCGGACGGCCAGCCTGACCGCCTGCTCGCCACGTCACCATGCGTCACACGCTGGTCCGTCGTTCGCTACGGGTTACTGGCCATCGACGGCTTCTTGTGCCGGATCAAGACATCGGTCGTCAGTGCCATCGTCGCGGCGCTGATGCTGATCTCGAGCGCGGCGAGCACGACCGGCAGCGGGTCGGCGATGCCGTTGGCGTAGGCGTCGACCCACGCTTGCCGCACGACATCAAAGGTCCAGGGCAGGCCCTTCTCGCGGGCGAGGTGGACGATGCTGCTCGGCGCCAGGCCGGCATTTTCGGCGATGGCGCGCATCGGGGCGGTGAGCGCGCCGGCCAGCGCCCGGACGCCGACCGCCTCATCGCCGTTCAACTCGCTCGCCAGCCGCTCCAGCGCCGGGATGCAGGCGATAAAGGCCGCTCCGCCACCGGCGACGACGCCCTCCTGCAGCGCGGCGCGGCCGGCAGTGACGGCGGCCTCGATGCGCAGCCGCCGCTCGGCCTGGTCGGCCTTGGTCGGCGCGCCGACGCGGATGATGGCGGCCGCGCCGGCCAGCTTGCCGATGCGCTCGCGGATCTTGCCGACAGTGTAATCGTCGTCCTTGATCGTCTTCAACTCGGCCTTGGCCTCGTTGATGCGCTGACGGATGGCGCCCTTGCTGCCCATGCCGCCGAGGATGCCGAAAGCCCAGCGCGTGGCCCAGGCCTGCCGCGCGCGGCCGAGATCGTAGCTCTGCACGTCCTCGAAGCGCTCGGCCGCCTCCTGGTGGACGCAGCGGCCGCCGGTGATGACGGCGATGTCTTCGAGGATGAAGGTGCGCTGGCTGCCGATCGAGGGCGCCTTGACGGCGACAGCCTGCTCCAGCACGCCCTTCTCGCGGTTGAGGATCAGCAGCGCCAGCGCCTGGTCCTTGATCTCCGGCGCGATCACCATCAGGCTGCGATCGCCATCGCGCAGGCAGGCCTCGACGACCGGCACGAGTTGATCGGCCCGGTCCAGGAAGTAGTCGGTGACAAAGATGCGCGGATTGAGCAGCCGCGCCTCGGTCTCGCCCTCCTTCAGCAGGAAGTGCGAGGCGTAGCCCTCGTTCCAGCGCACGCCGTCGATGTACTCGTGGCCGGTCTCGATGCCGGCGGCGTCCTCGACCAGCACCGCGCCGTCCGGCCCGACCGAGTCCATCACCTCGCCCATCATCTCTTCGAGTTTCGGGTCACGGACGATGCCGGCGACGATGCGGCCCAACTCAATCGGGCCATCGACCGGGCGCGCCTGGCGCCGCAGCTCGGCCAGCGCCACCGACAGGCCGCGGTCGATGCCACGCTTGAGCAGCATTGGGTTGCCGCCAGCGGCGACGTAGCGCGCTGCCTCGTGCACCAGCGCCTGGGCCAGCACGGCGGCGGTCGCCGAGCCGTCGCCGGCCTCCTCGAAGACGCGCCAGGCCATCTGGCGGATGATCATGGCGCCCATGTCCTCGAAGGGGTATTCGAGTTGGATGGTGCGCCGGGCGATAGTGGCAGCGCTGTCGAGGATCTCCGGCGCGTCACTGCCGACGATGCGGGCGATGGCGACCGTGCGCGCGGCGGGACCGAGTGTGGGCCGCAACAGCCCGGCCATGATGTCGACGCCGCGCACGAGTGCCTCGCGCGCCTCTGGCGCCAGCATGACATACCGCTCCCGCATCGAGACTCCTTCCTCACCTAGCCTGGTGTGCCGCTCGCGCATGCGACAGCGCCGGTCGACAGCGTCACCGGCGCGGCGCGCGGCATGATGCTGGTGATTGTGGCGCATGTCAAGCAAGGCGGCCAGTCGCCGCCTTGACAGCCGCGCGCGATGCCCTTACATCTACGCTTAGTCTCACCCCGCTGGATGCGACCTGGCGGCCGGGCCGCTGTGAGTTCCGATCGAGGAGGGCATCGCTGATGGACCTGTCCAGCCTGCACGGCATTCTACCGCCGACGCTGACCCCGCTCAACGACGACGAGACGGTCGACACGCGCTCGCTGTCCTCGCTGCTGGAGTACCTGATCGGCGAAGGCGTCCACGGCCTGTGGATCTGTGGCACGACCGGCGAGTTTGCCTGCCTGGACGGTGAGCAGCGCGCGATCACGATCCGCACCGCCGTCCAGACGACGCGCGGGCGCGTGCCGATCGTCGCCAACGTCGGTGACGCCAGCACTGGCCTGGCCATCGCCCATGCCCGCGCCGCGGCCGCGGCCGGCGCCGACGCGCTGGCGCTGACGCCGCCCTACTACTACAGCAACAACCAGGCCGAGTTGCTGGAGCACTTCCGCGCGCTGCACCGAGCCGTCGACCTGCCGCTGCTGGTCTACAACATCCCGCAGACGGTGAAGGTCAAGGTCGATGTCGGCACGATGGTGACGCTGGCGAACGAGGGCACCGTCGTCGGACTGAAGGACAGCCAGAATGATCTGGACTGGTTCCGGTCGGTGGTCGTCGGCACGCGGGCGCGGCGGCCGGACCTGCGCGGCTTCCTGGGCACGCGGGCGCTGATCGACGCGTCGGTGCTGATCGGCGGCGTCGGCTCGATCCCGGGTGTGGCCAACGTCTACCCGCGCTGGTGTGTGCTCTGCCACGAGGCGGCCGCGCGCGGCGACTGGGCGACGGCCGCCCAGTATCAGGAGTTGGTGATGAACGGCACCGGCGTGATGGCGGTCGGACCTGGCTCGCCGACCGGCCAGGTGCTGGGCGGCATGAAGGCGATCCTGCAGGCGGAAGGCATCATCGCCACGCGGCGCATGGCCGCGCCGCTGCACACGCTGAGCGATGCCGACGCGGAGAAGGTCGTCGCCGCTTACCGCGCCATCGCCGCCACGCCGGCCCCGGCCGACTAGCCGCGATCGGGCCACGGGCTTAAACCGCGAAGTGACGCGAATAAACGCGAAGAGGAGATTCTGGGAACACCGGTCTTGAATGGTGTGCTGTGACACGTACTGTAGGGACAGCCCCCTGTGGGCTGCCCTGATTCCTGATCTGTGCCCGGTGTCGCGTCGATCAGGGGCAGCCACCAGGGTTCCCCCTCCTACGCCGACCCAACTCCGCCCGCCGCCGATGGGTGCGCCTGCCAGGCGACCAGGTTGGCTGCGATCTGCTGAGCGTACTCTTCGAGGTGCGCGCCGTAGCTGCGGAGCCAGTCCTCGGCGGTGTAGGGGCCCGACTCGGTGTGGCGGCCGGCGCGCTGCCAGGAGGCGGCTGGCGTGGCCCGCAGCAGCGGCACGGTGTTGGCGCGCACGGCGGTCACGGCTGCCAGCGCCAGTGCCAGTGGATGGGCATGGTAGTCCAGGCGCACCGCCCAGCCGTCCTGATCGTAACCGACGATCAGCGGCTGCGGCTCGGCCAGCAGCATCCGAATGCGGCTGGCGGCGGCCGTCTCGGAGTCGGCGCAATGCACGACGATCTCATGGGCGGACCAGACGCCGGTCGCCGGTCGCCACTGGTGGGCGGCCACCGGCACGGTTGCCAGCGCCGCCGCCAGCCGCGCCGGCCCGGCCGCGTATTGGTCGATCAGGGCCACACGCTCGTCGTGGGTCAGTCCCATCGCGGTTCCTCCCTGCCAGCGGTCAGTCGCCGTCCTGGAAGGTTAACCGCGAATGGACGCGCATGGGCGCGAACGAGGACGGTGGGGCGGTTCATCGTCCTCGTTCGCGCACGGTCAGTTGGGCCGGCGTGGCGCACGCCTCACGGGACGAAGCCCATGACGGTGTGGCCGCCATCAAAGCCGTGTTGGCAGCCGAGTGCATCGCCGCGCCACCGTCACGAGACATCGTGTCGGGCGCCGCGCTACACGTCCCGGTATGCCCGCCCACGCGGCCCGATGACGCTGACGTCGACTACCCGCGCCGCGACGTCGACGGCGAAGATGATGCGCCAGTCGCCGACGCGCGCCGAGCGCCGACCCGACGCGTTCACCAGCGGCTTGGTGTACGGCCCGAACGGGTCGGTCTCGATCTGCGCCAGCCGCGCCAGGATGCGCTCCTGCAGCCGGCGGTCGCACCGCCCGAACGCGGCCTCGGCCTGGCGCGCGATACGAAGCTCGTAGCTCACCGACCCGCCGCGCGCCGCAGGTCGGCCAGTGTCGTGTACTCGCCGGCGGCGATCTCGGCTTCGCCGTGCCGCATGGCCGCCAGTTCGTCGGCGGTCAGCGCCTCGCCGGCGCTCGCCAGCCAGCGGGCGAAGTCCAGGACTTCGGCCAGGTCCTCGGCGGCCAGCCGGTCGACGAGATCATGCAACTCACGCTTGGGGTCCGCGGCCATCGGCGCCTCCGACACGAGTTCGCCAGCATTGTACACGGCGGGTCATCGGCGCGGCCGGCTCACGGGACGAAGCCCATGACGGTGTGGCCGCCGTCGATGCCGGGGCCGTAGTCGAAGTAGATCGGCCGCTCGACGACGATGCCGCCCGCGTGCGTCGTCGTCACCTTGGCGCTGACCGCCTGGCCGCGCCCGACGCCCTGGGTATCGCCAAACACCGGCACCGACACCCGACTGGCGCCGGGCACGCTCAGCGTCGTGACGATCGGCCCGCCGGCGGCCAGATAGTAGGTGATCGTCACGCTGGCCGGACTGCTGTTCGGGTTGAGCACGTCCAGGTACTGGTCGAAGCCGGCGCCGGTGTAGCCCTCGGCGAACAGCCAGGTCTGGGCTGGCTGAAAGGCGCCCATGATGTCGTGGCCGCCGTTGATCGTGCTGCTGTAGCGGAAGTAGACCGGCCGCTCGACGACCAGGCCGACGCCGTTGAGCGACGCCACACTCACGCCCTGGCGCTGGCCGCGGCCGATGCCGGCCGGGTCGGTGGCGACGGTGATGGTGGCGCGACTGTTGTGCAGCACGGTGAAGGGGCGCGTGGTCACCGCCCCGGCGTGGTAGTAGGTAAGTTGCACCTGTGCATCCGTCGGCGACGGGTTCATCAGCGTCAGGAAGGTATCCCAGCCGGTGGTGGTGTCGATGGTGGGGAAGTGCCAGGTGGTGCGCGGGGCGGCGGCGCCCATGACGTTGTGGCCGCCGGTGACGGCGCCCATGCTGCCGGTGAAGGTGAAGTAGATTGGCCGCTCGACGACGATGCCGCCCGGCACGTCCGACTGGACCAGCGCACTGACGGCCTGGTCGCGCCCGACGCCCTCGCGCCTCTCATGCACATTGACCGTGTAGCGGCTGGTCGGGGGCACGACGACCGTCTTCGGCACCGGCGCGCCGCTGGCCAGGAAGTAGGTGATCTGGATGGTGGCGGCGGTGGGCTGCGGGTTCATGATCGTCAGGTACTCATCGAAGCCATCGCCGGTCCAGCCTTCGGCGAAGTACCAGGTGGTGCGGGGCGCCTGGACGCCCATGACGTTGTGGCCGCCGGTGACGGGTCGGCCGCGAGCGTCGGTGTAGCGGAAGTACATCGGGCGCTCGACGACCACGCCGACGCCGTTGGTCGACTGCACCCGGGCGCTGACGGCCCGGTCGCGGCCGACGCCCTCAGATTGCTCATGGACGGTGACGGTGTAGCGGCTGTTGGCGGCGACGGTGATGGGCTTATGCACCGGCGCCGCACCGGTCAGGAAGTAAGTGAGCGTGAGCTGGGCCGCGGTCGGGTTCGGGTTCTGGATGGTGAGGTACTCATCGAAGCCGGTGCCGGTGTAACCCTCGGCGAAGTACCAGTCGAGCGCGCCGCTGGTCGGTGGCTGCGTGGGCGTGGCCGTCGCCGTCGCCGTCGCCGTCGCCGTGCTCGTCAGTGTTGGCGTGGCTGTAGTCGTGGGTGTTGGTGTAACGGTTGGCGTGTTGGCCGGTGTGTTAGAGGGCGTCGGCGTCATGGTGCGCGTGGAGGTCGCCGTCGGCGTGGCCGTCAGTGCCGTGGAGGTGGGCGTAGCGGTCGCGGAGGCGGTCGGCGTGCGGGTGGGCGTGACAGTTGACGTAACCGTGGGCGTGCGGGTGGGCGTGACGGTTGGCGTAACCGTCGGTGTGCGCGTGGGCGTGATGGTCGGCGTAACCGTGGGCGTGACAGTTGACGTTGGTGTCGGCAGGTCGTTGATCAGGAAGGCCAGACCGTTGCCCCAGACGTAGTCGGCCCCTGGGTCGCCCCGATCGATGGCATTTGTCCGCAGGTAAGCGGCCGTGCCGAGGGCGGTGAAGCCTGGGAAGCGGTTGCGGACCAGCGCCGCCAACCCACCGACATGCGCTGCCGCCTGACTGGTGCCACAGAATGCCACGCTGGTGACTGTCGTGGCGCACGTCGCGCCGACCAGGTCGGGCTTGATCCGCCCGTCGATCGTTGCGCCACGACTGCTGTAGGGTTCGATCACGGTCGGCGTGTCCCAACGCGTCGCGCCGACGGCGAGCAGGCCGGCGTTGTCGCTTTCGGATGGACTGGAGATCGACGGATCAGCGCTGGCGTACTCCAGCGCGGAGGTATCCCAGGCCTGGAACTGGAACCAGGCCGGAATGGCGTCGGTGGTGTCGGCGCGGACGATGGCGATGTTGAACGGTCCGTCTGTGGGGGCGATGAACTGGATCGACTCGAAGGGGCGATCGCCGGTCGTGCCTGTCTGGGCATTGGCGCTGTAGGCCACGGCCGTCGACATCGTCGCGTCCATGACGAGCAGGTCCAGGTCGATGGCGGCCGCTGTCCAACTGTCGTCCCAGCGCAACTGGATGAAGGCCTTCTGGTCCTTGGCAAGGTAGAACTGGTTGCCTTCGTCGCCAGGGGCAAACTCGTGGAACGCATCGCCGTCGGGATTGGACCAGCCGGCAATATACGTCGTCTGAGCGTGGTCGCCGGCCGCGCTGACCCAGACGGCGTTGCCGGCCACGGCCGTGTCGACCGACTTGAGCGGGCTATCGTTGTCGGGCGAGGTGCCATCGCCGTAGCCGTCCCACTCCCAGGACTGCGCGGTGATGATGACGTCGACGCCGCTGTCGATCAGCCAGTCGACCGTCTCGCGCAAGTCGAGCTTGCTGATCGGTGTCGCCAGGTAGAGCGCCACGTCCCGCGCCACGTCGATCACAGTCTCGGCCACGGCCGTGCCGTGGGTGGTTGTTAGCGCATGGTCACAGTCGGCTAGATTTGCGGTAGAGACCGCGATGGCGGTATAGCAGCGCACGCCAGTTGGGCTGGGCAGCTCCGACCCGACCAGGGCGCCGACGCCCTGGAAACCAGCATCGATGATGCCGACTTTGATGCCCGCGCCGGCGTATCCGGCCGCCTGCCAGGCTGGAGCGCCATGCACAGCCACACCCTGGCTGGTCGCCTCGGGGTGCGGTCGCCGGATGGCGGCGACGGACAGGACGCCGGGGTGCTGCGCCAGGTGGGCCAGCGCGCCGGCGGGCACGACGGCCTCGATGACGTCGCGGCCGACGTGGGCGATGCGCGCGCCGCGCCCGGCCAGCCAGGCGCGCACGGCATCGCGGTCGCCGGTCGTGCGAACAGTGGCCGCGACGCTGTTGCCCTCCCGCACCGGAGCGAGTCCGGCGGCGGCCGCGCTCGGCCCGCCGCGCGCCGCCTGCCGGACGACGGCGTTGAGCGTGGCATCCAGCTTGCGGTGGGCCGGCTTCGGTGGCGCCGGCTGGCGGGCGGATTGGATGACCTGGGCGCCGGGCCGGGGCGGCGGCAACGGGCGCGGCGTGGTGCGCACCGGCGGCGCGGCGGTGGTCGACTGGCTGCCCGGCAGGCCCATCGTCAGCATCACCATGATGAGCGTCAGCAGGAGCAGGAGACGAGCCGGGCCGCGCATGACACCTCCCATAGCCAGAAGGATACCGCGTCATCTCCTATGTAGTAACGGCGCGCCTGGCGGTGTGCCTGAGTCGGGTGATGCGCGGGCGGACAGGGACGGACGGAACTTGCGACATCTACTGCGGTCGGTTGCCCTGGTCCCACCACAGGCCCATGCGCGCCGTCGTGCCACCATCGACGTACAGCACCTGCCCGGTGACGAAGTCGGCGGCGTCGGAGACGAGGAACACGGCCGCCGCGCCACAGTCGGCCGGCGTGCCGACGCGGCCCCAGGGCACCATCGCGTCGCCCATCGCCGTCGTGTAGCCAGGGATGTCGAAGTAGCGCGGCACCTCGATCAGACCCGGCCCGATGGCGTTGACGCGCACTCGCTTCGGGGCCAGTTCGACGGCCAGCTCGCGGGTGAAGGCGATGATCGCGCCCTTGGTGGCGGCGTAGGCGGCGTGGCGCGGGAAGCCGGCAAAGCCGTGGACGCTGGTCAGATTGACGACCGCGCCCCGGCCGGCGGCCTCGAAGTGGGGCAGCGCCGCCTGTGTCGCGAAGAACATGCCTTTGATATTTATATCAAATACTTCATCAAAAATTACTTCGGTCGTGTCGGCGAAGTCGAGTGCCCGCGTGACGCCGGCGTTGTTGATGAGGATGTCCAGGCCACCCAGCACCGCCGCTGCTTCCGCGACGACGCGCCGCGCCTCAATCACCTGTCCCAGGTCACCGCCGATGACGATGGCCCTGCCGCCGGTGGCCTCGATCTGGCCGACCGTGTCCCGGGCGCCGGTGGCGCTGCTGGCGTAGTGAACCGCCACCGCCGCGCCGGCGCCGGCCAGCGCCAGCGCGCACCCCTGGCCGATGCCCATGCCCGCGCCGGTGACCAGCGCCCGCCGTCCGTCCAGCGTGCCCATATCGCTCCCCCTGTTATCGCTCACACCGCTCGCCGGCCGTGCATTGTATGCCAGATCGTCCGCGGTGATGTCGGGCGCCAACGCCATGACGTGCCTGGTGCAACTGTGCCCTGCCGGCCAGCGTTCAATCGCCAGGTCGGGCGTTCGGCCCGGCAGCGGAGGAGACAGCCATCATGGGTCCCACCTACTGGTTGATCGTCGGCACACCGGAGAACTACACCAAGACGGCTGAGTTGGGCTGGTCGTTGGTTGGCGTCAAGAGCCGTCACCGCAAGAAGGCCGAGCGCATGCAGCCGGGCGATGCGATCATCTTCTACCTGACCCGACTGAAGGCCTTCGGCAGCATCGTCACCATTACCTCGCCCTTCGTTGAGGACAGCACCCCCATCTGGCACAGCGAGAAACCAGGCGAGATGTATCCATTCCGCGTCCAGACCGCGCCCGATCTGATCGTGCCGCTGGCCGAGGCGCTGCCGGCCGAGCCGGTCGCTGCCGAAATGGAGTACACCAAGCGCTGGCCACCGGAGCATTGGACGCTCGCCTTCCAGGGCAACGTCCACGTCCTCGGCGAGCGCGATTACCAGCACCTGCGCGCCCGCCTCGCCGCGCGGGTGGCGCTGGCGACAGCCTGAGGCGCGCGACCGGTCGCACGCGGTAGCATTGAGCGCGCCGGGCGCGATCGCGGTCGTGCGCCCAGCGCCGGCGAGGCAAGCGTGGCCGCGAGACAGCAGGTCGGAGTGATCGGCGCCTTCCGCTACCGGGCGTACGTCTGCCACGGTGCGCACTGCCCGCGCAACGGCGCGGCCGCCATCTACACCGCGCTGGAGCGCCTGGTGGCCGAGCACGGCCTGACCGAGGAGGTCGCGGTGCGGCCGGGCAACTGCAACAAGCTCTGCCGCATCGGCCCGAGCATGGTCGTCCACCCTGGCGCGGTGCGCTACGGCGACTTGACACCGGCCGCGCTGGCCGAGATCGTCGAGGCCCATTTCATCGGCGGCCAGCCGGCGGCGCGCTGGGTGCGCGAGGGCGATCACTCGCTCTAGCCGGCGGGCAGCGCGCCCCACTCGGCCCAGGAGCCATCGTAGAGGGCGACGATCGGTACGCCCAACGCCCGCAGCGCCACGTACGGCAGCGCCGCGCCAGCGCCGAATAGGCCGTACACGGCCGGTCGCTCGCCGCCACTCAGCAGCGCTCCATAGCGGGCACGCAGCGTGCTGGCCGGCAGGAAGCCGCCGCCGGGGCCGGTCAGGTGCTCCGGCCAGGGCGCCGGCAGCGCACCGGGAATCGCGCCGGTCTGCAGACGGCCGCCCCAGGTCTCCTGGCGCTCCTCGGTCGACCGGCCGTCGATGGCGCGCCCGTCCGCCGCCAGCCGCGCCACCTCCTCGGCCTCGACGATGCGCTCTGGCTGGGGAGCCTCGACATAATCGACCGACGGCAGCCGGCGCTGATCGGTCGTCAGCGGCCGACCAGAGGCCAGCCAGGCCTGGCTACCGCCGTCCAGCAGGTGGACCCGCTCGTGGCCGGTGAACTCCAGCAGCCAGACCAGCCGCGCCGCCCAGCGCCCGCCCTCGTCGTCGTAGGCGACGACGGTCGCCTGCCGGTCGATGCCGAGCGCACCCAGCCAGGCAGCGCGGCGCGGCGGGCCGACGAGCATGCCGTAGGTCGGGTTGTGCGTCTCAATCGTGTCCTGCCACCAGGCGTGGACGGCGCCGGGCAGGTGACCGGCGCGGTAGTGGCGCAGCGGCGACAGATCGACCAGCCGCAGCGTCGGGTCGTCGAGCCGGCCGGCGATCCAGTCGGCATCGACCAGCAGGCCGCCGGCCGGATAGCCCTTGGCCGTCACCGGCTGATAGGCGGCAGGCGCGGGCGGCGAGTTGGTGGTAGTCGGCAGCGCGCAGCCGGTCAGCGCCAGCGCCAGGCACAGACGGAGCACGGCGCGGCCGATCGCGCGCGTGCGCGGGCTGAGGGACGGAAACCCGGTAGGCACAGACTCCCCCTGGAGCCAGCCGCGGTCACGCGCCGGGCCAGACACGCTGCCGGACCTACGAGCGCGCTGCCGCCACCAGTTCCTGGCGACGGGCGATGAGGGAGTGGTAGATCTGGTCCAGCTCGCGGCCGCGATGGCGCCAGGAGTAGTCGGTCTCGGCCAGGCGGCGCAAGCGCGCGGTGCGCTCACGCGCCGCGGCCGGGTTGCGCACCAGCGCCAGAATCGCGTTGGCCAGCTCCTCGACGTTGCCCGAGGGCGCGTAGTAGCCGTCGCCGCCGAGGATCTCGCGGGCGACCGGCGTGTCGAACGCCACGACCGGCAGGCCGCTGGCGATGTAGTTGTAGATCTTGCCGGCGCCCTCCGTCGCCGACAGCTTCGGCGCGACGGCGATGTCGCCCAGCGCCAGGAAGCGGTGGGCGGTCGCGTAGGGGATGCGGCCGGGGAAGCTGGTGTGGCGCGTCAGCCCCAGCCGGGCCGCCTGCCGGGCGTAGGTGTCGACACCGGGATAGCCCATGATCAGGAAGAACGCCTCCGGCGCGGCGGCGACGACCCGCTGGGCTGCCTGCAAGAGCAGATCCGTGCCCTGGTACGGCGCGAGCAGGCCCAGATAGACGATGACCGGCCGGTCCGGGGTGATGCCGAAGCGCGCCCGCAGCTCGGCGCGCTCGTCCGGCGCCAGCGCCTGCGGCTGGAAGCGCTCGGTGTTGACAGCGTCGGGCAGCGGCCGTGCCTGAACGCCCGACAGCCCGGTCTGACGCAACTGGTCGACGGCGTGATGCGATGAGGTGATAACGACGTCGGCGGTGCGATTGAGGTGGTGCTCCAGCCGGCGCATGCTGCCAAGCAATGGGTTGGTCGGCCGGACGAAGTGATGGTCGAGCATTTCGGCGGTCATGCTGCCCTGGTAGTCGAACAGCAGCGGCACGCCCAGCGCGCGGGCGACGACGCTGCCGATGAGCGCGCCCTCGTGCAGGTGGGCGTGGACGACATGCGGTCGCACCGTCAGCGCCGTCGCCAGCGTCCTCATGGATAGCATGGCGTCGAAGTAGAGCTTGTGGCGCGACGACCCGACCTGGACACCCTTGCGCCAGGGTACGTCGAGACTGCGGCGGATGTCGAGGCCGGCCACGCCGTCGCCGGTGTGATAGGTGCAGATCGTCACCCGGTGCCCGAGCGATTGCAGCGCCAGCGTCTCCTCCAGGATGCGGACGTGGCAGCCGTAGTCCGCGAAGAAGGAGGTTGGCGCGATCATCAGAACTCGGAATGGCACGCTTGCGACTGCTCCTTGGTAGCGCAACACTGACGCCCGGCCGGGCCGGCGGATTGTACCGGCAGCATCGTCAACCGTAAAGCAATGGCGCACGCCCGCCAGTGGGCGTTGCCGGCGCCGCGCGTGCCCGCTAGAATCGTGCAGCGGGCTGTTTCACCAGTAGACGCTGCGGCCAGGGGCACGGTTGCGCGCGGCGTCGGGCGAGGGCGAGAGGCATGGGGTGGGAAGCGCTCGTGCTCGCCACGCTGGCGGCCGGTTTGCCGACAGCGATGTTTCTGGCGCTGGTCTGGTGGCTGGATCGCTACGAGACGGAACCGACCCACCTGCTGGTGGTGACGTTCATGTGGGGGGTGCTGCCGGCGGCGGTGCTGGCGGTGGTGCTCGATGTGGCGCTGTCGACACCGCTGGCGGCGCTGGGTGACCCGGCCGCCGAATGGCAGCGGGCGCGCCTGCTGGCGCCACTGGTCGAGGAGACAGTCAAGGGCGCGGCCCTGGTGTCGCTAATCGCCTGGCGGCGCAGTGAGTTCAACGGTGTCCTGGATGGCATCGTCTACGGCGCGGTTGTCGGGCTGGGCTTCGCCTTCACCGAGAACTGGCTGACCTACCTGGCGCTGTTCGGCAGTGCGGAGGCCGGGCCGGGGCTGCTGCTCGTGCCGCTGCGCGCGGTCGTCTTTGGGCTGAACCATCCGGTCTTCAGCGGGCTGTTCGGCGCGAGTCTCGGCTGGGCGTTCTATCACGGCGGGCGCTGGTCGCGTCGTGGTGTGCCGCTGCTGGGGCTGGCGGCGGCGGTCGGGTTGCACTACCTGCACAACGCGCTGGCGGCCGGGCAGTGGGGCGCCTGGTGGGCGCTGCCGCTGGCGATCGTCGCCGATTGGAGTGGCGTGGCGCTGCTGGTGGCGCTGGTGGCGTTGGCCTGGGTGAGCGAGCGGCGGTGGCTGCGGGACGGGCTGCGCGACGAAGTGTCGCTGGGCACGCTCACCACTGGCGAGTTTCGTCGTGTCGTCAGCCACCGTCGGCGAGCGGCGGCCGAGCTGCGCGCCTTTCAGCGGCTGGGCTGGCGCGGCTACCGCCAGGTCGCTCGCCACCATCAGGCGCTGACCGAGCTGGCGTTTGCCCGCATGCATCCCCGCTGTGTCGCCGATGACCGGCACGCGCCGGCCGACCTGGACCGCCTGCGGGCACTGGTGCGGCGCCGGCGACCGGCGCTGGCCGAGGCTGGCGCCCCGGTCAAATAGGAGCCACCGGCGGCCGGCGTCAGCCGACCGGCGGCGGCGCGCTGGATCGCGGCGGGCAGAGCCAGGTCAGGCCGTAGGCGCGCATGCTGTCGATCACCGGCACCAGGGCGTGGCCCTTGTCAGTTAGCGCGTACTCGACACGCGGCGGCACCTCGGCGAAGCAGCGCCGGGTGACGATGCGCTCCGCCTCGAGGCGGCGCAGGCGCTCGGAGAGAGTCTTGGGACTGATGCCCTCCAAGGACCGTTCCAACTGATTGAACCGCTTGTGGCCGCCGACCAGATCGCGAATGATCAGCGGCGTCCACTTGTTGCCGATAATCTTGGCCGTCTCGTCGACCGGGCAGATTTTGCGCCGGGCCTGGGTCACGTCAACCATGCGCGCCTCCTCACTGAGGACCGCACCAGGGGAAACCTAGTTACCACTCGGGAAGTATACCACAGTCGTGCCCGCTGGCCGGCGGCCAACGCCGGCATCGTCTCGCGCGTCAGACGTGCGGTCGGCTCGGTGGCGCGATTATCCAGTGTCCCGGTTTGCACGTAGCAATCGATGACAGACAGCGGCGGCGACACGGGCGCCAGCGCCACGGGAGGGAATCGGTATGGCTGACTACGCATTTACGACCTACTGGCACATCGAGGCGCCGATCGAGGCTGCCTGGGAGGCGATCCATGCTACGCGCGACTGGCCGCGCTGGTGGCCATACGTCCAGCAGGTGACGACGCTGGCGGAAGGCGAGCCGGGCGGCGTCGGCACGCTCCAGCGCCAGGTGTGGCGCACGGCGCTGCCGTACTCATTCGTCTTCGACGCGCGCACCGTGACGGTCGAGCGACCGCGCCGGTTGGCGGCCGAAACGGTCGGCGAGTTGACCGGGCACGGCTGCTGGGAGTTGACCGAAGACGGGCCGGTGACGATCGTGCGCTACGACTGGAACGTGCGCACGACCAAAGGCTGGATGAACCTGGTGGCGCCGGTGGCTCGCCCGATCTTCGCCTGGAACCACCGGCGGGTGATGGATGCGGGCGGCGATGGGCTGGCCCGCTGGCTGGGCACACGCCTGGCGCGGCCGTCCGTCCACACCGTCCACACCGTCGCGCCGGCCGTCGGTTGAGGGGTCCCACGAGCGCTACGTGTCGGCAGTCGCGTCGGCCAGGTCGTCGTCACGCTCGAACAGTGCTGCCACCGGCATCGTCCAGCCCGGCACGACATCGTCGCCGTCGAGCGTGTCGGTCTCGGTCAGGATGCGCACCGCCGTCGGCGAGCGATAGACGGCGGCGGTGCGGCGGCGCGGGTTGACGACGATGACCATGCGCGTGCCGTGGGCGAGCCACAGCGCGACCTTGTCGTCCACCTCGGTGTACAGGTCGTTCGGTGAGATCACCTCGACGACCAGGTCCGGCGCGCCTGACCGGTAGCCGGTCAGCCTGCCCGCGGCGCCCAGCCGCTCACGGCTGATAAAGGCCACGTCCGCGGCGCGCACCGTGTCCGGGTCGCTGGCCAGGTGGTAGCCAGGTTCGCCAGCCCGGACCCGACCCAGGCGGTGCGATTGCACATACGGTCCAAGTGATGCCGCAATCGCCACGACAATTCCACCATGCTCGTCACCGGTCGGCGCCATCGTCCGCAACTCTCCCGCGATGAGTTCATGACGCATGCCGTCATCCGGGAGGCGCAGCAAATCCTCAGCAGTCATCAGCCGCGTGGCCGTCGCCATGCCGTGCCCCTTCCCCGTCGCCAGCGTTCCGTACTCCACCAGCATTCTACCGCCGCTTCCCGCTGCCGGCCGCGGCGGAGCGGCGGTGGGTCAGGGGTGGTGCGGATGAGACGGCTGCGCCCGTGCCCGCGGCGCGGAGCTGAGTTACGACCGGGCGAGCGCGACGACCTTGATCTCGATCGACTGCCCAGGCAGCGCCAGGCTGGCGTAGGCGACCCGCCAGCCGAAGCCAGCGTCGATAACGGTCAGGCGCGGCACACCGGCGACCATCGCGCTCGACACGCCGGCCGTCAGTCAGCTCATGGCGCGGCGACGAGTGGCGCCGGTGAAGCGAGTGCTGATGACGGCCTGAGCGGCCGGCGTGGCCGATGCCCGACTGACGGCGCCGATGAGGAACGCCAGCAGCAGCCAGCTGTAGCCGGGCGCCAGCCCGATGCCGATGGCGCTCGCTGCCAAACAGCCCAGCGCCACCAGCAGCGTCCGCCGGTAGCCGCGCTGGTCGGCCAGCGGCCCGGCGACCAGGCCCAGCCCGGCCGCGACCAGCGCGCTGATGGCCGGCAGTTGGCCGAGCAGAACCACGCTCACCGTCAGATCGCGGGCGATGATCGGCAAGAAAGGGC
Organism: Chloroflexota bacterium; assembly: GCA_020849725.1. Next base: position 22,044 of record JADLAZ010000130.1, read on the forward strand.
CGAGTGCGAAGCCAGCCAGGCTGCTGAGGAAGGTCACCAGCGCCAGCGTCGGCGGGACCCAGCGGTCGCACGTGCCGGTCACCGGCGCGGCCGAGGCCGATACGGTGCTGATCATGGGGAGCCTCCTCATGCTGGCGTTGCCACTGCCGCGTCCGCCGGTCCGCGGTTCGCGTCACAACGGCCACGCCGGCCACACTCCGACTCTAGCCCTGGCCGAGTCGGCCCCCATCGGTGGGACTACCCATTCGGGCTACCCATTTCCGTGCTGCCGGCCCTGGCGCTCGACCACCCCATCCGGCCTGGTCAGCAGGACGCACGCCACCACGCTGCGCGTATGGGCATCCAAGCCCTGACATCGCGGAAAGAGGACTTGCCTGCCCTTGTGAGACCTCCTGGCGCTCCTACCGTTGCGCGCGCACGTGCAGTGCCAAAGCCGCCAGGACGCGCCGATGGTAGTCGCTGACGGCGAAGGTCGACACACGACTGAGCGGGAGCAGGTCGAGGCCGGCCTCGCGCAGGAAGGTCTTGGCGGTGACGGGATAGCCGGTGTGAACGACGACATCGGCGACGGTGAGGAACATCTGCAGCCGCTCAGCGTCCTCGGGGGCGGTGGCGAAGGTGGCGCACAGCCGGACGAGCAGCGTCGGGTAGACGTTGGCAGCGATGCCGCAGTAGCCGCGGGCGCCGTCGCGCAACGAGTCCAGCAGCGTCGTCGCGTCGGCGTTGTAGATGCCCAGTGGCGTGCCGCGTGCCGCCTGGACCTTGGCCCGCACCTGCTCGACCGAGCGCGAGGTCTCCTTGAGCAGGTGGAAGCGGCCGGTTGACGCCGCCCAGGCGACGAGATCGGGCGGCAGCAGCCGATGGTATGGCGCGGGACACTCGTAGAGCGCCAGCGGCAGTGGGTCGGTCAGTCGCAGCAGGTCTTCAACGCGCCCGCGCCAGGTGGCGTCGTCCTCGACCGGCTCGGCCATCATGCCCGACAGCACCGTCACGGCGGCGACGCCAGTATCGGCCAGCCGGCCTATGAAGTCGGCCTGCGCCGCGACCGAGCGGTCGAACGTGCCCGACGCTACCACCGGCACGCGCCCGGCGACGCGCCGCACGACCCGGCCGGCCAGATCGAGCCGCTCGGCATCGTCGAGCGCGAACATCTCGCTCGACTGCGCCACGGCAAACAAGCCGGCGACACCGGCCTCAAGATACCAGTCGGTCAGGCGATCGACGGCTGGCCAGTCGATCCGATTGTCGGCCGTGAGCGGCGTCAGCATCGGCGGCCAGACACCAGCCGGAAACGGAGACGCGACCATGATGCATCACCTCTCGACTGCGGCCGCCCGATCAGCCGCGCGGCGACGACTCGGGACCGGTCTGGACCTCCAGTCCGTCGCGGTCGGGCAGGGCGGGGAAGGGCGCGTGTGGCTCGGCCTGATACCAAAAGGCGGTCGTCGCCATGTCGGCTGCCAGTGGCAGGAAGCGCCGCCCCGAGCGCCAGCCGAGCGCTTGCAGCGTCACCCGCAAGTCCTGCGCGAAGCGGATTGGATCGAGGATGTGCCAGCGGTACAGGCCAAAGCGCTGGTTGGCGATGTACAGCCCATCCGGCTTGATCACCTGATGCAGGCCCATGAACGGCGTCGAGAAGGCGCCGTACTGACCCGGCGGATCCTCGAAGTTCCAGGCGCCACCGAAGTAGTCTTCCGTGCCGGTGCCGACGATGGTGGCGTAGTCGGCGTCGCCGTCGAGGTAGAACTTTATCTCGCCCTCGCCCCACCAGCCGTTGGCGTTCGGCTGGATCGCCAGGTACGTGCCGGCGTAGTGACCCTGGCCGCACACGCCGTCGAGGACGGTGTGGACCTCCCCGGTCGGCAGCGGGTTCGAGCGCCGGAACTGGGCGTGCAGGTAGGCGGCGTCGCCCGGTACCGGCGCCAGTGCGTAGGTGAGCTGGAAGGCATAGATCGGGCATGGCTCGTCCCAGATGTTCTCCAGCGTCAGCCGGGCGCGGCGGCGGAAGGGCATCGGCCAGAAGCAGTTCATGCCGCCGGCCGGTGCCACCGCCACCGGCAGCGAGCTGAGCGTCGCCGGCACGCCCCAACCCATGCCGAACAGATCGCCCAGCGGCGCCTCGATGCTCGGCGTTGGCTCGTCGTCCCAGTAGCAACGCAAGATCAGCCGCCGCCACCAGGGTGGCCGAGCCGTGTTCCAGAGGTGCTGGAGCGCGCCCGGTCCCTCGATGTCGGCCAGCGTGATCGTCGCGTGCGCCGGCACTTGCAGGAAGGGCGATACCTTCCAGCCCGGTCCCAACTCGCGCGCCGGGCCGGCAAACGGGCCGTCGGTGGCCATGCCACCCTGGCCCTTGGCGCCGGTCATGTTCTCGGCGCTGATCGAGCGGGTGACGGCCGACGACAGCCGTGCCAGGCTGTGCAGGCCGAGGTCGAGCCCGTTGAACGGCAGCACCGGCAGTTCCTCCTGCTTCGCGGCGGCACAGCACGGCCAGCGGTGGTAACGACCGCGTGGACCCGGGGCGGCGCAGCCTACCATGGCCGGATGTGGGCACGCAATCCGAGGCCCAATCGGGCCGACCGTCTGCCGGGGTACCCGACCGCCCACCTCCCTGCGAACATGAAGACGCGCACCCGCACTCACTCGGGCCGGTGGCGGCCGATTCGCCCACCGGCAAGCTCGATTGGGGTAATGTGTGCTATGCTGTCGACCAATGGCACATGAAAAGAGCATAGAGGTTCGACACGGAGGTGGGCATGACCACCGCCGAGGCGCTCCCTTTCGGCGCGTTGCTCCGGCGCTTTCGCCTGGCAGCCGGTTTGACACAGGGGGCGCTCGCTGAGAGGGCTGGGCTGAGTATCCACGCGGTTAGCGACCTGGAGCGTGGCGCGCGGCGCTTCCCCTACCCACAGACCGTTCGACAACTCGCGCGGGCGCTGCGGCTGTCGGCGGCCGATCGTGCCCAGTGGGAGGCGGCTCTGCCGCGCCGCGCGGCCCCGGCCGCGTCACCTGCGTTCTCTCCCCCGCTCGCTCTGCCAGAGCCGCCGGTCGACTTCGTCGGCCGCGACCGCGAGTTGGCCGCGTTGCGCGCGGCGCTCGCCGAGGCGCTGGCCGGGCGTGGGTCGCTGGTCCTCATCGGGGGCGAGGCGGGCGTCGGTAAGACGACCCTCGCCGAGGCGGTGTGCAGGGAGGCCGCCTCGCTGGACGCGGTGGTGCTCACCGGGCGCTGTTACGATCTCTCCGAGACTCCGCCCTATGGACCCTGGCGCGAGCTCTTCGCCCGTGCCCCGCGAGCTGCCTTGCCACCGTTGCCGCCGGCCGTCCTGCCGCACCGGACTACCGGCGACGTCTCGGCAAGCCAGGCGACTATCGTTGACGGCGTGTGCGACTACCTGGCCGCCCTCACCGCATGTCAGCCGCTGGTCCTACTACTCGACGATCTGCATTGGAGCGACCCCGCCAGCATCGATCTGCTGCGTCTCGTGGGGCGGCGGGTCGCCGGCGCGCCCCTGCTCTTCATTGTCTCCTATCGTGCCGACGAGGTCGCTCGTGGCCATGTGCTGCACGCGATCGCGCCATTGCTCTTGCGCGAGTCGCGCGCGCGGCAGCTCGCTCTGCGCCGGCTGGATGAGGCGGCCATCGATGCGCTGGTCGCGGCGCGCTACCCGCTGGGCGAGGCCGATCACGGCCGGCTGGTACGCTACCTGGCCGGGCGCACCGAGGGCAACGCGCTCTTCCTGGGCGAGGTGCTGCGCACGATCGAAGATGATGGAACGTTGCAGTTCGTGAGCGGTAGCTGGGCGCTCGGAGACCTGGCCGCGACACCCGTGCCGCCACTGCTCCGCCAGGTCATCGCCGGGCGGGTGGCGCGGCTGGCGCCGGAGACAGGGCGCTTGCTCGAAATAGCCGCCGTCATCGGGCACGAGGCGCCGCTGGCGGTGTGGGCGGCGGTAAGCGGCGTCAGGGAGGAAGAGCTGCTCGACCACGCTGAGCGGGCGATCGTGGCCCGACTGCTGACGGCGATGCCGGATGGCTCAGGGGTGCGCTTTGCCCACGCCCTCATCCGCGAGGCGATCTACGACGACATTTCGACGCTACGCCGTCGCCTCCTGCACCGCCAGGTCGGTGAGGCGTTGGCGGCGACCCCGACCCCAGATCCCGACGCGGTGGCCTACCAGTACCAGCAGGCGGGCGACCCGCGTGCGTTCGACTGGCTGGCGCGCGCCGGGCTGCGGGCGTATCAGGCGGCCGCCTGGCTGACGGCAGTCGAGCGTTTCTTGGCGGCAGCAGCGCTGCCCGACACGGCCGGCGAGCGCGTCCGCGTCCGCGGCTGGCTCCTCCTCGGCAGTGCCCGGCTGCTCACGTACTCCGATAACGCGCGGGCGCTCCACTTGCTGGACGAGGCGGAACCTGTCGCCCTGGCGGCCGACGACCGAGTGCTGGCCGCCAACATCCGCCACGCCCGCGGCAGCTTGCTCGCCCTGCGCGGGGAGATCCGCCACGGCGTGGCGGTCATGGAGCAGGAGACGGCGGTGCTGGAGGCGTTGCCCGGCCTGCACCACCGGCTGTCCAGTATGGGCGTGGCACCGGCAATGATTGCCGCCTTCCTCGCCAGTGGTGAGTCCACGGCAGACGTGCCGCCGGCGCCCATCGCGCCGTCGTTGTTCTACCGGAACGCCCTCGTCACCTGGTACGGGCACACTGGGCGCTATCATGAGGCGTTGGAGATCGAGGAAGCCAGAGTCGATGAGCTCGCCAGGCCGGATAGCGCTCCGCTGGCGTGGCTGACCGTCACTCAGCTAGGGGTCGGCCAGGCCCACGCGGCGCTGGGTCACCCGGCTGCGGCGCGGTCGGCGTTTGCGGCCAGCAGGGAGGGGCACTACACGGCAGACAACGCGCACATGGTCGGGTTCACGCTCTGGTCCGAACTCCTGCTGGCGGTCCTTCCCTACCAGGCCGACGATGTCGCCGAGCGGACCCGATTGGCAACTGAGGCGGCGCGGGCCTGGGAGCGGGCGCGCGGCACACTGACCGATACGCCGCATGGCGATCCCACGGACCTGCCACTGGCAATGCTTGAGGGGCGCTGGGCGGAGGCAGAGCAGTTGGCGCGGGCCACGCTCACCGCGGCGACCGCTGGTCATGCCCACGGCGCTGTCGTGGCGCTGGGTCTGCTCGCGCGGCAGCAGGGGGCGGCCGATGTCGCCTGGGCACGGGTGCGCGACCTCCTCCCGGCCGGGCCAGCGACCGAACCGGGCAATGCCTACTTCCACCACGCCATCGTGTTACACGCCCTGGCGGCTGACCTGGCGCTCGACGCGGGCGACCTGGCCGTCGCCCGGGACTGGGTCGCGGCGCACGGACGCTGGCTAGCGTGGAGTGAGGCGGTGCTGTGGCAGTCCGAGCATCATCGCCTCCAGGCGCGCCTCGCCATGGCGGCAGGTGACCTGATGGCGGCCCGACAGCACGCCGTGACGGCGCTGGAGCGGGCGAGCGAGCCGCGCCAGCCACTGGCCCTCCTCGCCGCCCAGCGCACGCTTGGCGAGGTGGACATTGCGGCAGGGCGAATCGCTGCGGCCATCATCCACCTGGACGCTGCCCTCGCGCTGGCCGACGCCTGTGCCGCGCCCTACGAGAGCGCTCTCACGCTGCTGCCGCTCGCTGAGGCACGGCACGCCGCCGGGGAGCGCGACAGTGGGCGCGCGGCGCTGGCCGAGGCCCGCGCCACCTTCGATCGCCTGGGCGCCCGGCCCGCGCTCGCCCGTGCCGAGGCGCTGGCTGCCTATTTGGCCACTGCCGCGCCGCTGCGCCTTGTCCACCCGCTCGGCCTGACGCCCCGGGAGGTGGAGGTGCTGGGACTGGTGGCCGAAGGCGCCACCGACGCTGCCATCGCCGACGCGCTGAGCATCAGCGTCAACACAGTCAACAAGCACGTCGCCAGCATCCTGGCCAAGACCGGCACGGCCAACCGCACTGCCGCTGCCGCCGCCTTGAGCCGCGGACACCTGTAGCCGCGACGCTGGCGGCCTGTCCTGGTCAAGATTGACCATCGCTGCCCACCGCCCACCCGCGCGTGCCCGGTGCGAAATGGTCCATCCTGGCGATGTGGTTCGACCGCACATGCCCTACCGTGAGAGCACACGCGTCAGCGGTCACGCTCCCGTAATTGGGGGTCGCCCAGAGATCGGGTGACTGACGCATCGATGCGGTGCCTGCGCTGGGCTGCCGCAATGAGGAGGTTGTCGATGCCTACGCCTGGTCACGTCGCAACGAAACGACGCTCGTTTGTGCTGCTGGCCCTGTCCGCCGCGATGGCTCTCTCCGCACTCGCCGCTGGTGACACCATCACGCTGGCTTCGCCACCCTCCGGAGTGACGCCGACCCTACTGGCGCGTGGAACATACGAGCGTTACAAGGTGAAATCGACCTTGCAGCGACACAACGATTACAGGGCTGAGGCCAAGGTGCCCACCGACATCGTTGTGCGCCAGCATGACTACGTTCCGGGGTCCTCAACGGGCTGGCACAGCCACCCGGGCACCGTGTACATCACGGTCACGCAAGGGCAACTCACCTTCTACGAGTATCACGATCCGACCTGCACCCCGCATGTTGTCAAGGCTGGTGAGGGGTATGTGGATACCGGGCATGGACACATCGGTCGGAACGAGACCGATCAGCCGGCGAAAGACGTAAGCGTGGTCATCGCTTCGGTGGGCGGCGCCTTTCGCGATGAACTCGACGCTCCCAATCCCCACTGTGGCTTCTAAGCAGCTTCGAGTAACTCTTCCGCACAATGAGTGGGGAGCGCCACGTGCTGGTCCAGCGCCTGATCGGCAGCCGCCTGCAAGGCCTGCACCGTGGGGTAGCTGCGGGCCGGCAGCTCCTCGTGCTTGACGTGGCGCCACAGCCCCTCGATCAGGTTCAACTCCGGGCTGTGGGGCGGCAGGTAGACCAGCTCGATGCCGGCCGCCACCAGGCCGGGGCGCGCGTCGGTGACCGCCCGGCTACCTGGCCCGAACCCAGGCATGGCGCCGACCGCCAATGAGCGAGTGGGCGGCTGATGGGCCGGTGGGTTAGGTTCTGTTCTATGAGCGGAGCCGTTCCCTGAGCGCAGCCGAAGGGAATGGCCCCGGGCGACTCGCTCCTGGCGACCGGCCCATCAGTCGTCGGCCCGTGCCGGCGCGGTGGCCGGCCGCCGGTGCGTCTCCGGCGCGAAGGCGGTAGGTGCTGCAGCGCGCCCGGCCTCTCGATGTCAGCTAGCGTGATCGTCGAGCGGGCCGGCACCGACAGGAAGGGCGACACCTTCCAGTCCGGCCCCTGGCGCCGGTCATGTTCTCGGCGCTGATCGAGCGGGTCACGGCCGACGACAGCCGTGCCAGGCTGTGCAGGCCGAGGTCGAGCCCGTTGAACGGCAGCACCGGCGTCTCCTTTTCTTGGTGGCTGAACGGCGTGACCGGTGATGGCGGCACACGCGGGTAGCCAGGGCGGCGCAGCCTAGCACGGCCGCCGGCGGCCGTGCAATCTGGCAGGACGATGAGACGATGAGCGTTCGCGTCAGTGTCTTGTGACGCTGCCAGCGGCCGGCGACTGACATCGCGCCTGCGGGGCGCTGCGGCGCCACGACGTCCGCCGTCGCGGACTGGGTCTGGACCGGGCCAACCCACGCCGGTGGGTTCTTACGAAAATGGCCGAATTGGGCAATAAGTGCTGCCCAACGACGCAATCTTCATCCCCATAGATGTCCCGACGGGACATGACGCTTTCGTGGCCCACGGCCCCCAAGGCGCGACGTCAGTCGCCAGCGACGGACCCGCCACGCAAGACTTTGACGCACACCCCCCCCGGACCGCTGCTGGCCCTCCTGGCCTTCCTGGCGTATGCTGCCGGCGATCGTATGACGACGAGCATGCCACGGAGCGAGAGGGGCGAGACAGGATGCAGATTTGCCGGTTTGTGGCTGACGGCCAGGTGGGACTCGGGCTGCTCGAGGGCGAGACGGTGCGCGACCTGCGCGGCTGGCACGACGGGGCGCTGGCCTCGATGGCGGCGCTGCTGGCGCTGCCACTGGCCGAGCTGCGCCCGCGGCTGGTGGCGGCGGCCGCCGCCGACCTGCCGGCGCTGCGCCTTGGCGTGTCCGTGACTCTGCTCGCGCCCGTCGATCAGCAGGAGGTCTGGGCCTGCGGCGTCACCTACGAGCGCAGCCGCGACGCCCGCATGGAGGAGGCGCGCGAGAAGAGCATCTACGACCGCGTCTACGAGGCCGAGCGGCCGGAGATCTTCTTCAAGGCCACCGGGCCGAAGGTCGTGGCGCCCAATGCGCCGGTGCGCATCCGCCGCGACTCGACCTGGGATGTGCCCGAGCCAGAGGCGGCGCTGGTCATCAACCGTCACCTGGAGCTGATCGGATTGACGGTCGGCAATGACATGAGCTCGCGCAGCATCGAGGGCGAGAACCCACTCTATCTGGCGCAGGCCAAAGTCTACGACGCCAGTTGCGCGCTTGGGCCGGCCATCCGCCCGATCTGGGAGCTGCCGACCGCCAACCGCCTGGCGATCGGCCTGCGGATCGACCGCGCCGGCGCGCCGGTCTTCCAGGGCGACGCTTCGACTGCCCAGATCCGCCGGCCGTTCGAGTACCTCATCAGCTACCTCGGCCGCGACCAGTCTTTCCCCCATGGCGCGGTGCTGCTGACCGGCACCGGCATCGTCCCACCGAACGACTTCACCCTCCAGCCCGGCGATGTCGTCCACATCACCATTGAGGAGGTCGGCACGCTAGTCAACCCGGTCACACGCGCCGGCTGATCACTCCGGCAATCAGGTCAACCGCCGATCGCGGCGATGTAGCGCTCCGCCGAGCGGGCGACGGCGGCCTTGGCGTCACTGGCGACGACCCGGTCCCACCACGCGCCGTAGATGCGCTCGTAGGCGAACGGCTCGACGGCGGCCACGACCCGCCGCACTGTCGCCGCCGGCAGCGGGATCAGGTTCGGGTAGCTGTACATGAAGCTGACGTAGCGGCGGTCGGAGACGACCTGCAGGATGTCGCCGCTCAGCACTGCGCCCCGGCCGCCGGCGCCGGCGGCCCAGTGCAGCACCGTGCCGCCGGCATAGTGGCCGCCACAGCGAACCAGCGTCAGCCCGTCGCCGAGCGCGCGCGTCTCGCCCTCCCAGAAGACGAGCGCCGGGTCGGGGCGCATCACCCACTGCCGATCGTCGGCGTGCAGGTAGACCGGCGCGTCGAAGGCGTGGCTCCACTCGACCATCGCCGAGTAGTAGTGTGGGTGCGAGATGGCGATGGCGGCGATGCCGCCGAGCGCCCGCACCGCCGCGATCGTTGCCTCGTCGATGAGCGTGATGCAATCCCACAGCACGTTGCCACCCGGCGCCGGCACCAGCAGCGCCCGCTGGCCGATGGCAATGCCGGGCTGGGAGCCGATGCCGGTTAACCCTGGCTCGTCTGGTCGCTCCAGCCGGACTTCGTTGCGATGCGTGGCGCGCAGCTCGTCGAGCGTCGTCCAGCGCTGGCCGGCCCAGCCGATATACTGCCGCTCCTCCTGGCAGATCGGGCAGCCGGCCGGCGGCGCCGCGCTCGGCGGGAACTGCGTGCCGCAGGTGACGCAGATGAAGGCTCGCATGGGCGCCTCCTGACGTGTTGAAGACGGCCCACACAGTATCACGCCTCGCGCGGGAAGGCGACGACATCGCCGGTGACGTGGAGGGTGACCCGGTCGCCGGGATAGATGCGCTGGCGTGGGCCGAGGCGGGCGCGCAGCGTCAGGCCGGCCGGCAGGCGCGTGGTGATGAGCTGGTCGTGGCCGAAGAACTCGGTCGTCAGCACGCTGGCCGGGCCGTCCGGATCGATGGCGAGGGTCAGGGCTTCTGGCCGCACCAGCACCTCAACCGGACCCTGCACCGGCCGCGCCAGCGGCAGCCGGCCGAGTGCGCAGGCGACCGATATGCCGTCGGCCTCGCCAGCCAGGACGTTCGCCTCACCGACGAGCATCGCGACGGCGTGCGTCGCCGGCCGCTGGTAGAGCTCAAACGGGTCGGCTACCTGTACGACGCGCCCGGCCTGCATCACCGCCACCTGATCGGCCAGGCTCAGCGCCTCCTCCTGGTCGTGCGTCACCATGATCACGGTCGCGCCGGCCGCGCCCAGGATCTGGCGCACCTCGCCGCGCACCTGGGCGCGGAGCGCCGCATCCAGATTGGAGAACGGCTCGTCCAGCAGCAGCACGTCCGGGCCAGGGGCCAGCGCCCGCGCCAGCGCCACGCGCTGCTGCTGGCCGCCCGACAGCTCGTGCGGCATGCGCTCCTGGTAGCCGGCCATCCCCACCAGCCGCAGCGACTCGACGATGCGCCGGCCCCGCTCCGGCCCGCGCGGCAAGCCGAAGGCGATGTTGCGCGCCACGTCCAGATGGGGGAAGAGGGCGTAGTCCTGAAAGACCATGCCCACCCGACGCCGCTCCGGTGGCTGGCTGAAGCCGGGACCGGCCACCCGCTGACCAGCGATCTCGATGGCGCCGGCATCCGGCGTCTCGAAGCCGGCGATCAGGCGCAGCACCGTCGTCTTGCCGCAGCCGCTCGGGCCGAGCAGCGCCAGGAACTGCCCGCGCGCCAGCGTCAGGTCGACGCCGTTGACCGCGGTGATGGCGCCGAAGCGCTTGACCAGTCCGGTGCAGCGCAGGTGTGGGGGAGTGGCGAGTGGGGCCTGCCTTTGACTGCGCTCAGCCACTGGCGGGGCGCCTCAATGTCGCATCCTCGCGCACATGCTTGAGGGCGCCGATCGCCACGGTGAGCGCCGGCACTAACCTGGTCCGATACCGAGACACACCGCGACGGTGAGAGTACTCATCACTCATCACTTCGTCGCCGGCTCCTACTCGCTCGCTTCCCGGCGCACCATGATCGCCACCGGGACAGCCGACACCAGGATCAGCAGCAGCGCCGGCACGGCGGCGCGACCAAACAGCGCGCTGCTCGTCGCGTGCCAGATGCTGGTCGCCAGTGTCTCATACCCGATCGGACTGAGCAGCAGCGTTGCCGGCAGTTCCTTCATCGCCGTCAGGAAGACCAGCGCGCCGCCAGCCAGCAAGCCGGACCGCGCCAGCGGCACGGTGACACTGAACGCCACCTGATGAGGGGCACGCCCGAGGCCGCGGGCCGCCTCCTCCACGTGCGGGCTAATCTGCAGCAGCGCCGCGCGGGCCGTGCCGATCGCCTGGGGCAGGAAGCGCACCAGGTAGGCCAGCACCAGCAGCGCCAGCGTCTGGTAGACGAATGGAGCGTAGTTGGCGCTGAAGAAGACCAGCGCCAGCGCGATGACGATGCCGGGCAGCGCGTAGCCGGCGTAGCTGATGCGCTCGATGCCGGCGCTGAGCCGACTGGGGTAGCGCACGACCAGGATCGCCAGCGGCAGGGCGGCCAGCACTGTCACCATCGCCGCCGCCAGCGAGCCTGTCAGCGAGCCGGCGATCGGCGCCCAGACGAACTGCAGCGCCTCACCGGCGGCGATCGCCTGAGCGAGCCAGTAGGCCAGCACGCCGATCGGCAGCACCAGCGCCAGCAGGACGACCAGCGCGTGGAACGCGAGCGCCGGCCAGCGCCAGCGCCCCAGCGGTACGCGGCGGATGCGCCTCGCCACGCCAACGCCGCCGCGCGCATACCGCGCTCGGCCGCGCGTCCGGGCCTCGGCCACCATGATCACCGCCGTCAGCGCCACCAGCACCAGCGCCAGCGCTGCCGCCAGCACCCGATCGAATGACGCCTGGTACTGCACGTAGATGGCGCGTGTGAACGTATCGAACTGCAGCAGCGCCACCGCGCCGAAGTCCGACAGTACGTACAGTGCCACCAGCAGCGCACCGGCCCCCAGCGCCGGCCGGAGCTGGGGCAGCGTCACGCGGAAGAAGACGCTCCAGGCGCCCTGACCCAGCCCGCGCGCGGCCTCTTCCAGCGCCGGGTCCAGACCGCGCAGCGCCGCCCGCGCGCCGAGCAGGATGTAGGGGTAGGCGCACAGCGTCAGCGCCAGCGCCGCGCCACCGAAGCCGTAGATCTCCGGCAGCCGCTGAATGCCGAAGGGAGCGGCCAGCGCCGCCTGCAGCATGCCACGCGGGCCGGCCGCCGCGATCAGCGTGTACGCGAAAACGTAGGAGGGGATCACCAGTGGCAGCACCGTCAGGAGCGACCACATGCGCCGGCCGGGCAGGTCCGTCCGCGCCTGCAGCCAGGCCAGGGGCACCGCCAGCAGCAGACTGGCGGCGGTCACGACGATGGCGAGCGTCGTGGAGTTGACGACGATCTGCCCGGTGCGCGGCCGCAGCAGCGCGGTCAGCGCCGCCTCGCCGGCCCCGAGCGTGCGCAGCGCCAGGTACGCCAGCGGCAGGCACATCAGCAACGCCACGGCCGCCGCCGGCGCCCACAGCGACAGCGGCGGCGTCCGGTCGCGCAGTGCGGCCAGGCGGTGCGCCAGGGGGCCGCGCGCCGGTCGTCGCCCGCGCTTGGCTGCCAGGTCGCTGCTCAGCACGACCATGACGGCCTCCGCTTGCGGCGACCGGCGCGCGGCGACACCTAGAGAACCCCGGTGTCGGTGAGGAGCTTGAGCGTCGCCTCCAGGTCGGCCAGCCGGCTCAGGTCCAGGTTGGGCGCCTTCAGCGTACTCAGCGGCGGCAGCAGGTCGTTGACCCTGATGCCCGGCACGAGCGGGTACTCGTAGGTCTTGTCGGCGAAGTACTGCTGCGCTGGCGTCGACAGCAGGTAGTCGACGAAGGTCTTGGCTGCCTCGGCGTTCTTGGCCGTCGGCAGGATGCCGGCGCCGGCGACGTTGACGATCGCGCCCGCACCGCCGCCGCGCGGCGAGTAGTTCTGGGCCGAGAACGTCTTCGGCTGACCCTTGCTCAGGGCGAACAGGTAGTAGTGGTTGACGAAGCCGGCCTGCAACTCGCCCCGGTTGACTGCCTCGACGATCAGGGCGTTGTTGGCCAGGGTCTTGGGGTTGAGTGCCTTGATGTCCACCAGCCACTTGCGGGCGGCGGCCTCGCCGTCGAGCAGACGCATGGCCGTGATAAAGGCCTGGAACGAGGCGTTCGTCGGCGGCCAGCCGAGCTTGTCCTTCCACTTCGGGTCGGTGAAGCCGGCGACGGTGTCGGGTAGGTCCTCCGGCTTCAGTGTCTTGGAGTCGTAGACGACGACGCGCGCCCGCGCCGACACGCCGACCCACTCGCCTTTGGCCGAGCGCAGCCGCTCGTCGACGCGCTTCAGCAGCGTATCCGGTAGCGGCGCGAGCATGCTCTTGGCCGCCACCGCGCCAAGCGCGCCGGCATCCTGGGAGAAGAAAACATCGGTCGGACTGTTCTTGCCCTCTTCCAGCAGCGCCGCCGCGAGCTGGGCGCTGTCGCCGAAGCGCGCGTTGACGGTGATGCCGGTGGCCTTGCCGAACTCTGCCAGCAGTGGCTCGATCAGGTCCTTGGACCGCCCGGAGTAGAGCGTCAGCGTGCCGGCGGCGGGCTTGGCAGCCGGCGATGGCGCGGCGGTGGCAGCCACGGTCGGCGCGGCGGCCGGGGCCGTCGGCGGCGGGGCTGTCGTTGGGGCGGCGGCCGGGGCCGTCGTCGGCGCGACGGTCGCCGCTGGGGGCGCTCCTGTTGGCGCGGCGGTCGGCGCGGCCACCTTCGGCGCCGCGGTTGGGGCGGCGGTCGGCGCCGGTGCGGCGCCACAGGCGGCGGCAATCGTGGCCAGCGCGCCAGCGCCGACGACCAGGACACGACGACGGGTCACGAGCATCGAAGCGACTCCCTTGCGTGTGGCTGTCGCCCGCACCAATAGCCGCCCTCGGCTGGCAGCGGACCGCACAACGCAGTATAGGCTAATCAGATACATTAGTCAATACTAACACATCGACTGCTGATCCCCTCAGCCGCGCGTCCAGTATACCATCATAGTACGATCAAACGCGGCGGGGTCGCCTGACAGTCACCGCCCGCGTGGAGTGGACTGGGCAGCATGGTGGAGGTGGCACGAGTGCGGCAGGGCAGGCGGGCAGGCGGATGGCGCCGCGTCCTGCCGCCGGCCGCGCTTGACCTGGCGCTGGCCGCGCTGGTGACGGCGCTGGCGCTGGCCGTGCGCTGGCCCGGCCTCCTGACCGCGCCCGCTTTCACCGATGAGATGGATGAGGTGCTGCTCGGCCTGCGGGTGGCGCGCGGCGGGGCCTGGCCGCTCACCGGTGTCAGCGGCTATCTGGGACCGCTGCACACCTACCTGCTGGCGGGGCTGCTGGCGCTGCTGGGGCCGAGTCTGGCATTGCCGCGCCTGCTCGTCCTGGCGCTCGCCAGCCTCACCGCGGGCCTGACCTATCTGCTCGGCCGCCAGGTCGGTGGGCGTGGCGTCGGCCTGCTGGCAGCGGCCCTGCTGGTGACGACGCCAGTCCACCTGATCGTCACCAGCCACATCGCCTGGCAGCACAACACCGCCCCGTTCTGGACGGCTGCGGCACTGTTCGCGCTGCGACGGGCCTGGCCGGGCGGCGGTCGCTGGCTGATCGCCGGCAGCCTCCTGACCGGCGTCGCCGTGCAGACACACCCGGTCGTCGCGACGCTGCTGCCGGGGATGCTGGTCGCCTGGGCCTGGTCTGGCCGGCCGCGCTGTCTGCCCCGTCGTGACATGGCGCTGGCTGTGGTCGCTGGCCTCGCGCCGCTGCTGCCACTGTTGTGGGCCAATGCCGCCGGCGGCTGGCCGGCGCTGCGCGACGCCGAGCAGCGCCCTTACGCCTATGCCGCCGGTGCTGGCCCGGCCGCGTATGTCGCCGCGCTGGTTCGCTTGCTGGCGGCGCTGCCCCGCGCGGCGGCCGGGTCCTTCTCCGAAGGGCTGCCGGTGTTGGCCTCCCTGGCGCCGTGGCCGGTGCTGGTTGCCAGCGCGGCGCTCGTCGCCGGCCTCGCCTGGGCCGTTCACCGCGACGAGCGGCTGCTGCTGGGTGTCGTGCTGGCGACGGTGCTCCTGCTGCCGGCCATCAACCGCGACTACCTGCTGCCGCTGCAGGGCCGCTTCCTGGCCCATCTCGCGCCGGTGCTGGCGGTGCTGGTCGCCGGCGCGCTGGTCGCCGCCCTCGGAGCTGGCTGGCGGTTGGCCGCGGATGGCGACGGCACGCGCCACCCGTTCCTCCGGCGGCTGACCGGCCACCTGCTGGTGGCGGTGGTGGTGGCGCTGGCGCTGGCGGGCATCGTCGGGCCGCTGGCCGCCGGCCGCGACTACCTGCGCCAGCTCGAAGCGGTCGGCATGGGCAATGAGGTCATCCTGGCGCTCACCGGCGCGCTGGCGCCAGCGCGCCACGAGGCCGTCGTCGCCGTCGATGCTCGCCTGGCCGACCTGCGCCTGCCCGGCAACTCGACGATGCTGCGCGGTCTGACGACTGCGCTGGCGCTGGAGGGCGTCGACGCTGAGGTCGTTGTCCTGCCCGGCCTCATCCCCCCAGCCCCACCCGGCCGCGTCCGCTACCTGCTGCTCTACCCCGGCGCATCCCCACCCCCCGGTGGCCCCTGGACTCTCCTCCGCACCTTCCCCGAGCGCACCCGCCTCGGCATCTACAGCGCCGATCTCTACGGTGGGTAGGCCAGGTGGCGCAGTCGGCCGAGTAGAACGAGTGAGCCGGCAATCGACCCGTGGGCCAATGTGGCGGGATGCTCTCACTCTCCTGCCCACCGTGGTAGGCGAGGGCGCCGGCCCTGGCCGATCGCGCGCTGTTCCCTCTCCCACCTCCATGGGAGAGGGTTCGGGGGAGGGCGCCTTCGTCCGGCCCGCGAGCCGCTGGCCTACTGCACGTGCGCGGCGACGCGCGACAGAAAGCGCTCCATCTTCCGGTAGTCGTAGGGTGGGCGGACGATGGTGATGAAGTGGTCGACACCGACGGCAGCATACTCACACAGCCGGTCGATCGCCTTCCCCTCATCCACCGGCAGGAATTGCTCGAAGGTGACGCGGCGCAGCTCGTCGTCGAGGCGGGTGGCCGGCACGCCCTGCTCGATCAGCCGCTGGCGGTCAGCGGCCAGGTTGAGGTTGCCGGCCTGGACCATCGAGGCGTAGGTGGCCTCGGCCTCGGCCTCCGAGCGCAGCAGCACCGACACCGCGATCTCCCCGGGGTCGCGCCCGACGGCGGCGCAGTGCTCGTGCAGGATGCCGAGTTTGCGGGCCATGCCGCTCGGACCGACCTCGCCGTTCCACTCGTCGGCGTGCTTGGCGACGATGCGCAGCGTCCTCTGCTCGCCGCCGCCGCCGATCAGCAGTGGCGGATGCGGCCGCTGCACTGGCTTCGGCTCGCACAGCGCGTCGTGGAGCTGATAGTAGCGGCCCGCGAAGGTGGCGCGCTGCTCGGTGAGCAGCAGCTTGATCACCTGGGCCGCCTCGTCGAGGCGGTCGAGCCGCTCCCGCGCCGGTGGCAGGGGAATGCCGTAACCGTCGTGCTCCACCTGCATCCAGCCGGCGCCCAGGCCGAGGGTCAGCCGGCCGCCGGAGATGACGTCGAGCGTCGCCGCCATGTTGGCGACGACGGCCGGGTGCCGGTAGGTGTTGCCGAGCACCATCGGCCCGATGCGGATGCGGCGCGTCGCCTCGGCCATCGCCGCCAGCACGCTCCACGCCTCCAGGCACGGTCCCGCCGGGTCGCCGAAGCCGGCGTAGAAATGATCGGGAACCCAGGCCGTATCGTAGCCAAGATCGTCGGCCCAGCGCCAGGTCGCCCGCAGCTCCGCGTAGGCCACCTGCGCCGCGCCAGGAAAGAAGCCGAACCGCATGGTGCCTCCAGTGGACGAGTAGCGCCAGTCGAGCCGGTGCGAGCCGGGCATTGGCAATGGCCATCGGTGGTTCCATAGGGGCAGCGCTGGTGGCGGTCCATGTTCCCTGACCGCCGGCGTTCATCACCCGGAAACACCGCATCAGTATAGCTGGCTGGCCGGCATCCGGCAGCCGCAAAGGCTGCCCCTGCGGGGTGGCCCAGGTGGTGGAGAGGACTTCGGCTTGCTCCAGCACGATCTGGGTGGCGCGCGCTTGCTTGTCGGGCGGGTAGCCGTGCTTGCGCAGGATGTACTCGACGTAGGCGCCCAGTTGGGCGCGGCCGTTCTCGCGCAGCATCCAAACCGAAGCCCAGACGAGATGCCCAGGCCACCGTAGGGGCGGTTCGCGAACTGCCCCTACGCTACGCAATACGAAGTATGCTATTTCGATGCGCGCTTCGGTTTAGGCGAAAATGACGCTGCGGCGCAAGGATCAGGCGCCACCGCCTCATCGACTGCACTGGCGTTTCCCTCGTTGAAAAACTCGTCGACCACCCGCCGCGTTTAGGCAACGCTCTGCTCTATCGACGCGTCGCTGCCTCCTCTGCCAAGCGCCAATGACGGAGGTCACTGCTTTCCGTTACTCGTCCGCACGGGCGAAGTGGGTGCGCAAGCCGACCTCCTCGGCGCCAATGCGGCCGAGGACCACGCCGCCGGGCACATTGGGCTGGTACTCGAAGCGGGCGCGCTCGAATAGCTGCGCCGTCACCGGTTGGCCGTCGTCGCCGATGTGGGTGTACTCCTCGGTCAGCGGGTAGCCGAACAGGCGGACGCCGCCGTTGGCCTCCCAGAACGACTTGAAAGCGCCGGAGAGCGTGTGGCCGGTCTGCGCGACATAGGTTCGATCGGCGCTGTCGGGCACGGCCGCGACGGGCTGGACCGCCTCGGCGAACATGCGCCCGCTCGGCGCCTTCGTGTTCAGATCGAACAAGTAGTCAACCAGCGCCGCTACGTCGGCATCGCTGATTTGCTCTGGCACGAAGCGCGGCATCGCGCCGGGGATACCGTTGCGCACGAGGCCGGTCAACTGCTGCACGACTGCCGGCCGTGGCGCATTGGTGATCTCTGGCGGGATCGGCAGCAGGTTCGGCCCCATGCGTCCGGAGGCGTTGATGCCGTGGCAGACCTGGCAGTTCTGGGCAAATACCTGCGCGCCACGCGGCACATTCGGCGCCTGGTTCGCCACCGCGTTGCTGACGACCAGTGATCCGGCCAGCACGGCGGTGGTGACGCCGCCGACGAAAGCGAGCAGAACCGGGCGACGACGGAGATGATGGACGATTGGCATGCATCCCTCCTCACAAGTGAACCTGGTCCTACCCACGGCTCGAGCGCGGCGACGGTTGGCGCGCCGGCCGTACGCAGGGCAGCCGGTCACGCATTGCCACTAAGCCACGACCCGCGCTCGACATTCCTTATGCCGGCAGTGTAGCAATCCTCCGGCACGCCGTCAACGGCCGGATCTGACATCCCAGGGTCTGTGCTTTCTCCGCAGTCTGATCACACACACGTGCTATCCGCAGTACTCACCGCCTGCCTGTCGTCATTCTAATGCTATAGATGATGTCTTTTTCTCCGGCCTAATCATGCCCTATCAGTCACCCTTTGCCGAGAGTGAATAGGCCCGGAGGTCAGAGACCCCGTTTGACCGTCGCCCGACCATCTGGTATTATTTTCGGCTGTGGCGCCACGGGCGGGGCCGTCTCGTGCGCCGGCCAGAAATGAGGGGAGACAGCGTGTACGCGGTAGTTGAGACGGGTGGCCGGCAGTACCGAGTCGCCGTCGGGCAGACGATCGACGTCGAGAAGCTGGACGTGGCCGAGGGCGAGCAGGTGGCGTTAGAGCGCGTCCTGCTCGTCGGGGGCGGCGAGCAGGTCGCCGTCGGCGCACCGGTCGTCGAGGGTGCGCGCGTGCTGGCAACGGTCGAGCGCCAGTTCCGCGACGACAAAGTCATCGTCTTTAAGTTCAAGGCCAAGAAGCGGTACCGCCGCAAGACCGGCCATCGCCAGTCACTGACCCGGCTGGCCATCATCGACATCGTCGTCTAGCGGCGAGCGCGCACAGGAGCGGGAATATGGCCCACAAGAAGGGTGTTGGATCATCACGGAACGGGCGCGACAGCCAGTCGAAGCGGCTGGGCGTCAAGCTCTACGACGGTCAGGTCGTTCTGACCGGCGGCATCATCGTGCGCCAGCGCGGCACCAAGATCCGGCCGGGCAACAACGTCGGCGTCGGGCGCGACTACACGCTGTTCGCGCTCATCCCCGGCACCGTTAAGTTCGAACCGATCAGCCGCGACCGGCGCCAGGTGAGCGTCTACCCGGCGCCGGCATTGCTCAGTCCGATCGCTGAGGCGCCGGCTGCCAGCCCCGCCGCTGACTAGCGGCAGCAAGGACACGAAAGCAGCATGAAGCAAGGTATTCATCCCGAGTATGGCGAGGCGACGGTCACGTGCGCCTGTGGCAACACCTGGACGACGCGCTCGACGCGCTCGACCATCCGCACCGACTTGTGCTCGCAGTGCCACCCATTCTTCACCGGCGAGCAGCGCATCGTCGACACCGCCGGCCAGGTCGACCGGTTCATGCGGCGCTTCCAGCGCGCCAGCGCCGAGCCGCGCCGCAACAAGCGCGTCGAGCGCGCCGCCGCCCGCCGCGCCCGCTTCGTGAGCGAGGAGGAGGCGGCCGCCACGCTGTCGCTCGACGGCGAGGATCTGCCGGTCACGGTCGAGGATTGAGATCAGGTTCGCCGTGCGACGGGGTGGCTCACCGGCCACCCCGTTTGCGTGCCCGGCGGCGCGTCATCGTGCCAGGGGGCGGGTCAGGTCGAGAGGGGAGCGCCGCCGCGCGGTCGGCCGGTGCTGACAGGGGCAACCTCCCTCGCTCACCCATTCCTCTCAGCTCCGCTGGTATCCCATTCCTCCTCGCCCCCGCTCCGTGTATACTGGTGTCCGTACGCGCTCCGTGGCGGCCCCGGACGGTTTGACGGCGGCGATCGGGCGATGTCGGTGGAGGTCGTCGGCGGGTGACGGGCCGGGTGGCGCGGCTGGCGCTGGTTGGGCTGCTGTTCTGTGTAACGGCCGGCTTCCGGCCGGCCGGCCTCACCGATGGCGGCACCGTGCCGGTGGTGCTGCCGCCCGCGCGCCAGGCTGATCTAGTCGAGCCATCGCCGCCGACCGTCGATGCCCGCGCGGCGCTGTTGCTCGACGCCGACTCGCGCCAGGTGCTGTTCACCCACGACGCCGGCGTGCCGCTGCCGCCGGCCAGCACGACCAAGCTGATGACCGCGCTGCTGGTGGCCGAGTCCGGGCGCTACTTCGACCCGGTCACGGTCGAGGCCGCCGATCTGGTCGGTGGCTCGTCGATGGGCCTGGCGGCCGGCGAGACGCTCAACGTGCGCGATCTGCTCGACGGCCTGCTGCTGGCGTCGGGCAACGACGCTGCCTACGCGCTGGCGCGGCACCTGGGCGCGCGCCTGCCCGGCACGAGCCGGCCGGTGGCGCGCTTCGTCGCCCGCATGAACGTCCGCGCCGGCGAGTTGGGCCTGCGCGACACACGCTTCCGCAACCCCGAGGGTCTGGACGAGGCCGGCCACGTCATGAGCGCGGCCGACCTGGCGACGCTGGCGCTGGCGGCGTTGCGCCAGCCGGTCATCGCCCAGATCGTCGCCACGCCGGCGACGACGGTGCGCAGCAGCCGCCGCAGCTACGCGCTGCGCTCGACCAACCAGTTGTTCGGCCGCCTGCCTGGCGTGCTTGGCGTCAAGACTGGCACCACCGACGCCGCCGGCGAGTGCCTGGTGGCGCTGGTCGAGCGCGACGGCCACCGGCTGCTCGTGGTCGTCCTCGGCAGTAGCGACCGCTACACTGACACGACGGCACTGATCGAGTGGGGCTTCGACACGCACCGCTGGCTGACGCCGCCGGCGGCGCTGGCCGACGCGGCCGCCCCGCCCGGCTGGGTCGCCGCGCTGGTCCCCGCGCCGGCCATCGTCGTGCCTGCGGCTCAGGTACAATTCATCGACTACCGGCTGCGGCTCAACCGCCCCGGTCAGACGCCGGGCGGGGCGCTCGACGTGATGATGTTCGAGCGGCGGATCGCCTCGCGGCCTCTGGCGATGGCGCCGCTCGGCCAG
Organism: Chloroflexota bacterium; assembly: GCA_020849725.1. Next base: position 42,998 of record JADLAZ010000130.1, read on the forward strand.
ACGATCCGGCCCGCGCCAGGATGGTAGGAATGGCCGAAGAGCGCTTGCACAAGTTCCTGGCCCGCGCCGGGGTCGCCTCGCGCCGGTCCAGCGAGGACCTGATCCGTGGCGGCCACGTTGCCGTCGACGGGCAGATCGTGACTGAGATGGGCCACCGCATCGACCCGGCGACGGCGCGCGTCACCGTCGATGGCCGCTTGATTCAGAATGTAACCCGGCTGGTCTATCTGGCGCTGAACAAGCCGCGCGACTATGTGACGACGGCCGGTGACGATCCACTCGGCCGCCCGACGGTCATGTCGCTGGTGCGCCGGCGCGAGCGCCTGTTCCCGGTCGGCCGGCTCGATGCGGCGACCGAGGGACTGCTGCTGCTGACCAACGATGGCGAGCTAGCCCACCGCATGATGCACCCGCGCTACTATGTTCAGAAAGAGTACATCGCCAAGGTGCGCGGCGTGCCCGGCCCCGAGGCGCTGCGCCTGCTGCGTGAGGGGCTGCCGACGCCGCATCAGCCGACGCCGGCCCGGCCGCACCGGGTCGAGCTGATCGAGCGACTGGAGGGCGATGCATCACTGGTGCGCATCGTCATCCACGAAGGCGCCAAGCATCAGGTGCGCGACATGCTGGAGGCCGTCGGCCACTCAGTGCTGACGCTGCGCCGCACCCGCATCGGTCCGATCTTCCTGGGCGAGCTGCGCCGGAGCGAGACGCGCGAGCTAACGACCGATGAGGTCGCCACGCTGCGCGCGATGGTACGCCTGCCGGCTGAGTCGGGGGAGACAGCGCCACGACTACGGCCGCTTGCCCCGGTGGCAGGGATAGCTGCCGGCCGGCCTGAGCGGGGGAGAGCGGTTGGACCACGCCCCGCGCCCGTCTGGCGGCGTGATGACACGGGCCGTGACGCCGGGCCGCCGGCTGGGTCACGGCCGGGACCACGGCCGGCGCCGGTGGGCCGGCGACCCTATGCACCGCCGCCGGCCGGTGGCGCGCCGACCGGACCACGGCCGCCGCGCCGCGCCTGGTGGGCTGATGATCTGGACGAGCATCCGCCGCGGGTGCGCACATGGCACGCGACCGGCGCTCGGGCCGCCGAGCCGCCGTCTGACCTATCGCCCGGCTCACGCCGCCCCGAACCGGACGACCGCCGCGTGGGGCCGCCGCGTGGCCCTCGTCCGGACTGGCAAGCCGGCGGCCCGCCGCCGGGTCCGGGGCGGCCGCCGGGGCGGTCCAGTCATGCCCCTGATGACCGCGCACCGCGCCGCCCCGGCCCGCCGCGCGATGCGCCGCCCTGGCGCGGGCCGGCCACCGCTGGCCCGCGCCACACTGGTGGCCCCGGCCGACCGGGGGGGCGGCCCGGTGGCGAGCGGGACCGTGGCTCGGCCGGCGGCTTCGACCGGCGTCCGGAGCCGGGCCGGCCGCCGGTTCGCAGCGACCGTCCGGCGGCGCGTGATGGGCGTCCACCCTACCGCGACGAGCGACCACCGCTCCGAGACAACCGGTCGCCGTTCCGTGGCGAGCGCCCGCCGGGACGCGACGAGCGCCCCGCGGCTCGTGACGCGCGTCCCCCGTTCCGCGATGAGCGCCCCCCATTCCGCCCGGACCGGCCGCCGTTCCGCGGCGACGGTCCGCCGCGCGCCGGGATGGGCCGTCCGGTGCGGCCAGGTGAGGGGGCGCCGCGCCCGCGTGACGAGCGCCCGCGACAGGGGCATCCCGACGACCGTGGACGTCCATCTCGGCCACCGCTGGCGCGACCCGGCGATGCGCGTGGTCGTGACGACCGTCCGCGCGACCGACCACCCGGTCCGCCACCATGGGCTGCTGGGCCTGTGCGGCCGGCTGGGCCACCCGTGGCGCGGCGTAACGCCGAGGCCGCACCACGGCCACCGGCCCGCCCGCCGACGTCGGACCGCGGTCCGGATCGGCCACCCCCCGCGCTGCCCCGCGAGCGTGAGCCAGGTGGTGGTGGCCGGCCCCCCGCGCCGCCGACCGACGCCGGCTCGCCAGTTGCGTCGCGACCGCGCCGCGCCAGCCGCCCACGCGACCCGAACTGGCAGCCGATCTGGCGCCGCAAGGAGCAGCCGGAGTGAGCGACGCCGACTCGGCGACGCCGCGCCCGGCCTGCATCGTGATCGATGGGCCGGCTGGCGCCGGCAAGAGTACGGTCGGCGCTGCGCTGGCGGTCCAGCTCGGCTATCGCTTCTTCGACACTGGCTTGCTCTACCGGGCCGTGACGCTGGCAGCCCTGCGCCAGGGCGTGTCGCCCACTGACGCGGCCCGGCTGGCCACCCTCGCCGGCGCCCTGGACCTGACGTTCGAGACGCCGACTGTGGTCGATGGCCGCCCAGTGACGGTGCGCCTCGCCGGCGAGGATGTGACCTGGGCGCTGCGCCAGCCGGCGGTCAACGCCCAGGTGTCGGTCGTGTCGGCCCATGCGGCGGTGCGGCAGGCGTTGCTCGACCAGCAGCGCGCCATCGCCCGCTGCGGCGGCATCGTCATGGTCGGGCGCGACATTGGCACGACCGTGCTGCCCGAGGCCGATGTCAAGATCTACCTCGATGCCTCAGTCGCGGAGCGAGCGGCGCGGCGCGTGCGCGAGCGGCAGGCGCGTGGCGAGACGACGACGCTGGCGAGCGAGCGAGCGAACGTCGTCGAGCGCGATGCGCTGGACAGCCAGCGCGCAGCATCACCGCTGCGCGTCGCCGCCGACGCAGTGCGCGTCGATACCGACGGCCTGACGATCGAGGGCGTCGTCGCGTGCCTGGTGCGACTGTGCCGGGCGCAGGCATGACCAGAGAGGTGGCGGCGTCCGTCACCGGCGTGGGCGTGCCTGGCTGGTGCTATCGGCTTGCCTGGGCCATCGTCCAGCCGCTGATGTGGTTGATCTTCGGCTGGCGCGTCGAGGGGCGCCAGCATGTGCCACCGACTGGCGGCGCGCTGCTCGTCTCCAACCATCTGAACAACGCCGATCCGGCGCTGCTGTACATGGCATTGCCGCGGCCGATCTGCTTCATGGCCAAGAAGGAGCTGTTCCGGCAGCCAGTGCTGGCCGCCGTCATTCGCGCCTGGGGCGCCTTCCCGGTCGATCGCGGCGCGGCCGACCGGCAGGCGATCAAGCAGGCGCTGGACCTGGTGGCGGCCGGCTACCTGGTGGGCATGTTTCCCGAGGGCACGCGCAGCCGCAGCCATGCGTTGCGGGCCGGTCATCCCGGCCTGGGGCTGCTGATCGCCCGCTCCGGCGCCCCGGTGGTGCCGGTCGCCATCACCGGCAGCGAGCGGCCGGCGCGGCTGTGGCCGCGACCGGTGCTGACGGTGCGCATCGGCCCGCCGCTGCAGTTCGCGCCGCCGCCGGGCGGCCGGCTCGATCATCAGGCCGTCGTTGACGCGGTCATGGTCGAGATCGCGCGCCTGCTGCCGCCAGCCTATCGCGGCCACTACGCCTCCCTGGCCGCAGCCGAGCCGAATGACGACGGTCAGGCCCGGCCGTAGACGGGGATGGCCGCGCCGCTGATGATGCGTGCCTCCGGTCCGACCAGCCAGCGCACCACCGCCGCGATCTCCGCCGGTGGCACCCAGCGCGAGGTGTCGGCCCCCGGCGACCCGGCTCGATTGGCCGGCGTGTCGATCGTGCTGGGCAGCAGCGCGTTGACGGTGATGCGGTGGTCCTTCAGCTCGTCGGCCATGGCCTCGACCAACCGCAGCAGGCCGCCCTTGGCTGCCGAGTAGGCCGCCAGATTGGCCACCCCGCGCAACGCCGGCCGCGTGCCGAAGGCGACGATGCTGCCGCCGCCGCGCTGGAGAAGGTAGGGCACGATCGCCCGAGCGCTGAGAAAGACCGTCGTCAGGTTGATGTCGATCTGGGCTTGCCAGGTAGCGAGCGGCGTCTCATGCACCGGTGTGCCGCCAGCGAAGCCGCCGGCCACGGCCACAAGCCCGTCCAGCCCGCCGAAGCGCTCGGCGGCCCAGCGCATCAGGGCATCAACATCATCGGCGTCGGTCAGATCAGTCGCCCGGCCCGCCAGGCGCTCGCCATTGCCGCCATCGACCACCGCGCGCGCGACGCCGTCGGCGTGGCGTGCGGCGATCGCCACCTGCGCGCCCGACGCCAGCAGCGCCGCCGTCACGGCCGGCCCCAGCCCGCCGGTCGCCCCGGTGACCACATAGACTTTGCCAGTCAGCGACATGGCCGTGCCTCCTTGCGGTATCCTATGCAGACTCGGTGACAGAATGGTCATCCTGACCGGCGCGCCAGCACCCGGCCCTGGCCCGTCGCAGCCATGTCACGCGCCGCTGTCAGCCGAAGAGCGACCACCAGCGCCGAGAGCGCCACCGTCGTTGGAGCCGGGCCAACAGCGGCAACCGTGCCGCAGGAAACACCAGGTGGCCGTCACCGTCGACGACGATTTCTCCATGACGCCAGGCATCTTCCAACCAGCGCCGCACCGTGCCCTGGCTCTCATTCTCGGCGCTTGCCATGTTCACGCAGCCGCCTCGGTGCGGGTCATACCAGGCACGACACGCCGTGCCTGCCGCTGCACCCATCCCATAAACGGGCTGGTCGGCGGTTCTGTCTCAGGCCAAGACAGCTGTCTCGCCCGCTCGCACATACACCGGCAGCGCCGCGCTATTGCACAAGGTCCGTCGACGAGGTCGAGAAGCGGTTGTGCCGCGGGTTGAGTGGCGCGACCTCCAGGCCGTCGTCGTCGTTCACGACTTCGCCGTGGCGCCAGGCGTCCTCCAGCCAGGCGCGAACCGCTCGCCTGTCTCGACGTTCCACTGCTGACACCCACGCTGGCGCATCAAGATTCGTCACGTACTCCGTGTCCATCGTCACTCCCTCCAGATCGTCCATCCGACCAGGAACGAGGCACTGGCAGGTTGCGCTTGTGGGCCACTCGGCAGCCCGCTCCCCTGCCGGTGCGGTTTCCAGTGCGCCATGGGGCACGCCATGGCGCGCGTTGAGCGTGACCAGTCAGGCCATCGCCACGCCGGGCTGTCGACGTCATCGTCCGCACAGAGTGTACCACGGCGCCCGCGGGCAGGTCGGCAATCGATGGCATGGCACTTGCTACGCTCTGGTTGGTAATGGCGTTTGCCAGCGTAGCTGAATGCCAGTCGTGCCACGCTTGTTGAGCGGCGGCCTGTTATCCGACAACGGGCGTGAGGGAAAGATGGTGCCGGTCGAGATCGTTGCCTGGGTCGCTGCCTTGATATCGCCCGTGAGCGTGGCCGCGCTGGTGAGCGGTGTACCGGACATGCTGGAGGGCGCTGCAGGAGAGCTGCTGATCGCACTCCTGCTGGTGGGGCTGGTCCAGACGGAGGTCGGAGACCAGGGGGGCACGCCACCGGACTTGACGCCGTTGCGCGAGGAGATGCTCAGCCAGGACCGTCTGGAGCACCTTGCGGTAGAGCTGGCGTCGAACACGCGGGTGACGACCGCCGGCCGGTCGCCCCAGCGTCTGATCCCGCGCCTGATCGACAACGAGCGCGCTCTGGCGCGTGTCTACACCCACTTCGCGCGCGTCGGCCTGCGCGAGCGCTTCAGTGTGCCGGCCGCGCAGTGGCTCCTGGACAACTACCATGCCGTGCAGGAGCAAGTGCGGGAGGTGCGCCAGGATCTGCCGCGCGGTTACGAGCGCGAGTTGCCGCGCATGACGACCGAGCCGTATGCCGGCTTTCTGCAGGTCTACCGGATGGCGGTGACGCTGGTCGCCCACACCGACTCGCAGCTCGACGACGAGACACTGACCCGGTTCGTGCAGGCCTATCAGACGGTGAGGCCGCTGCGACTTGGCGAGTTGTGGGCCTTTCCGATCGCCCTGCGGCTGGCGCTGATCGAGAACCTGCGCCGTCTGGCCGAGGGCGCCGTGACGGCGCACCAGGCAGGCGAGAGCGCTAACCGCTGGCTCGACGATCTGCTGGAGCGCTCGGAGCGGCCCAGCGATCTGGTGCTGCTGCTGGCCGATGGCTTGCACGAGCCGGGGCGGCGCGGCGATGCCTTTCTGGTGCAGGTGCTGCAGCGGCTGCACGACTCGCAGACGCCGCTGCTGCTGGCGCGACAATGGCTGGAGCAGCGGCTGGCCGAGAGTGGCCTGACGGCTGATGCGCTGATTCGGGGCGAGAATCAGCGCCAGGCGGCCAACCATGTGTCGGTGGGCAATGTCTTCACCAGCATGCGCACGGTGTCGTCGCTCGATTGGGCCACCTTCGTCGAGCGGGTCAGTCTGGTGGAGGGCCTGCTGCGCCACGACCCTGTCGGCGCCTACGCCCGCATGGACTTCGCCACGCGCGACCGCTACCGGCACGAGGTGGAAGATCTGGCGCGCCGCAGTGGCGCCGACGAGGTGGATGTGGCCCGGCGGGCGCTGGCGCTGGCAGGCGCGGTGGCGACACCGGACGACGATGACCACCGGCTGGCGCACGTCGGCTACTACCTGATCGATGCCGGCCGGCCGGCGCTCGAGCGAGCCTTGCGCTACCGTCCGGCGCTGACCACGCGCCTGTACCGGCTCGTAACGGCCTGGCCCACCGCCGGCTACCTCGCCGCGGTGCTGGTCGGGACAGCGGCGCTCCTGGCGGTCGTCGCCGCGCCGCTGGCACTGCTTGTCACCCTGCTGGTCGTGGCGGCGGCGCCGGTCAGCGAGTTGGCCATCGGGCTGGTCAACTGGCTGCTGACGCTGGTGCTGCCGCCGCGCCGGCTGCCGAAGCTAGACTTCAGCGATGCCATTCCACCGATGGCCCGGACCGTCGTGGCTGTGCCGGTGCTGCTGACCGATGAGGCCGGCATCCGCGATGACCTCGACGGGCTGACGATCCGGGCGCTGGCCAACTACGATGTGAATCTGACCTTCGTGCTGCTCTCGGACTTCGCTGATGCACCGCAGGCCACGATGCCGGACGACGAGCGGCTGCTGGCGGTGGCTAGCGACGGCATCCGCGACCTGAATGCGCGCGATGGTGACGACCGGCCGGACCGGTTCGTCCTGCTGCACCGCCCCCGACGCTGGAACCCGCTTCAGGAGCGCTGGATGGGTTGGGAGCGCAAGCGCGGCAAGCTGCACGAGCTCAACCGGTGGCTGCGCGGGGCGGACGACTGCGACTTCGCCCACATCGTCGGTGATGCGCGGGCGCTGATCGGCGCGCGTTACGTGATCACGCTGGATGCCGACACGCAGTTGCCCCCGGGCATCGCCAGCCGATTGATTGGCGCCATGGCCCATCCGCTCAACCGGCCAGTGATCGACCCGCGCCGACACGTCGTCGTCGCCGGCTACGGCATCGTCCAGCCGCGCGTCAGCCCGACGTTGGGCAGCGCGCTGGCCTCCCCGTTTGCCCGGCTCTTCGCCGGTGAGGCTGGCCTCGACCCGTACACCACCGCCGTGTCAGACGTCTACCAGGATCTGTGGGGCGAAGGCTCCTACATCGGTAAAGGCATCTACGACGTCGACGCCTTCGAAGCGACACTTGCCGGTCGGGCGCCGGACAATGCGCTGCTGAGCCACGACCTGTTCGAGGGGCTGCACGCCCGCACGGCGTTGGCCGCCGATATCGAGATCTTCGAGGACTATCCCAGCCGCTATCTCGTCCATGCCCAGCGACAGCACCGCTGGGCGCGCGGCGATTGGCAGTTGCTGCCGTGGCTGCTGCCGTGGACGCCGACAGCTGCCGGCACGCGCGCCCACGGCGATGTGTCGCTGCTCGGCTGGTGGAAGCTGTTCGACAACTTGCGGCGGTCGCTGGTCGCGCCGTCGCTGGTGGTGATGCTGCTGCTGGTCTGGCTGCTCGTGCCGGGCGCTGTGCTGGGCATCACGGCTCTCGCGCTGCTGGTGCTCGGCTTTCCGGTCCTGTCCGGCATCGCCGGCGAGGTGCTGGGCCTGCGCTCCATTACCGATCTGCGCGGCTACCTGCGCGGACTGGTCGACAAGGTGGCCCGCGACCTGGCGCGCTTCGGTGTGACGGTGGTGCTGCTCGCGCATCAGGCGGCGCTCATGGTCGATGCGATGGTGCGCACGCTCGTGCGGCTGATGCGACGCCGGAACCTGCTGGAGTGGGTGACGGCAGCGCAGTCGGAGCGTGGTCTGGCCGGCGCGCGGGCGGCGACCGACCGGATGTGGCCGGCGGTGGCCATCGCCGCGGTCGGGCTGGCGCTGGTCAGCCTGCTGGCCCCGGCCAGCGCACCGATCGCCCTGCCGCTGCTGCTGGCCTGGCTGGTGTCGCCGATCTTGGCCGACCGGCTGAGTCGACCCGCGCGCTTGCGCCGGCGGGTGCTGACGCCGGATGAAGCGCGACGCATCCGGCTGCTCGCCTACCGCACCTGGCGCTTCTTCGTCGACTTTGTCGGCCCGGCCGATCACTGGTTGCCACCCGACAACTTCCAGGAGGAACCGAAGGGAGAGCTGGCGCACCGGACCTCGCCGACGAATATCGGACTGCTGCTGCTGTCGACGCTGGCGGCGCACGACCTCGGCTACCTGACCGCGCGCGACCTGTTGGACCGCCTCGAGCGGACGCTGGCGACGATGACCGATCTGGAGCGCTTCCAGGGGCATTTCTACAACTGGTACGACACGGAAACGCGTGCCGTCCTGCCGCCGGCCTATGTCTCGACGGTCGACAGCGGCAACCTGGTCGGCCATCTGATCGCGCTCAAGCAGGGATTGCTGGCGCTGGGGGACGCACCGCTCATCGGCACGCGCCTCATTGCCGGGCTGCGCGATGCCGCCTGGCTGCTCGAGGCCGACGCCGGCCAGCCGCCGCCCGGCCTGGCGGCGGCCCTGCGTGAGGTGCTCGCGGTGTTGCAGGGACCGCCGGTCGGCGCCGCCGCAACCCAGAACTGGCTGGCGCGACTGACCGCCGCCGCCGACGCGCTCGTGGCGGCCGCCCCGGCGGACAGCCTGGCGGCGGCGCGGGCGGCCCAGCTCCGCCAGTCGCTCTGGCCGGTGCAGACCGGCGTCGACGCCATTCTGCCCTGGCTCACGCGGCTACCACTGGCGCCAGCCGCCATCGACCGCACGATCGACGCCTGGCGTGAACTGCTGGCGCTGCTCGATGCTGAGCCGACGCTGGCCTCAGTCGCGGCGCTGCCGCAGGCCGCCAGCCCGGCGCTGGCGGGCCTGCGCGCGACGGTGACCGACGGTGAGGCGCGCGCCTGGCTCGATGCGCTGGCTGGCGCGCTGGACCAGGGAGCGGCCGAGGCGGCCGCCACACTTGCCCAGGCCGACCGGCTGGCGGCCGAGGCTGACGGCTTCATCCGCGCCACGGATTTCCGCCTGCTCTACGACGGCCAGCGCGACCTCTTCGCCATCGGCTACCGGGTGGCGGATGGGCGGCTCGATAATTCGGCCTACGATCTGCTGGCATCTGAGGCGCGCCTGGCCAGCTTCGTCGCCATCGCCAAGGGCGATGTGCCGCTGGAACACTGGTTCCGCCTCGGCCGCCCGCTGACGCGCACAGCCGGTGGCCGCATGCTGCTCTCCTGGAGCGGCACGATGTTCGAATACCTGATGCCGTTGCTGGTGATGCGGCGCTACCCGGTGACCCTGCTCGACGAGACCTACGATGTCGTCGTGCGCCGCCACATCGCCTACGGGCGGCAGCGCGGCGTGCCCTGGGGCATCTCCGAAGCGGCCTACGCGGTCTTCGATCTGGAGTTGACCTATCAGTACCGCGCCTTCGGCGTGCCCGGCACCGGCCTGCGCCGCGGCCTGAGCGAGGACCTGGTAGTGGCGCCGTATGCCTCGATCCTGGCTGGTCCCGTCGACCCACGCGCCGTGCTGGCGAATCTGGACCGGCTCGCCCGGCTGGGCCTCGGCGGACGCTATGGGCTGTACGAGTCGATCGACTACACGGCTGCCCGCCAGCCAGAGCGCGTCCACGGCGTTATCGTGCGCACCTACATGGCCCACCACCAGGGCATGATCCTGGTGACGCTGGCGAACTGGCTCGATGGCGAGGCGATGGTGGAGCGTTTCCACACCGAGCCAGCGACGCGCGCGGTTGAGTTGCTGCTGCAGGAGCGCCTGCCGCGTCAGACGCCGCTGGTCCAGCCGCACCTGGCCGAGGTGGCGGTGACGGAGGAGACGGTCGACACCGGCCAGGCCATCCGACACTTCACGACGCCACAGTCGGCCGCACCGCGCATCCACCTGCTGTCCAACAGCGAGTACGGCGTCATGATCACCAATGCTGGCGCCGGCTACAGCTACTGGCGCGAGACGGCGATCTCCCGCTGGCGCGAGGACACGACCCGCGATCACTGGGGCTTCTTCATCTACGTGCGCGACCTGGCCGGCGGCCCGATCTGGTCGAGTGGCTATCAGCCCACCACCAGTCCGGCCGACGTGTACGATGTCACCTTCGCCATCGGTAAGGCCGAGATCCGGCGGCGCGACCGCGACATCGAGACCCACACCGAGATCGCCGTCTCGCCGGAGGACGACGTCGAAGTCCGGCGGGTCACGCTCCTGAACCTCAGCGATCGCGAGCGCGCCCTGGAGTTGACCAGCTACGCCGAGATCGCGCTGGCCACTCCGGCAGCCGACGCCGCCCACCCGGCGTTCAGCAAGCTCTTTGTCGAAACGGAGCATGTGCCGGAGCACACTGCGCTGCTAGCCAGCCGCCGGCCGCGCGCCGCCAGCGACGGGCGCGTGTGGGCGCTGCACACATTGGCTGTCGCCGGCGAGGTCATGGGCGCGGCCACCTGGGAGACGGACCGGGCGCGCTTCCTGGGGCGTGGCCGCACACCAGCCGCGCCGGCGGCGGTGGTCGATGGCGTCGATCTGTCGGGCACAGTCGGGGCGGTGCTGGACCCAATCTTCAGCCTGCGCCAGCAGGTGCGGCTGGCGCCCGGGGCGTCGGTCAGCCTGACATGGGCGCTCGGCGCGGCCGACAGCCGCGAGAGCGCGCTGGCGCTCGCCGAGAAATATACCGACCCCCGTTCGGCCGAGCGGGCGCTGGCGATGGCCTGGACCTACGACCAGATCGAGCTGCATCACCTGAACCTGAGCGCCGCTGATGCGCACCGCTTTCTGCGCCTGGCGGCACGCCTGCTCTACAGCGAGCCGACGCTGCGCCCGCCGGCGAACGTCCTGGGGCACAATCGGGGGACGCAGGCCGGTCTGTGGCGGTACGGCATCTCCGGCGATCTGCCGATCGTGCTGGTGCAACTGCTGGATGCCGAGGAGTTGGGGCTGCTGCACGAGTTGCTGCGGGCGCACGAATACTGGCGGCGCAACCGCCTGTTCGTCGATCTGGTGATCCTGAACGAGGACCGGGGCGGCTACCAGCAGGCGCTGCACGAGCGCATTCAGACGCTGGTGCAGGGTAGCACGACGCCAGGCCTGTTCGGCGCGCATGGTGGTGTCAGCCTGCTTCGCGGCGACACAATGAGCGAGGACGACCGGGTGCTGTTCCTGACGGTGGCGAGGGCAGTGCTGGTCGGCAGCCGTGGCGATCTGGAGCGGCAACTGGCGGTCGCACCGCCGCTGCTGACGCTGCCGCCCCGGCTGACACCGCGCCGCGAGCCGCCGCCGGACCCACCCGGCGCGCTGCCGCCGCTGGATTTGCTCCTGCACAATGGTCTGGGAGGCTTCACCGGCGACGGGCGCGAGTACATCATCGAGGTGCGCCCGGGTGTGCCGACGCCCGCGCCCTGGAGCAATATCATCGCCAATCCAGTCGCTGGCTGTTTGGTGACGGAGGCGGGGCCGGGCTACACCTGGGTCGGCAACAGTCGCGAGAACCGGCTGACGCCCTGGTCCAACGATCCGGTGTCCGATGGGTCGGGCGAGGCGCTCTACCTGCGCGATGAGGAGACCGGTGCGGTCTGGTCGGCGACGCCGCGGCCGTGCGGCGCTGACCGGACCTATCGAGTGCGCCATGGCCAGGGCTACACGACATTCGAGCACCTCAGCCACGGCCTGGCGCAGGAGCTGACGATCTTCGTGCCGCCCGACGACCCGGTGCGTCTGTGGCGACTGCGGTTGACGAACCGCTCCGGACGACCGCGCCGACTGTCGGCTACCGCCTACGTCGAGTGGGTGCTGGGTGTGAACCGCGAGTCGATGGCGCCGTTCGTCGTCACCGAGATCGACCGAGCCACGGGCGCGCTGCTGGCGCGCAACGCCTACAACGGCGAGTTCGCCGGCCGGATCGCCTTTGCCGCCGTCAACCGCCGCGACCGGACGCTAACGGCTGATCGGCTGGAGTTCATCGGGCGTAACGGCAGCTGCAGCCGGCCGGCCGGGCTGGGCCGCATCGCGCTGTCGGGCCGGGTCGGCGCCGGCCTTGACCCGTGCGCGGCGCTGCAGGCGCCATTCGATGTGCCCCCGGATGGACAGGTGGAGATCGTCTTCGTGCTGGGCGAGGCGGCCGATCGCACCGCCGTCGCGACGCTCGTCTCGCGCTACTACGATGCCGGCGCGGTGGCGGCGGCGCTGGCAGAGACGATCGCGCGCTGGGAGGAAGTGCTGGGTGGCGTGCAGGTGCGGACACCGGAGCCGGCCTGGGACGTGCTGCTCAACCGCTGGCTGCTCTATCAGACGCAGGGCTGCCGTGTCTGGGCGCGCTCGGCCTTCTACCAGTCGGGTGGCGCGTACGGCTTCCGCGACCAGATCCAGG
>JADLAZ010000131.1 GCA_020849725.1 Chloroflexota bacterium
CCTCTTCACCCCCCGCCAGCTCGTCGCCCTGACCACCTTCAGCGACCTGGTGGGCGAGGCGCGGGCACGGGTGCGCGCCGATGCCGGGGCCGCCGGGCTGGCCGACGACGGCGTGGGGCTGGAGGCGGGCGGGGCGGGTGCGGCGGCGTATGCGGATGCGGTGGCGGTGTACCTGGCGTTCGCAGTTGACCGTGCCGCTGAAAGCGGGTGTACGTTAGCCCGATGGCAAAGCACCGGCGACTTTGTCGCCGGTGCTTTCGGTCGCCAAGCGCTACCGATGTTGTGGGATTACGCCGATGTGAATCCCTTATCGCATTCGACGCGCAATTTTTTCGATGCGGTGTCGTGGGTCGTCGAAGCTATCGAAACCTTGCCGGCATTTTCGAGGGCCACCGCGCGGCAAGCTGATGCACGTGACGCACTCACGGCAATTGGGGCTCCACTGATTTCGACCGACCCGCCGTACTATGACAACATCGGCTATGCGGATCTCTCCGACTTCTTCTACGTCTGGCTACGTCGCTCGCTGCTCGGCACCCTGTCTGCCCTCTTTCGCACTCTGCTCACACCCAAGGAGGCAGAACTCGTCGCCACGCCGTACCGGTTTGACGGACAGAAAGAGAAGGCGCGGGAGTTCTTCGAGGACGGGCTCGGACAGGTCTTCGATCAACTCCGCCAGGCCGGACATCCCGACTATCCTACGACGGTCTACTACGCCTTCAAGCAGGCCGAAGACGACGGGAACGGGGGCGACACAGATGATGGCGGCAGCGCAGCCATCGCCTCTACTGGTTGGGAGACGATGCTCGCAGGGCTCATCCAAGCCGACTTCTCGATCACCGGCACCTGGCCGATGCGCACCGAACGCAGCGCCCGGAGCATCAGCATCGGCACGAACGCACTCGCCTCGTCGATCGTCCTCGTTTGCCGCCCGCGCCCAGACGACGCGCCCGTCGCCACTCGCCGCGAGTTCCTGACCGCCCTCCAACGCGAACTGCCGTCCGCCCTACGAGATCTCCAGCGCGGCAACATCGCCCCGGTCGACCTGGCCCAGGCCAGCATCGGTCCCGGCATGGCTATCTTCTCCCGCTACCGCACGGTGTTGGAGGCCGATGGCTGGCCCATGACAGTGCGCACCGCCCTCGCCCTAATCAACCAGGCACTCGATGCGTATCTCACCGAGCAGGAGGGCGATCACGACGCCGACACGCGCTGGGCGCTGGCCTGGTACGAGCAGTTCGGCTTCGCCGAGGGGCCGTTCGGCGATGCCGAGACGCTCTCCAAGGCCAAGAACACCGCCGTCGGCGGCATGGTCGAGGCCGGCATCGTCGTCGCCCGCGCCGGCAAGGTCCGCCTGCTGCGCCGCGACGAGCTGCCCGCCGACTGGAACCCGGCCGCCGACCAGCGCTTGACCGTCTGGGAGATGACCCAGCACCTCGTCCGGCGGCACGAGACCGGCGGCGAGACCAGCGCCGCCTGGGTGCTGGCGCGGGCCGGCGCGCAGGCCGAGGCGGCCCGCGACCTGGCCTACCGGCTCTACAGCCTGTGCGAGCGCAAGGGCTGGGCGTCGGAGGCGCGGGCCTACAACGGCCTCGTCACCGCCTGGCCGGCGATCGCCGCCGAGGCGGCGCGGGCGGCGCAGGCGGCGGCGACCGGCCTCCAGCAGGAGCACCTGCTGTGAGCGCGACGCCCGCCAGGGGCGCGGGGCGGACGCCGCTCCAGAACCGCGTTGACCCCACCGGCGCGCTGGTCGCCACGCCCGAGCGCGGCGGCCTGATGGGCAACCGCGGCATCCTGCACGATGACCGGCAGCGCCTCCGGCTGCCGCGCGGCTGGCGGCCAGGACGGTTGCTGTTCACCCACCGGCACTGGATCATCTGCCGGCTCGCCTTCAAGGACCGCCACCGGGCGGTCATGACGCCCCGCCGCTACACCGAGCTCTTCTTCCTCGACGAGGCGACGGCGCTGGCGGCCGGCCACCGCCCCTGCCGCGAGTGCCAGGGCGAGCGCTACGCGGCGTTCCGCGCCGCCTGGGCGGCCGGCCAGGGTCTCGACCGCTTGCCCGGCCGCGACGAGATCGACGGGCAGCTCCACGCGGAGCGGCTGGCCCCGGACTTCACCAGGCGGACCTACCCCGAGCGACTCGGGCATGTGCCCGACGGAGCCATCGTCGCCCTGGAGCCTGGCGGCCCACCCCTGCTCGTGCTGGGTGATGCGCTGCTGGCGTGGAGCTTCGCCGGCTACGGCGCGCCCGAGGCCGGCGCGCCCGATCGCATCGTCCACGTCCTGACGCCGCGGTCGACCGTCGCGGCGCTGGCCCACGGCTACCGTCCGGCGCTCCACCCCACGGCGGCGATCGGCCTGCAGCAGGGGCAGTTGGTATGAGCGAGGCGCCGCCACCGTCCACGGCCTGTGTTCTGCCGTCGATCACCGCAGGAGCGCGCTATGTCGCTGACGAGTGACACCCTTCCCGACGCCGAGCGCGCCCTGATTGCGGGCTTCCGCCGCATGCCCGGCTGGCGCAAGCTGCAGCGCGTGGCCGACCTGAACGCCCTGACCTGCGCGCTGGCGCTGGCGGACATCCGTCGCCGCCACCCGGACGCTGGCGAGCGCGAGTTGCGGCTCCGGTTGGCGGCTCGCCGGCTCGGTCCGGCGCTCGTGCGCGAGCGCTTCGACTGGCGCGTCGAGCGCGAGGGCTACTGAGATGGAGCCAACCACGCTCCAGATCATGCTCCAGGTCATCGCCGCGCTGGAGCGGGCGCTGGCCGAGGCCGCCCCATTCGCGGGCTAGAGAGGATGCAGCGATGGCACTCAGCAACCACGAGCGCGTCGGCAAGGCGATGGAGCTGCTGCAGCAGGCGCTCGCGCCCTTCGTCCAGCGCGCGTTCAAGAGCCGCTACGGCACGACCTGGCCGACCGAGCTGGCGGCGGCCGTGCGCCGGGACCCGGCGGTCCCACCCGGCAGCGGCGAGCCGCACCTGGACGTGGCGGCGCTCCTGAACGTGCTGTGGTTCAGTTGGAGCGACGTCTTCGCCCGCACCCTCGGCCAGGCCGAGCGCTCGCTCGTCAGCGAGCTGCGCGACGCGCGCAACCGCTGGGCGCATCAGCAGCCATTCTCGACCGACGACACCTACC
Source organism: Chloroflexota bacterium (assembly GCA_020849725.1). Next base: position 3,136 of record JADLAZ010000131.1, read on the forward strand.
GCGCGCTCGACAGCGCCCAGCGCCTGCTGACGGCCATCTCGGCCGACGAGGCGCGCGCGCTGGACGGCCACAAGCACGAGGTGCTGCGCACCCGCTACGCCGAGCAGACCCGCACCGAGCAGCGCCGCGCCGCCGTCGCGCCGGTCGCCGGCCAGCCGGCCGCCGGCTTGCGCCCCTGGCGCGAGGTGATCACGCCGCACCCCGACGTCGCCTCCGGCCGCTACCAGCAGGCCGAGTTCGCCGCCGACCTCGGCCAGGTCCACCGCGGCGAGGGCGCCGACGAGGACCGGCTGCCGGCCGAGTTCTACCGCCGCACCTTCCTGACCGATGGCCTGCGCCACTTGCTGGTGACGGCCGTGCGCCGGTTGACCGGCGACGGCGGCGACCCGGTCGTCGAGTTGCAGACCAACTTCGGCGGCGGCAAGACCCACTCGATGCTCGCCCTCTACCACCTCGTCTCCGGCACGCCCGCCGGCGAGCTGGCCGGCATCGAGGCCGTGCTGGCCGAGGCCGGCGTCGCCCAGCCGCCGGCGGCCAACCGGGCGGTGCTGGTCGGCACGGCGCTCGACCCGGCCCGGCCGCACCGCAAACCGGACGGGACCGAGGTGCGCACGCTCTGGGGCGAGCTGGCCCACCAGCTCGGCGGGCGCGAGGGGTATGCCCTGGTGGCCGAGGCCGACGCCCGCGGCGTCTCGCCCGGCTCGACGACGCTGCTGGAGCTGTTCACCCGCCACGCCCCGTGCCTGATCCTCATCGACGAGTGGGTCGCCTTCGTCCGCCAGCTCTACAACCAGGCCGACCTGCCGGCCGGCTCCTTCGACGCCAACCTGACCTTTGCCCAGGCGCTGACCGAGGCCGCCCGCCAGGCCCCGCGCGCGCTCGTCGTCGCCTCCATCCCGGCCAGCCAGATCGAGGTCGGCGGCGAGGGTGGCCTGCTGGCGCTGGAGCGGCTGAAGAACACCTTCGGCCGACTGGAGGCGGCCTGGCGCCCGGCCAGCGCCGAGGAGGGCTACGAGATCGTCCGCCGCCGGCTCTTTCAGCCGCTCACCGCGCCCAACTACCCGGTTCGGGACGCGGTCGTGCGGGCCTTCCGCGAGCTGTACGAGAGCCAGGCAGCCGAGTTCCCCACCGGCTGCCGCGAGGGGAGCTACGAGCGCCGGCTGCGCGATGCCTACCCGATCCACCCGGAGTTGTTCGACCGCCTCTACACCGACTGGTCGAGCCTCGACACCTTCCAGCGCA